>NZ_JANOQD010000085.1:0-4442 GCF_031422135.1 Flavobacterium sp. | reverse complement strand
GATATGAATTAATTTTACATTATTAACTTATTATAATATTTTACCCATGAAAATAGCTCTTTTTACTAATGAATTTCCTCCTAATATTTATGGCGGAGCAGGTGTACATATTGATTTTTTAAGCCAAGAATTAGCGAAATTAGGAGAAATAGAAGTGCGCTGTTTTGGAGACCAATCTGAAGAGGAGAAAAACATGCATGTTCAAGGAATTGATTCTTGCTTGACAAAAATGGTTGATGATAACAATCAGCATATCAAAATGTTTCATAACTTGAGTAAAAATGTCGAAATGGCACAAGCCACACCAACCGCTGATATAATTCATTGTCACACTTGGTACACACATTTGGCTGGGATTTTCTCTCGTGAATTACTACAAGTACCGTTGATATTAACTACACATAGTTTAGAAACACACAGACCATGGAAAGTAGAACAATTAGGCAATGGGTATTTTCTCTCCAGATGGTTAGAAAACAAAGCTTACAACTCTGCCGATGGAATCATTGCCGTAAGCGAACAAATGAGAGACGATGTTATCGAGGCTTATGGTGTTGCTCGAGAAAAAGTAACGGTAATTCATAACGGGATTGATCCTGAATTTTATCAACCTACTTTTGACAATGATTTACTTTTGGAATATGGGATAAATCCAAACATTCCTTTTGTACTTTTTATAGGCAGAATTACACGCCAAAAAGGAATTTCGCAACTCATTGCTTCGGCGAAATATTTTAACAAAAATTGCCAAATCGTACTTTGTGCTGGAGCACCAGATACCAAAGAAATTGCGGCAGAAACCGAAGCGTTAATCACAGCGCTTAGTTCAGAAAGAGAAGGTGTTATTTTAATTTCTGAAATGTTACCACGCGAAAAAATAAAAATCCTTTACAGTCACGCACGAGTGTTTGCTTGTCCATCACTTTACGAACCATTTGGAATCATAAACTTAGAAGCTATGGCTTGTGAAACTCCAGTAGTTGGCAGCCATGTGGGTGGAATTCCAGAAATTATTGTAGAAGGAGCAACAGGTTATTTAGTTCCACTTCTAAGTGTTTCAAGAACTGATTTTAATCCTGCAAATCCAGATGCTTTCCAGAGAGATTTTGCTGCAAAAATTAATTTGCTTTTAGAAAATGAAACGCTTGCAACTCAAATGGGAAAAGCAGGTAGAGAACGTGTTTTGAAAATTTTTAGTTGGGAATCAATCGCCAAAACTACTTATGATTATTACCAAAAAGTGATTGTTGGGTTTGTTAATGAGAAGGCTTGATGATTTTCAATGAAAAATGGTCTCAGAATAAAACTTTTTACAAATTACAGTATTTTGGGAGATAAATAAATGCGACTTACAATCAACCCTATGACACACGAAATAGATAAAAAACTACAAGAATTAGATTTAAAAACTGAATCAATTGAAAAAATTGAAAAAATTTTATCAGAAAGTATACTTGGTCATACGCGTCCAACGATAAGTACAACATTTGAAGGAATATTTCGAGCAAGAAAAATTACAAATGCAAAGGATTCAGAAATTGATTGCATAAAAAGCATATGGTATCCTAATTGGAAAAAGATATCAGAATCTGAATATCGTTATAATCGTTGTAGCGATAAAGGAGAAAACTTTTTTTATTGTTCAAATTCCTTAGAAACTACAATTAAGGAATTAGAACCGGAAAATGGAGATGATATTTTAATTGGCATTTTTTATCCAAAATTTGCCACGACGAAAGTTCGCTGCCAATTCGCTGGGATAGAATTATTACGAAATAATATACATTACAAAACTGTATTAAAAAACTATAATTACTATTCTAAGAATGATAAAAAAATCGAAGAATTGATGTCTTCTAAATTTAAGGAAAGAGTTTCTAAGGATGAAAGTTATAAATATAAATTAACTATCGCTTTCAGCAACATACTTTTAAAAAATAGAGATATTGAATGTTTGATATATCCAAGTATTACAACAAATTTCGAGTTTGTAAATTTTGGTTTAAAACCTTCGTTTGTAGATGAGCATTTATATTGTGCAGAAATATTTCAGTATTCCGTTGAAAAAACTTCAAATGAATATATCTTAACTCCTGAAAAATATGGAGAAATCGAACACAATCTTCAAACTCCAAAAATATCAGAAATAGATTGGAAAGAATGTCATAATGAAGATAGAAATATAAAAAAGAGTTTTGTCTTGTAAAAAAGTGTAAAACTCATAACAAAATTTCCCCTGCTTGCGCGAGTTTCTAGCTAGTGTTTACAAACAAAATAAATACCTACAATAAAAATAAATTGGAATTAGCACTATCTTGAGTGCAAAATTATTAACATCAAACAAAGAATTTTAATAATTAAAAAATGACTTCCTATGAAAAATTTACCATTATTACTATTAGTTTTATTCGCATTTCAGTATATTAATGCACAATCTGATTTCTCCAAAGGTTGGGATGAAGGTTATAAAGAAGGATATTGTTATAATAAATATGGTTGCGTTGCCCCTGTCCCTCCAGTAAGCCCAGTTCCAGTTCCGGGGCAAGACAATTATAAAGGTGGTTATAATTCAGGATTTATCAAAGGGCAGAGTGATAAAAAAAATAACGAGTTAAATAACAGCAATATTCAGACAAGTCCTTATGCTAAATCAACCCCATTAAATAATGACTCTTCTCAAGCACTTCAATACTGGAGTGGAGTAGCATTGAGAAATGAACAAATAGCGAATGCTGAAAAGCAAAGAAGCAGGCCTAAATTCAAAATGGCATTTGAAATCGCAAAAGAAGCATTTGAAAAAAAAGACTATTGGACTTGTATAAAAGAATATAATAATTCATCAAATATGCCTTGGTATGACAGTGATTTTGAAATAATTACAGCAATATCTTGTGTCGAAATTTGGGAGCAATATCATTATGAAGATTATTACGAAAAGGCAACAAAGTTATTTAAAAAAGCAAAAAGACACGGTCATCCTCAAGCTCGAAAACTGCTTGAGGAATTAGAAATTAGGAAAAAGAAAACTAATGATAAGTAAAAAACAAACCTTATAGTGCCGATTTGTAATCCGTGCTCACAAACAAATGAAATCCTCATTAAAAACCAATTTAATATGAAATTAAACCGCTTACTGTTTGTAATTGTATTGCTACATCAATATGCATTTGCGCAACCAGCAACCGAAGTATTCTTGCTCAATATTGAAAAAAAAGGAACTGCTTTTAATATTGTTCCAAATGCAAAACTTGTAAATATTAGCAACAATAAAGGCTACGACAACCAACCCAGTTTTATCGAAAAATTAAACGCTGTTGTCTACGTAAGTTCACGTGATGAAAAATCAACCGATGTTTTTTTATACAATTTAGAAACAACAAATACCAACCAATTAACGAATAATAGCCAAGCTGAATATTCTCCAAAAACCACTCCAGACGGTAAATTTATTTCGGTTGTAAAGGACACCGATCAAAATCTGACCCGAATTTCATTTGACGGAATAGTGACTGAAAAGCTATATACATCAAAGGATTCTATTGGTTATTATTGTTGGTTGAACAAGAACGAAATTGCTGCTTTTGTATTATCGAGACCAAATGTTACATTGAAATTAATCAATATAAAAAACAAAACCGAAACCTTTTTGACTGATAGCATTGGGCGTAGTTTGTATAAATACCGTGATGGAATTGTAATTTGTCAGAAGCTAAAAACCAGCAATTGGGTATCCTTTATTGATAGAAAAGGAAGTATTAATCAATGGATTGAATTGCCCAAAAACAATGAAGATTTTTATTTAACAAATGACGGCTTGTTGTTTTCTTCTAATGAATCTAGCCTAATTTATTGCAATGTCAATTCCAAAAAATTAGTTTGGCAAGAACTTGCCAATGTAAAAGAAATGGGGATTTCTAAAATATTCCGACTGGCAGTAAATCAAGCTAAAAACAAACTCGTTTTTGTTGCTGAAGGAAATTGAGAAATTATATTTTATGATAGAATATTGATAAAAAAGCATTATTTATCGCTATTTTACTCATTCATTTCGTCGTAACGTATTGGGATTTGTGGATCATAAAGCGGACATTTGAATTCATCTAGAGTGTCTGCGAGCAAATTCATTGTCTTGCCTTCGGTGCCGTAACAATCTATTTGAATACTTTGCGAAGTTGATTTGAGGTGAAAAGCGCCTTTTCCGTTCGGGTTTTTCCAGCTGTTTTCATCTACTTTTTCCCAGTTTGAGAACACGCTGTTGATTCTGTTCAGGATAACTATAACCGGAAGTTCTTCTAATCCGTCAACGATTTCTTGTTCTACAAGTGCTTCGTAAACCAAGTGATGATTGAGATAAATTCCGTCTTGATATTTCCAAAAAAGGATTTCGTACATAGTTTTATTTTTTTGCCACAGATTACACGGATTTTCACAGATTTTTGAAT
>NZ_JANOQD010000084.1:0-3656 GCF_031422135.1 Flavobacterium sp. | reverse complement strand
CTGAATAATATAAGCCGGAATACTCTCTCGAACAAAAAATCCTGCTTTGAGTCGGACTCTAAAGTCAGCGTAATAGAGTAAAATATCGAAACAATCATCAACTAGTGAACCGTGTCGTGTGATGCGAATATCGGCAAAAACAGCTTTGGGTAAACCAAATAAAAACAAAGCTTGATCGATTAAATGTGGGCCTAAATCTTTGAGAATTCCCGCACCAGAATTGGCAGTTTCCTTATGCTGTTTTGGACTTAAATTAGGATTATAACGGTCAAAATGAAACTCGGCTTCTACAATTTGGCCCAATAATTTTTCCGAAATAATTTTGGTGACCGTTTTGAAATCACTGTCCCATCTTCGGTTTTGAAAAACGGCTAGTTTTAATTTTTTTTCTTTGGACAAAGCTGCTAATTCATGTGCTTCGGCGAGTGTTGTGGTAAATGCTTTTTCGACCAAAGCATGTTTTCCGGCTTGAAGTACTTTTTTAGTATACTCAAAATGGGTTTCAACTGGCGTGTTTACGATTACTAAATCAATGGTTTTATCTTCTAAAATCGATTCGAGAGTTGGATAACTTTTCGCATTTGGATAATCTATTTGTATCAAATTTTTGCTTCTTTCCCATGAACCAGCGAGTTCAAAACCTTGATGAAGGGCAATAAATGGGGCGTGAAATACTTTTCCTGACATTCCGTAAGACAGTAATGAGGTTTTTATTTTTTGCATAACTGTTATAATTTGAGTAAAAATAATGGACAACTTGCTAACTAAAAAAGGAAATGACACAATTATTAACAAATAATTATAGTCTGGCATAAAAGTAAACCTTTGGAACTAAAATAGAAAACCTTACTTTTGTGCGTTATAAAATTAAATTAATAAGAGGATGAGATTGCTTCGCTCCTCGCAATGACAAAAAAATGGAAATAGTTATCAAGCTTTCTCAATTTTTATTGAGCTTATCATTACTCATCATACTACACGAATTAGGGCATTTTATTCCTGCAAAATTATTTAAAACTAGAGTAGAAAAATTCTACTTGTTTTTTGATATTAAATATTCCTTATTTAAAAAGAAAATTGGCGAAACCGAATACGGAATTGGCTGGTTGCCACTTGGTGGTTATGTCAAAATTTCGGGTATGATTGACGAAAGCATGGACAAAGAACAAATGGCATTGCCGCCACAACCGTGGGAATTTCGTTCTAAACCAACTTGGCAACGATTAATAATTATGCTTGGTGGTGTAACGGTTAATTTTATTTTGGCCTTTGTTATTTACATTGGGATGGCTTTTGCTTATGGAGATACGTATGTTGCCAATGCAGATTTGAAAGACGGTCTTTTGATTGAAAATAAAGCAATGCTGAAAGCTGGGTTTAAAACTGGAGATAAAATCATTTCTTGTGATGGTGACCAAATTGTAAAATTTGACAATGACATCAACATGAAAATCATTATGGCAAAGGAAGTTCTTATCGAAAGAAATGGAGCGCAACTAACTATCAAAATGCCTATTGATTTTGTAGATCAATTATCAAAACAAGAAAAATCACCTTTGGTAACTATTAGAATGCCTTTTGTTGTTAGTGCTGTTACGGATGAATCTCCAAATAAAACGTTATTGTCTAAAGACGTAATTGTATCGCTAAACGGACAAAAAACAAAATATTTTGATGAATTAAAAGCCGTTTTACAAAGTCATAAAAACAAAACTATTACTGCTGTAGTGCTCCGCAATCAAAAAGAAGTACAAATCCCAGTAATTGTTAATCCAGCAGGAAAATTAGGAGTTCAAATGGCGGGTTTAGATATAGAATCTCTAGAGAAATTAGGCTATTATAAAATAAGTAAGCAAGAATTTAGTTTTTTTGAATCGATTCCCTTTGGAATTGAAAAAGGGAAAAATCAATTGCTGGGTTACGGCAAACAATTAAAAATGATTTTCAATCCAGAAACCAAAGCTTACAAACAAGTAGGTGGTTTTGCCGCTATTTTCAATATTTTTCCAAGCTCATGGAGTTGGGAAGTTTTCTGGAATATAACGGCTTTATTGTCGATTATGCTTGGTGTTATGAATTTATTGCCAATTCCTGCGCTTGATGGCGGACATGTTATGTTTTTATTATACGAAATGATTTCTGGCAAAAAACCAAGTGATAAATTTTTAGAAAACGCCCAAATGGTTGGTTTCGTATTACTTATCTCATTGCTTTTATTTGCTAATGGAAACGATATTTATAAGGCAATTGTTGGTAAATAAAAAAAAATTAAAAAAAATTAATTTTTGTTTGCATCAAATAAATTAAGCCCTATATTTGCACCGCTTTAAAAGTGAAATACACTTTCCTTCTTAGCTCAGTTGGTTAGAGCATCTGACTGTTAATCAGAGGGTCCTTGGTTCGAGCCCAAGAGAGGGAGCAAAAGCAGAAAGCCATTCGAAAGAGTGGCTTTTTTTATGGTCTTAATTGTGGGAATACAATTTTCTTGGTTTTCAATATCAAAACACAAAAACTTCCTTTTTATGCCACATCAAATTCTCTGGTGATGGATAATCTTTTTCTTTTTCGGGAAGGACAATCCTTCGACCAGCAAATTGTGAAATTGAAAATGGTGTCTCATTTTCTCTAACAACTGTCGAGATTTTAACGACGTAGTCTTCGTTGATTGTAATTAATCCTCTGTCGTATGCTCTATGCAAATTAGGCGATAATGCGATACCATTTGAAACGGTATCGTCATTAGAAATACTAAATGGAACAATGTGACAAGCGTCTATCATTTGAGCGTTTGTTGTTGATTCTATTTTCATTCCGGAGATACAACATTGGTTCTGGTATATCTTTGGAACTTCTCGCTTAAAGATACTTCCTCTAATAAATCGTTCTTCTTCAATTTCATTTTCGGTTAATTCTTCTGCAATATGACTCATTAATGTTTGGTATTCTTCCTTGGTATCATTTAGAATTTGGTCTTTAATGACTGTTTCTATATCATATCGAACTACTGTTCCAAACTGAAAATTTGCTTTTGTGTCAGGGAAATAGTTGTTTAATAACATGTTTTCTATCTCAACTCTTGTAAACGGATTTAAAAGCAATTCAAATAAATCCTTATCAATTTCAGCAAAAGCTACCCTGCTTTTGAGTTTGCCCAGACTGCTAATTTTCTCTTTATTGTCAAACAATCCGTTTACATAAACTAATCTCCAAAAAGGTTCTGAACTAAGATGAAAAAACGGGAGTGAAAAATTTGGTGTGTGATTAGTGGTAACTAATTTATTCCAGTTGCTTTTGAATGCGATTACCAATTCACCAGTGATATAAATTCTATTAGATTGTATTTCGCCTTTTTGGATTAACTGGATTATTGACAATAACAAAATAGGTTTGTGAGGTGCTTTACCAAGCGTTTTGTTTGAGGCTCGATTAAGTGATTGTAAATGTTTTGTGTAATTCTGAAAGAGTTCATTTGCTGTCATATCCATCAAAATTTTAGTAAATCTAGCAATTATATCTTTTTACCTTTCTATCATAACAGATTTCTTCTTAATTTCAACTCTCAAAACATACCGCTTTTCCAAATCCGTTTTAAATCGATTCGAGAACTCAAGACTCCTAGAAGCAAAATATAAAAGCCATTCTATCGAATGGCTTTT
>NZ_JANOQD010000083.1:0-2552 GCF_031422135.1 Flavobacterium sp. | reverse complement strand
TGCAAGTACCGAATGTCCTTTATCTACTAACATTGTTATCGCTAAATGGGAATATTTATCTGGTTTTACGCTTGCTCCAAGCACTACAGTTTTTTTATTTTTCATTTGGCAAAAGTACAAAAATTGGATTGATTTTTTTTTAAATTTTAACGATACGTTATTTTAAAGTTTAACTTTGTTCTCACAATAGGTGGTAAATTTGCACTAAAAACTATGGAACTTTTTATGTATCTTTTTGTAGCGTTATTTTCTGTTCTTAATCCAATAGGCACAGTTCCTATTTTTGTTGGATTGACTCAAAATGACACAAAAACAGAACGTTCTCGAATTTCACTTTGGACTTCTATTAATGTTTTTATAATCTTAATTATTTCATTTTTTATCGGTCAATATGTACTATCTTTTTTTGGAATTACAATTAATGCACTCCGGATTACGGGTGGAATTATTATTACTAGTTCTGGTTTTTCGTTACTTAATGGTAAGTTCAATAAAAACAAGGGAATTAATAAAAAAGTAGAACAAGAAATAAAAGTTCGTAATGACATTGCTCTTACACCACTAGCAATGCCAATGCTTGCTGGTCTAGGTTCTATATCATTGCTCATTACATTTTACCAAGAACATCATTCTTCAAATGATATTATTGCATCCTGTTTAGCAATTTTAGCCGTATCATTAATAATTTATTTAATGCTAAAAAGCGCCCATTACCTTTCTAAAATTCTTGGAACCTCTGGCATTGTTGCCATATCAAGAATTATTGGCTTTTTAACAATTGCTATTGGTGTTCAGTACATTATAAGTGCGGTTTTGAGTATTGTAAGAGGGATTTAATTACTCCTCTCTTGGCAAGAAAATTTCTGCCATCATACATCTTGCGCTTCCGCCACCACAAGCTTCAATGGTATCAAGACTCGAACTTAAAATGGTTACGTGCTCTTCGAGTTGAGCAATTTGTTTTTTGGTTAAACTTTGATGTGCCGATTTACTCATTATTAAATAGCGTCTGTCATCTGTTCCATTTACCTCGAGCATGTTTCCTGCAAAATTATTGACTTGATCCTCTGTAATTAGAATGACTTCTTTTTCGTCGCCACGCAAACTATCGAGCACCATTTTTCGCTCTTTTTTGTCATCGATACAATCAGCACAAATTACGGCGAAGGTTTCGCCAAGACACATCATAACATTGGTATGATAAATGAGTTTTCGCTCTCCGTTTACGGTTTGAAATGCTTCGAATAATACGGGTGTAAACTCAAAATCTTCACAAAATTCTATAAACAATTCTTCGTCTGCTCGAGGAGATAGTGCACAATAGGCTTTGCCATTTTCTCTATCTAAAAGCAAACTTCCTGTTCCTTCTAGATAAAAACCATCTTCTTCTGCCGAAGTATAATCGGTTATGAATTCGTTGATTATAAAACCTTTGTCTTCGAGAATTTCTAGAATATCTTCTCGGCGTTCTTGACGACGATTTTCAGCAAACATGGGATACAAAACCACATCGCCACTTTCGTGAAAAGAGATCCAATTGTTCGGGAAAATACTGTCTGGCGTATCTGGATTTAAAGTATCCTCAACTACTGTAACATCAATTCCAACTGTTTTTAGCTTGTTTACAAAAGTATCAAATTCTTCTTGTGCTCTAGCATTTACAGTCTCTGGCGAAAGTCCGTCAAGTACTTTTTGATAATAATTATTTATGGCAGTCTGCTCGTTCATTCTGAACGCAACTGGACGAATCATTAAAATGGAATTGGTGGTTTGTTTCATTTTTTTGTATATTTTTTTTGTAGAGACGTTGCATTGCAACGTCTCTACAAAATTATTTTATTCCCTAATCAAAGGTAAGGTAGAACATCGCAATAATCCTTCTTGTTTTGCAATTTCGGCGTACGGTATTTCCTCTACCACAAAACCTTTGGAACGAAGCCATTTATTGAGTCGTTTGAATTTTTTTTCAGAAACAACGACATTGGTATCAATAGAAAAAACGTTAGAATTCATGTGATACATTTCTTTTCTAGTAATATGAAACAGATTTGCTTCACCAAAAAGATTCACGAGAAACATATAATCTGCTTCTTCACGAAAACCTCTCTTGTAAATGATTCCTTTGTCAATACCTATTGG
The DNA here is from genome assembly GCF_031422135.1 of Flavobacterium sp. Classification (GTDB taxonomy): domain Bacteria; phylum Bacteroidota; class Bacteroidia; order Flavobacteriales; family Flavobacteriaceae; genus Flavobacterium. The sequence goes on along the minus strand of NZ_JANOQD010000083.1, from coordinate 413 downwards.
TTGAAAACAACAATCTAAGTGCAAGGCATTATCTCGTGCTTCTATTTTTGATTTTACTAAATCGAATTCCTTGACAATCTTGTTGGGAAATAAATTCTTGATATATTGAACTCCATGCATATTTGTTCTTGCTGTAATATAATCCTTGTAATCACTTCCTTTATAAGTTCCAATAAAAATATAGTCGTTCCACAGCATCACGTCTCCGCCTTCGATGTGCACTTCTTCGGGTGGACGAACCACTTTTTTAGGATTCATTAGGTCTATTATAAACTGAATCGCCTCTAATTCTCGCTCTCTATCAGGCAAAATGTTCGATTTTATAAATACATCATCAATTACAAAACCTATGTCTCGAGCAAATATTTGATTGTAGTTTTCAATCATTTCTGGTCGGTAAACTGTTATATTAT
>NZ_JANOQD010000082.1:0-2497 GCF_031422135.1 Flavobacterium sp. | reverse complement strand
GGGTTTACAATCTCGATGTCTAGAGATAAATTTGACATTGTTTTTGTTGTTTGTTTCATTGTTCTAATCATAAATTTAAAGTTTAAAGGGTTAATGTAATTTCGTCTATTTTGAGTTTTAATAAATACAGGTTGTTTATTGCTTTTTGATGTTCGATTGCTATATTAAAATTTTCTACTAGTTGCGCTTTATATTCTACTATGGTCTTACGGCCAAGTTTTAAAAGCTCAAATAACATTTCACCAACACTATTTGATAGTTTATATTGCATAGTCAGCGAACTTATTTGGGTTTGGAGCGATAGGTGATAATTTGACAATTCATCTATTTGCTCCTCTATTTTTTTTTCAAGTTTGCTTAAACAAACGGAAGTTGGCTGACCTTTGCAACTGGTAAATAAAAGGAGCAGTAATACGATTGGAATATATTTCATTTTTTATTTTTATCTAATTATTGTTTCCCTTTTTATAGATTCATCAAATGGACAACCGCATTCTTCAAGAATTTTATTTGAATAATTTTGAAATTCTTTATAACTATCATTTTTAATAATACCAGCCTTAATTAAAACTTCCTTTCCATAGCTGTATCGATACCATCTATTATATTGAAAGACCAAGGTATCTAAAGCAGGTCTCATCAAATTGTTATAATTTATATAATCAACAAGTTGTTTATTCGTAAATATCTCCAGCAATTCATTGGTAATGCTAACTCCGTATATTTTAAATTCATAATTACCTATGACTTTAGAAAGATGTTTTTGATGCTCATCAATTATCTTTTTAATTTCTGTTTCTTGAATTTTTACAATCGAGTCATTTAACTTTTGACTTTTAGGTGTTTTTTTAAAAAAAGGGAATGGATTAAGTTTTTGCTTAATTGTACTAACTAATTTTAATTCTTGACCTTTAGAAAAATCTTTTGTTGCATTTCTTATTTCATTTACTAACGATTTTAATACAAGTGTAGTGTCCTTTGGGCAATAATATTGAAAAGTTAAATAATTGCTTTTTATATAATTATTAATATCTTTTACTGTTAATTTTTCTCTTACTATATCAAGTGCAGAAAACTCTTTCAACTTTTCAATGGAGCCATATTTAAAATCTATAAAATCAAAAAACTTATATTGAATTCCTTTGTCAATTATATAACTAAATATATCATCCGTGATTAATGGATTAAATATTTCACTATCAAACGAAAAACTTTCAGTAAAATAGACTATTTTAAATTTCTTTTTTTCAGAATTAAATTTAGTTAAATTTTGTATTATTGGACTATTTTCAAATAAACGCGAACCTTTATTATTTACAAATATATACAACCTTCCAATGTAAAAAACTAGATAATATTTTTCCTTTTGAATAAAACTTGGTTTGTTTGTTTTATCAAAAACTACTTTATAAACAGGTAATATTTGTGCGTTATTAAATAACGCTTCTTTGTTTTCAATAGGCTGAATTTTCCCAATTATACTACTCCCTTTTGAGTCTCTATTTATATGCTCATACATCAATTGCTTTTGTGTTTCAGTTTGAGAAAACGACACTACAGTTGCCTGCAAGCAAGCAACTGTAAATATTAATCTTAAAATCATGGTTTTACGCCAGTTATCTCCCACGATAAAATAGCTAAACTTATTTCAGAATATAAATATTCGGCATAAGTCCCAGTAACTGAATCATAGGCTGTAAATATTGTTGTTGCACTATCATATCCAACAATTGTAACTTGATGTCCATCACTACCATTTGCATCAATGGTTGCAGCCATTACAGGGTGCCCATTATCAATAGCATTAGTCATTTCAACAATTGTATTTACTCCGGTCATATTAAATTGTTGTAGAAGAAATGCAACCTGCAAATCGACACCCAATCCATCATATAAATAATATTCCTCTTGATTAGCATTCCAATTTTGTGTTAAACCAAATTCATGCATCATAAATTCAGGTGACTGAGGCGAGCCAAAATAGCTTGCTAAAAATGAAGCATTTGTTGGAACACAAGAACCAGGTTGCGCTTGAATAGCCACACTTGCTGGAAGATTTGGAAGGATTACAGGGATTAATTGGTCACCGTCATTTATCCCATCACCGTTATTATCTACCCAGGAATTATCATATGTATTCCCGCTGTCAGAACCTCCGCCACCATTATCCCCTCCATAATTGTTCCAGTCTGATGCATAACCACCGTTTAATGTATGGTTATTGCTATCATAATAACCAATATTACTTGCAATATCACTACCATAACCATCTCCTTCGCTTTGACTTCCTCCATAATTCATCATACATCGCCACCCTGTTGCTTGCGAGTATCCATTATTGCAGTAATCACAACCTCCAAAAAGGCTTTTGCTCTCTATAGGGTTTACAATCTCGATGTCTAGAGATAAATTTGACATTGTTTTTGTTGTTTGTTTCATTGTTCTAATCATAAATTTAAAGTTTAAAGGGTTAATGTAATTTCGTCTATTTTGAGTT
>NZ_JANOQD010000081.1:0-35132 GCF_031422135.1 Flavobacterium sp. | reverse complement strand
AACTCAAAATAGACGAAATTACATTAACCCTTTAAACTTTAAATTTATGATTAGAACAATGAAACAAACAACAAAAACAATGTCAAATTTATCTCTAGACATCGAGATTGTAAACCCTATAGAGAGCAAAAGCCTTTTTGGTGGTTGTGATTACTGCGGAAATGATTACCATAATATGGGAGGCGGAGGAGATTACGGAGGCGGATTTACAACTATTACCTCAGGTTCGTCAGAAAATGGTGGATGGATAAATTATGCAGTTAATGAAACAGGTGGCGGTTTTTTAGATTATACCGACAGCAATAATCATATTTTAAATGGTGGTTATTCATCAGATTGGAATAATCCAAATGGTTACGGAAATAATAATATTGATTGGAATACCAATAATACCACGGAGCTTACAGATCCTAATTTTGTCGATGCAAATGGTGATGGAATAAATGATGCAGATATGCAGCAAATTTATGATCTTTATCCAGGAGATTTAAGTGCTCCAGAAGCTTTATGGCTTTATATGCACCCGACTTATGTTTCTGCCATGTACAGCAATCAACAATTAGCATTCTCTCTCGCATCAGGTCATAATGGAGTAAGCGATGCTTTAAGACATGCTTTGTGGTCTGCTTTAGATGCTTTTGATATTGGTTCTGAAAATGCACATGAATTTCATACATTGCATGAAACAACACATTATGATATTAACTACCCTAATAGAGATGTAGAATTAATGTCAGATTTGCATAACAACGGTTGGGGTTATAATTGGGCTATTGTAAATGGCAATCCAGAGGCTAATATGTCTCAATTCCTATCAGATTTTAATGCTGCTGTAGTTAACGGTCATATTGATATTGTTCCTATTCCATAATAACAAAAAATTATAATATGAAAATAATTATTAATGTTTTAGTATTGTTTACACTTTTGGGTTGTAATAGTCAACCAAATGAAAAGTGTATATCTGACCTTAAAGAAAAGCTACAAATAAAAAACGGTAATAGAAAAAAGGAGAAAATAATTAATTTTAGAGATAGTATAAACTGTATCAAATGGGACTCTATTTTAGTTATTATGGCAGCAGGAAGCAGAAAGGAGAGTGTTCAAAAACGGTTAGATATAACAATACCCTACAATTATGAGGATAGTATGTTAAATTTTTATGGGGATAACGATACTTATATATTTTTCGTAAAAAACAAAGTAGCTATAAATCATATCTTATTAACAAATTCTCTTCAGAGACAAACATATATAAAGTATGATTTTTTAAATTTAATGAAATATACAGACCATGCTTTTGTAGCAAAAAAAGACGCAGTTTTTGAAGTTTATGAAGCAGAAGCTGTAAGTAATACTGGCTTAAAATATAAGTGGGATAATTTGATAAGAATAAAAAGGTAAATTAAAAACTCCGCCTTACAATTGGGCGGTGTTTTAAAAATAATTCTACAAGTAAAATGAAAATTCATCTAATAATCCCGACTATTATAAGATTTATTATTTTAATTGTGATAGAGGAAGGAATTTCTCATTTGTAACAAGTTTAATTTTATGCTTTATAATTTCATTCTTTTTGTATATCCTTTTATTTGCAATTACAAAAACTAGAATTGTAAGAAATAAAAATTAAAAAAAATAAATCAAACCAACATACATTTTTAGATGCTATGTTTAATATAAAAAATATGAGAAACATTTGTTATGTTGTACTTACCTCTTTGTTACTTTCTAGTTGTAAAGGATACAAAGAAAAATGCTTAATAAATTTAGACAACAAACTTGCTCCTCTATCAAATAAAGAAATAGTACAAGGAGAAGTGCTTAATTTTAGAGACAGTCTAGATTGTTTTGAGTGGGATGCTTTACTCTTTGAATCTGGCTATGGAACCAAAGAAAGTATTCAAAAGGATTATGGTGTAAATATTCCTTATTATTATCATAATTCTAGTGTAGATACTAAAGCGATAATTTTTTTCTTGAAAAACAAAGTGGCAGTAAATCATATAGAAGTTGAAAGAGCTTGTTATAACACATCAGGGGGTATTAGTTGCAAATCGTATGATTTTACAACTCTAATAGCAAATAATCCAAAAGCAATTGTAAGTAAAAAAAATGCCGTTTTTGAAGTTTATACTCAAGATGTAAAAGACAATCAAGGAAATTCTTGGCAACGTGAAAATGCTATTAGAATAAAAAAGTAGATCAAACCAACATCGAAAATTATGAAAAAGTTACTTTTTATTATAACAATCTTTTTATCCATAAATAGTTACAGTCAACAACTTACTGGTAAAGCAACAGATTTGCAGAGGATAGCGAAAAGAACTGTAAATGATACAATTATTAAAGTTATTTATAAAAATGAAATAGAAAACACTAAAAAACCAGCTTATTTTATTAATTCAAAGTTTGTTAACAAAACTATTATTAAATATATTAAACCAAATACAATAGAAAACGTAAAAATTGAAAAAGGAAATTTTGAAATTGATAACGTTAAATATTATGATAAAATTATAATCGAAACTAAAGAAAATTATAAACCAAAGTTCATTTCGTTATCAGATTTTAAATTAAAACACACGAACATAAAGGAAAACTCAGTAGTTTTCCATATCGACGATGAATTAATAAATGCCGATTACCAAAAATTTATAATTGATGAAAATTATATTTTAAGTGTTGTTATCGAAAAGTTTGAAAATCAAAGTCAAAAATTGAATTTAACTTTCATAAAACTAGTTACTAAAACGGAAGAAAATATAAAAAAAGCTAATGACATAATACGTGGTGGAAATGAGCTTTCTACAAACGAATAATTTTTTCATATATCAATGAACCCCAAACTAATACACAATTTTCTAAACCAACATTTCCCAGACATAGAAGGCGTACTCCTATTTGGCAGTTATGTTACCAATCCTGAAAAAGCAAACGATGTCGATTTGCTTTTAGTGAGCGATAACTTTGTCTCGTCAAGCAGAGAATCCTATATTTTTGAAAATGTAAAGTTCAACCCAATCAAATTTAATCCATCGCAAATATTTGATATACTTTCTAGAAACTACAAACAAGGCGATTTTTATAGAATTGTTTTTCAAGAAGGCATTGCATTTGTAGATAAAAACAAGGATATCGATTTTATCAAAAAATACATTTCAAATTCGTACCCTAAAACTAGACGAAATGATTTGGCATTAGGATTAAACGATGTTTTATTGACATTAACAGAAAACGCTACTTTTCTTAAAAAAGAATTGCCATCTATTGAGTTTTATATGGTAGCCGCTGATACTATTTCAGGATTATTGGATTATTTTTTAATCACAAAAGGAATTTTTCCCAATAAATCTCCAAAACTGAAAAGCAGGTTTGTAAACACCAATATGCCTATTGAGAATGATAGAATTCAAAATTTGATTAATTATTCTCAAAATAATAATCAGAATCTTTTTTATTCTGAGTTACTCGTTTTAGTAAATGATTACAACATTCCTATTGACGGTAAATATTCAAACTACTTAATACTCGATGATTATTCGCAACCGCAACTAGTTTTATATATCGAGAATCTATTTAGTTTTCAAGAAATAAAAGTCATTATTGATAAAATAAAATCCGAAAACAAGAAAATAGAATTTCACATTTATCAAGTTGATGAAGACAATCAAGAAAAAGTGGGCTGTTATATTGTGTTTGAAAATGCCAATTTAGTTATAGAAAAAAACAAACAACACTGGATCGATTTTATAAAAACTAATTTTGCCCAATACCAATATACTTTCCCATACAACAATATGTTTTGCTATCCTGAAATAAAATTTATGGGAAAACAAAACGAAAAAACAGTCAATCAATTATTGATTGAATGGGTTCATTTTATTCAAAATCAAGAGTTGTCTAAAGAACTATTTTTAGCTAGTTTTCTTAAAAATTATATTTTAAAAACAAATGCTAAAATAGATGATATTTATAATTTTTATCTTGGGAAATTAAATACTAAAAGTCGTTCTTCCAATTATTTCAACAATAAAATAAAAGAAACCGAAGCCCTTTTTTTTGGAACGAATAAAGAGGCTGAACAGAAATTGATTTCGATATTTAGAGTGATTCAAAAAGAAATAGTTGATGTTGATTTTAAAGTAATTGAAAATGCCCCGATTTGGATTCATTTTCAAGTGATTGACAGATTAATAAGTACACTCCTAAAAAATGATTTTGAGAAATTATTTTACATCAATTGTTACAAAAAATCTTTACATGCATAAATTTCCCAATTACATTCAACTGGACAGCAAAGACTGTGGTCCAACTTGTATACAAATAATAGCAAAACATTACGGCAAATTTTTATCACTACAAGATATAAACGAATACTCGGCAGTTTCAAAAGAAGGATTGTCGCTTCACGAATTAAGTTTAACTGCCGAAAGATTGGGTTTAAAATCATTGGCAATTAAAGCTAGTTTATCCAATTTGTTAGAAGAAATCCCATTGCCTTGCATTGCGCATTGGAAAAACAAGCACTACATAATAATTTATAAAGTCACAAAAAATCATATTTATGTTTCTGATCCACAACTTGGGTATGTAAAATACAATTATCAAGAATTTTTAAAAAATTGGATTCAGCAAACAGAAAATGAATTAGAAAAAGGAGTTTTGCTTTTGTTGGAACCAACTGACAAGTTTAATGACATAAAACCCTCTGCAAACCCTTCAAAAATATATGCGTTCAATTATTTCATAAGTCATTTGAAACCTTATAAAACCCAAGCAACGCAGTTGCTTTTAACTATGTTTGTATTAACATTGTTACAAGCAGTTTTACCATTTATTACGCAATCTATTGTTGACACTGGAATTACAGCCAAAGATTTCAGCTTTATTTTCTTGCTTCTCATTGCCAATATTGTTTTAGTTATTAGTGTAAGTTTAGGCAATTGGATTCGACAATCTATCAATATACATATATCCTCACGAATTAAGATTTCTATACTTTCCAATTACATCATCAAACTTTTAAAATTGCCCCTAACCTATTTTGAAAACAAATTAGTGGGTGATATTTTTCAAAGAGCCTTAGATTATGACAGAATGGAAAGTTTTATTATGAATTCTGCTTTCAATATTATTCTAGCTTTTTTCAATCTTTTTGTATTTGGCATTATCCTTTTTATTTATCAACCAATTTTATTGGCTGTTTTTCTTACTGGAGGAGTTTTATACATTTCTTGGACATTGTTTTTCTGGAACATTCGCAAAAAAATGGATATGGAATATTTTTCATTGAAAGCAAAGAATAATAGTCATTGGATCGAACTTTTAACACACATCCAAGAAATCAAAAACAACAATTACGAACAAGGCAAACGGTGGTCGTGGGAAAAAATACAAGTTAAATTGTATAATATTAACCTAAGAATACTGAAGGTAAACCAAGTGGATTCTGTTGGAAGTAATTTAATTAATACTTTAACAGATGTGGCGCTGACATTTCTAACGGTCTATTTTGTAATAGAAGGAGAAATGACATTGGGAATGATGATTGCTGTACAATATATTTTAGGACAATTAAAAGGACCACTTTCTGAAATTATTCGTTTTATATCCTCATATCAATCTGCCTACATCAGTTTTTTAAGAATCAATGAATCAAGTAACACGCCAGACGAACAAATCGAAGAGAAAATAGTGCATCGGGAATTGCCTAAAAACAAATCGTTAGAATTAAAAGGCGTTTATTTTAAATACAATAATTCGGCTAACTACATTTTGAACAATATTAATCTAAAAATTCCTGAAGGAAAAATAACAGCAATAGTTGGGGCAAGTGGAAGTGGTAAAAGCACATTGCTTAAAATTTTGTCGAGATTGTACTTGCCTACTTCTGGAGAGTATTTAATAGGCGATATCAATATGCTTTCCATAGATTTAAGTGCGTGGAGAGATAAAATAGGTGTGGTCAATCAAAATTCGGATGTTTTCAAAGAAACGCTAAAGGACAACATTATTTTAGGTAAAGAATTTGATAATGTTACATTTTATGAAACCACAAAAAATGTAAATCTATCCGAAGAAATTGAAGGATTGCCTTTAGGATTTAATACATTAATGGGAGAAAATGGCAGAGGTTTGAGCGAAGGTCAAAAACAAAGAATTATGATTGCAAGAGCCTTGTATAAAAATCCAGATTATTTATTTCTCGACGAAGCGACCAATTCTTTGGATTCTATCAATGAAAATATTTTGGTAAATAACTTAAATGAAGTTTTTAAAGATAAAACAGTTATTCTAGTAGCACATCGATTGGCAACTATTAAAAATGCAGATAATATAATTGTACTCGACAAAGGAAATATCGTGGAAATGGGAACTGAAAAAATGCTATTGTCAAAAAATGGCTATTACTCCAGATTGTTTAAAAACCAAATGATTTTAGAAAAAGATGAACTCCAAAATTAAATATTCGGAAGAATTTGCAGATACTGTAAATAAATTTCCAAGATTCAACTCCATATTATTGTATTCACTTTTAGCGATTATAATTGTTTCATTTACACTTTTAGCTATTATTAAATCGCCAGAAATTATAATGGGTGAAGCGCAAGTAACAGCTTTAAAACCACCTATTGAATTGATAGCACAAAACTCAGGAAAAATCATTCTTAAAGAATTTGCTTCTCATAAAATGATGAAAAAAGATGATTTTCTTGCCGTAATAGAAAATCCAGCAAATGAAGAAGATGTCAAAAAATTGAAAACTATTTTAAAGCAATTTCAAAGTAACATTTTAGAATTAAAAACAAAAGATTTAAGTTTTGCTATTGGCAGTCAACTTGGTGAAATTCAAGAATATTATCTTAATTTAATAAATGTATTACACACTTGTGAAGACGCCAAAGAGCATCCAGAAAACGATGCTAAAAAAATGTTGTTGAGTAAACAAATAGGTAAATACAATGAAATGTTACAGCAGAGAGATGATATTAAAAAAATAAAAAAATCTGATATTTTACTGGTAAAAAATAAGTTAACTGAGGATTCAATCCTTTTTTCAAAAGGATTAATTTTAAAAGGAGAATACGAACAAACCATTAGAAATTACTACAGAGAAAATGAAAATTTGAAATCTTATGAGTCAAAAGACATTGAAAACAAGTTTAGTATTAGCGATAATAAACAAAACATTAGTATTTTAAATCTTGAAAAAGATGAAAATATTACACATTCAGAAATGAAGTTGATTACCTCGTTTCAACAACTTTTTCAAGCCATAAACTCTTGGGAATCAAAATATGTTTTTAAAGTACCACAAGATGGCGAGGTAGATATGATGCAGTTTATCACATCATACCAATTTATAAAACAAGGCGACCCAATTTTTAGTGTTTTACCAAAAGATAATCAGGTAGTTGCACAACTTGTTGTACCACTTAACGGAGCTGGAAAAATAAAAATAGGACAAGAAGTAATTATTAAATTAGTTTCTTATCCTTATCAGGAATTTGGCAAATTAGTGGGTAAAGTAAAATCGACATCATTAATTCCAACCGAAAATTATTATTTAATTACTGTCGATTTACCAAACGGATTAAAAAGTGATAGTAATCAAGAATTATTATTTTCAAAAAATATGATTGGAACAGCTGAAATTATTACCGAAAAAAGAAGTTTATTGTCTAAAATGTTTAACAAAATTATAGCAGCTTTTGATAAAAAACCAATAGAAAAAGAGAAGCAAGAAAAAATTGTTAAAATCTAAAAAACATATCAACTAATTTCAAATTTTCATTATTTCTTTATTCCATTTCTGCAAAAGTATCGCCTTGACGAATATCTCCCGTTTTGAAACCTCGCATAAACCAATATTTTCGTTGTTCAGATGTACCGTGTGTAAACGATTCTGGTTCAATGTGACCTTGTGTTCTTTGTTGAATGGCATCATCGCCAACGGCTTGCGCGGCACTCAATGCTTCGTCTAGATCGTTCATATCCAAATTTTGCTGGTTGTATTTTGTCCAAAGTCCGGCATAAAAATCGGCTTGAAGTTCCAAGGCAACTGAAAGTTTATTAGCATCTTCTTGGCTCCTACTCTGCTGTAATTGACGCACTTTGTTTGATGTTCCTAGAACCGTTTGAATGTGGTGACCTACTTCGTGAGCAATAACGTATGCAATGGCAAAATCGCCACCTTTAGCTCCAAAACGAGTTTGCAATTCGTTAAAAAAAACTAAATCCATATAGACTTTTTCGTCTCCAGGACAATAAAATGGTCCTGAAGCAGCTGTTGCACTTCCGCAGGCGGTTTCAACTGCATCAGAAAATAAAACCATTTTGGGCTGTCGGTATTCAAGATTATTTTCTTGAAAAATTTGTGCCCAAATATCTTCCGTATCTGCAAAAACTGTTTTTACAAATCCCCCAACTTGTTCCTCTTCTTGAGTTAATGTTCTAGATTCTGTTTGCGTTGAAGTTTGTTGTTGATTGTTCATTTGCTCTAAAGCAGGCAAAAACTGTTGTACTTGTTCGCCACCAAAAATACTTAATAACAAAATTACTATCCCTAAAAAACCTCCTCCTGCAACTACTTTTCCACCAGAAGACATTCCTCTTCTGTCTTCTACATTGTCACTTTGACGTCTTCCTATCCATTTCATAATTCTTGTTTTTTATTACAAATATACTTTTTCCTTTTTATTGTATCCACTTCAACAACACATTTTCAAATAAATCTTTTAGAATGGGTTTAGAAATATAATCGTTCATTCCTGCTTCGATACATTTTTCTTTTTCACCCATAATTGTTCCGGCTGTTAGTGCAATAATTGGTGTTTTTTTGTCTGTTTTTCTAATTTCAAGAGCCGTTTCATAGCCATTCATTACTGGCATTTGAATGTCTAATAATATAATATCTGGTTGTACTTCAAGGAATTTTTCGACACCTAATTTACCGTTTATAGCTTCATAAATTAAGGCATTTGGCATTATGTTTTTAATCAATGTTCTTGCTAGTAACATATTGATTTTGTTGTCTTCAACTATAAGAATTTTTTTGACTTGCTTTAATAATAGTACTCTATTGTCTTGGCTAATATCTTCATATTCAATTTCAATAGTATTGATTAGGTCTTGGTTTTCAGATTTATAAAATTTAAGATCTAAATCAAAATAGAAATTACTTCCTTTTTTATAATCACTGTCTAATTCCAATTTACTATTCATTAAAAGTAGTAAATTATTTGAAATGGTGAGTCCTAAACCTGTTCCTCCATATTTCCGTGTAGTCGAGCTGTCTTCTTGTGAGAAAGGTTCAAATATTTTTTGTTTATTACTTGATTTTATTCCTATTCCACTATCGATTACTGAAAATCTAATTTTGATTTGATCGTCAAATTTTGAAATTAAATCAATATTAAATTTAACACCACCTCGGTTTGTAAATTTGACTGCATTTGATAATAAATTAATCAATACTTGTTTTATTCTAAGGGAGTCAATACTTACATTTCTTGGAATATCCTTATGAATGGAAATGTCTAAAGTGATTCCTTTTTGTTCGGAATCAAACCGAATTATATTTGTAATGTGACTTACAAGTTCATACAAATCGGTTTTTCTGTATTCTAATTCTAGTTTTCCTGTTTCAATTTTAGAAAAATCTAATATATCATTTACGACTTCGAGTAAAATATGTGCGGATTGATTTACTGTATTGATATAGTTTTTTTGAGTTTTTTCGAGTTTAGAGTCTTGCAATAAATTTGAAAATCCTACAATGGCGTTTAATGGAGTTCGAATCTCGTGACTCATATTTGCTAAAAACTCTGACTTAGCTTTATTTGAAGCTTCCGCTAGTTCTCTAGCTTTTATTTGGTTGTCAATTTCAATTTTTTGAGTAATGTCAAGTAAAATTCCTTCAATATAATTTACTTTACCATCTTTAACAATAGTGTCTCCAAATTCTTCTATCCAAATATAATCATTATTCGCATTTAGTAGTCTATAAGTGAGATGGAAAGGAATATTTTTAAGAATGGCATTATTCGCTTTATCTATGACATACTTTTTATCATCCGGATGCACTAAATCAATAAGATACATTTCTTTATTTAGAAAAAGTTCTTTTTTGAAACCTGTAAGTTTTTCAATTTCATCATTTAGATACAATTTAGACCATTTTTCGTCATTTTCAGAAAGGTAAACCGTCCCTGGAATATTGTTCGCCAATAGTTTAAAACGTTCTTCGCTTTCAAAAATCATTGCCTCATTAATATTTCTTTCAAAAGAAGAGGATATATTAATAGCTAATGCTTCTAATATATTAATTTCGTCGTCTGACCAAACTCTTTCGATTGTGCAATCATCAAAACCTATGTAACCATATAATTGTTCTTTTACAAAAATGGGTAAAATTAATATGGAAAGAATATTTTGTTCTTCTAGATTTTTCTTATATACTAAATTCTCTACATTCTTTACAAGGAAATTATAAAACTTATTTTGCTGCAAAATTTGGATATAATCCATAAAATAATCATAGGAATAGTTTTGCAATTCTGGATTATTAATTTCAGAAAGCTCGGGTCTACTTACCCATTCGTATCGTTGTACTGTGGTTCTATTTTTACTATCGTTGTCAAAATAATAAACTCTATCTACATTAGTAGCAACTCCTAAGGTTGATAATACTTCATCAAAAATGATATTTATATCAGAATTAATTAAAAACTTATTGGTGATTTTTGTAATCGTGGATAGTAATTCACTCTTGTAAGCCAACTTGTTTTCGACTGCAATTCGTTCTCTTGTTTCTAATACTATCGCTATAATATCTGCTATTGATCGCACAAATCCTATGTCGTCATTGTCCCAATTTACTTGTTTCCCAACTGATTCAACACTCACTAATCCTTCCACTTGACCATTCAAATAGATTGAAATGTCCAGCATAGATTTGATGTTCTCCTCGATATAATATTCTTCACAAAATTCTTGTACTTCAGGACTAGCAAACACATCGTTTGCTACAATTATTTTATTTTTTTCAAGTGCTTGAAAATAAATGGGTCTTTCGGTTTTGATACATTGATCGTCATTATAATACTTGTCAGTATTTATATCATATAGACTAAAGCAATTAATTCTGTCTGGCAAATTTTCCCAATAACTTGTTCTACTGGTCTTTAAGGCTATAGTGGCTAGTTTTAAAATGTTTTCAATAATATAAACAATAGAATCATTTTCATTGTATCGGGTAGAAACTAGTACATTTAATGTTTCGTTATACTTTTGTAATTTTTCTTGTCGTGTTTTATTTTCTGATTCAATATTTTTCAGTAATGTAATATCACGAGCAATAGCTGAAAATCCTGCTATTTTATTCAGTTCATTTCTAATTATTGATGCTTTTTGTGAAATCCATATTACCTTATTTCCTTTTGTTACAATTGGAAACTCAATTGCTGGAATTTCATTATCTATTTTTGAAATAGAAGTGTAGTAGTCTAAAACTTTTTCTTTATGTGAGTCTTGAACAAAAGTAATAAATGTTTTGCCAATAATTTCATTCAAATCATAGCCTAAACTTATCTCAGTAAACTTATTAATGAATGTGAAATTACCTAATTTATCTGTTTCAAAAATAATATCAGTTGCATTCTCAATCAGGTTTTTATATTGATTTTCGATTTGCACACGCTCAGTAACATCTTGTCCAACACCTACATACAAATCGTCTGAATATCTAGAATCTTTCCATTGTATAAAACGGTAGCTTCCATCTTTACATTTTAATTTTCTAACATACAAGGTATCGCTTGGATTGTAATTTTCGGTGGTAAATTCTCTATCATCAGTCAAAAGCCAATAACTGAATCCTAAAACTTCATTTTGATCAAAACCTAAAATTTGTTTTACGGTTTCACTACAATATACTACTTCTCCTGATTTATTGACAGCAAGAACTAGTGAAGTGCCTTTATTAACAATATTGTCAGCAAACAAAAATTTATCTTTTGAATTTAAATTCGAAATATGACGAACGTGATTTAAAATAGCAACTAAGAAACATATATTTAAAAGAGTAACGGTTTCTTCTCTTGGAATACTATTCGCTATATAAAGTATTCCTATTAATCCAAAAATTAGAAAAACAAAAAGCCAGTATATTCTAATGGATTTAAAAACATTATAGGACAAGGAGAACATAAACACAAACTCTAGTGCCGAAGCAATATTGTTAGGATAATAAATTAATTTTAGAATTGTAGTAATTCCATAAAAAATAAATAAAAAAAGAAAAATAGTTCCCAGATTATTGTAAATCCATTTTACTTTTTTACTTAATAAATAGATTAAAATCAAAACAGAACCAACAATTATATTTAGCTGAAAGGTATTTCGTATTCTAACATTAGTAAGTTCTATCAACAATTCTATAAGTGGTAAACTAATTCCTAAAAACAAAAAATAAAGACTATATTGTTCTGTAGAAGTTTGAATTTCTGAGTAATTCTTGACAAAATTTTTATTGTAATTTGATGATTTATTAAAAAATAATGTAATAACAGAATATAATATAACTATAAGACTCAAGATAAACCACCAACTTAAGTAAAATGGTTTTTGTATACTAAACGCATATCGCGTTTCTTCGCTTATCGATTTCCCAAGAATATCAACGATTTTAACTTTAAAAACATAATTGCCATAATTCAAATTAGAAAACGTCACACTATTCAATGCAGATGGTTTTGACCAGTTTTTAAAATTATTTCCATCCAATAGATAGGAATATAGCCCTGATTGAGAATACTTATTATTTACCGTTCTAAACTTAAATGTAAATTGATTTTCATTTTTATTAAAAACTTGATTCTGACTTGGAAGGTTTACCCAATTATTTTTTGATTTACTATTCCATACTTTGTCTTCACTTAACAATTGAATTTTAGCGATTTCTACTTTTGGAACCACTACTTCATCGACCTTGTATCGTGCAAAAAATAAGTAAAGTCCTCTTGAAGTTCCAAAATAAATATTTCCTGTTTTAAGGTCTTTAAACTGTGACCTATAATTTGTTTCTAATCCCGAAAAACCATTGTTACTATTGTAATTATCAATGCTTTCAATATCTGCATTTTGATTCACTTTTATTTTAGCAATCCCCAGATTACTTCCTACAAGAAGTTCGTTCTCATTATTTCCAATCAAAGTATATATTAAGGTCGATAAAATTCCTGATTTTTTAGAATATACTTTTTTAGAAAACGCTTTTGTAATTGCATACAGTTTGGATTCACCCGCAAACCAAAAATTGCCATAACTATCTTGTGTAGCTATCTTTATAGAATCGTCTATGATTTTTTTAGAAAAATAAAAACCGTTGTCCTTCTCTTTAAGTAAAAACAATCCAGTCTCAGAACCTATTAACCATTTGTTTCTTTCAATTTGAACTATTGAAGAAATGTTTTTTCCTAATAATGGAATATTATTCGTTGAAAATTTCTTTATAATTACAAAATTTTCATCTACTAAGAGCAGTCCTTGATTGTATGTTCCTACAAAATATCTTCCTTTATCGTCTTCAAAAATAGATTTAATATTTAACTCTTGATTGTTTAATTGTTTGCTTAAATTAATTTCTTTTTCTGTTTTTTTATCAAAAATAACCACTCCTTTTTGAGTTGAGAAAATAATCTGATTCTTACTATTTACTATAGAAGTATATCCGTTTTTATAATTGTACGTTTTTAATAATGATATCGTTCCATCAAATGTTAAATTAAATTTTTGAATTCCTTTTTCATCATTAAAAGTATAAAAATCATCATTCAACTTAGCAATTGAATAAATAGTAGGACTATTAACATGTTCGGTATTTTTGAAACCTAAAAATTTTTGGGCTTTTGTTTTAAACAAACCACTTCCTTTGGTTCCTATATATAAGTCTTTAATCTTATCTTGAAAAAAGAAACTCACTTTCCTACCTTCAAAACCATTTTTACTATTAAAAAAGGTAATATAATCGCCAGTTTTAAGACAAATTCCTTCCACTTGGTTGCTACTTACCCATACATTTCCACTTTTTGCAACGAACAATTCATTTATAGGAAACACCTCTTTATTGTTGTATTTTATAATTTCAGGTTCAGAAAGTAAGTTGTTATGAAACTGGAAAAGTTCTCCCTTTGAAGTTCCTATGTGGATTGTATTTTCAAAATCTTTGCAAGCAACAGTGTTCCCGGTAATTTTTGAAGTTAGAATTCCATTTAATTTATGGTCTTTAAACTCAAAAATCCCTTTATCAGAAGCAATTAATAACGATTTATTTGGGGTTTCTAAAAAAGAATTAACCTCAGAAAATAAATTATTAGTTTTTGAAACAAGATGATAGTTATAGTCCTTGGTAATTCTAAAAATTTCGTTTTTTGAGATTCCTACAACTCCTAAATCAGTTTTTATAAGTTTAAATATGGCGTTAGATGTTAAGTTCTGATTAGAAACTGAAAACGTATTAGTAAATATTTTTCCATCAAAAACAAATACACCACCACTTCCAGTTGCAATGATTAAATTGTGATTCACATCTTCAACGATGGAGGAAACATCTAATTCTAAAAGCCCATTATCTAAATCAAAAGTCTCGTATTCCAGACCATCAAACTTTACTAAACCACCATTGGTGCCTATCCAAATCAAATCACGACTGTCTTGAAACATCGTATTAATTATAGACGACGGCAAGCCATTTTCCTGATTAATTAACTTAAAATCAAAGAATTGACCAAATGTTGGAACATATAAAAATAGAAGTAATAAAAGAGTATAATATTTTTTTATCATTAAAAAAATTTGTTTCAAAAAACTTAGTCTTAATATGTTACAATCTATAAAAATAGTGAAATTTAGTTTACAAAGATTCGTTTGATTTATTTTTTTCTTGAATCCATCTCGACATATACTTTGTACTCAAATTAAGATGATGAAGTAATAAAGTTCCTGTAAAATTTTGTTTTCGATTCGTATGAATATTTATTTTTAAATCTAGAATTCTACTTTCAAAAGTAGTCATAAAAATTTCTTTTTCAAATCTTGATTTTATGATTTCAATACCTTTTTTTTGAGCATTTTCAAAAACTATTTCTTCTTGATATAGTTTAATTGCTTTTGAAACAAAACCATCAAAATTATCAAAATCATCAAGTTTAGATACATCGCTAAAATTAGAATCACAAATCCCTTCTAAGCCGATATATGTTGTTACTGTTGGCGTTCCTACTAACATTGCTTCGAGTATTTTGCCTTTTAAACCCGCACCAAAACGAAGAGGCGCTAATAGAATTCTTGCACTTTTTATTACCTCTGCTGCATTATCGGCTCGACCGTGAACCAAAAAGCCATTTTTTTCGTTGTGCAATTGCCAAATTTTTTGAGATGGATATGCTCCATAAATGTGTAGTTTTGTCTCTGGAAGTTGTTTGTGAATTTTTGCCCAAATTTTTTCTTTGAGTTGTTTCACAGCATCATAATTGGGTTCGTGAAGAAAATTTCCAATAAAAATAAAATCTTTTTTAACATTAAATTTCAGAAGCGAATCTTCTTCTTGCAAATCATAAAAAAGAGGCAGATAATGCAATAAAGAAATATTTATCCCAAATAACGAAGTCAAAATTTCCATTTCAACTTCAGAAATCATCAAAGTCAAATCGCAACGATACATACTGGCAATTTCGCGCTTTGCAACATCCGAATTTAATAAATCTGACAGTTCAAAATCTATATTTTTCTTTATGGCGTTTTGCCTTTCCAATCGCAAACAATGCAAATCTTCCGTATCAAGAATTCGGATGGCACTTCCACAATTTTCATAAACCCGCCAACCAAACTGCTCTTCAATCACATACCTATCAAAAAGCACCATTTCTGGATTTAAAGTAGATACAAATTCGTCAAAAATAGAGCAATTCAGTTTTATTTTTTGCTTTGCAACCTGTATCGATTCCAAATCAAAAGAAAAATCGCTTTCTTGAGCTGCTGATGCAAAAATAATTGCAAACCCTTGATTTTGGAACAAATCAATTAACTGCAACATTCTTGTCCCTGCCGCTGATGATTTGGGTTCTGGCCAAACTAAACCAATTATTAAAAGTGTTTTTGACAAAGTGTATATTTTTGTGCAAAGTACAAAAATTCAAATATCAAAAGTCAAATAAAAAATATCAAAATACAAATAAATTACAACATTCTATTTACTAAATTTACAAACTGAAATCACAACTATGCTACGTCTCAAATTAAGAACCGATCCGACTTGGGTAAATATTGTAGAAACCAACATCGAAGAAATTTTGACCGATCACGCTTGGTGCGAGCAGAAAGCGGCTACAAATGCTATAACGATGATTACTCAAAACTCGGAACAAGAAGAATTAGTAACAGAACTATTAATAATTGCTCGTGAGGAACTGGAACATTTACAAATGGTTCACGATTTGATTAAGAAAAAAGGATACCAACTAGGTCGAGAACGCAAGGATAATTATGTAAACGAATTATTCAAATTTCTAAAAAAAGACGGAAGTAGAACCCAATCCCTTGTGGATAGATTGCTCTTTTCAGCAATGATTGAAGCTAGAAGTTGCGAGCGTTTCAAGGTGCTTTCAGAAAATATAAAAGACGAAGAAATGGCTGCTTTTTATCGAGATTTAATGATAAGCGAAGCAGGACATTATACTACTTTTATAACTCTTGCCAGAAAATACGGTAACGAAACCGAAGTCAACAAACGCTGGAAAGACTGGATAGAATTTGAAGATTCTATTATTGTAAAATATGGAAAACAAGAATCCATTCATGGGTAATGTAAAAAATTATTACTTATTACAAATAGATTTGTAATAAGTAATTAATTTGGTGGAAGCAAAAAAAAATAATTTACAAATAAAAAATTAAATTTGGAATTTATCTAGAATCAAAATTTTGTAAACTTATTGTTGTACAAAGTTTAATTAAGTAATAATTTTCTAATTTCGGTTGCTATATTATCTAAATTTCCCTCTGAATTCCCTGTTGATACAAATTTAATTACTCCTTTTTGATCTATTATAAAATTTTTGGGAATTGATTTCGTTGCATATTGATTCCATATTGTTTTATCAGGATCAATTCCTACGTTAAAATTAATACCATCTTTATTTAACTTCAACATTTTTTTTAACACTTTTTCCATATTTTCTCCTATCGCTATTGGTAAAAAAATGAATTCACTATTTTTAAATGGCTCAATAATTTTTTTAGGAATATCATAAAACTCTAATATACAAGGACTACACCAAGTCGCCCAAAAATTTAAAAGTATAACTTTACCTTTCAAATCTGATAATTTTACTTCTTTTCCATCGATTAATTTTAAAGTAAATTCGTTTGCAATGTCATTTACTCTTAACAAATATTCATCCTTTTCGTTTTCATTATTGTTTTCAACAATTAAAGTAGATGTTGCTTTTTCATTTTCAATTTTTTCACTTTCCGAGAAAACAGAAACTAATATAACGAATTCTTTTTCACCTATTTTATCACCGAATTTTTTAACTAATTCGTTCCTTTCTATGTCAGAAACTCCCTTTTTCATTGATTTTATATACCCATTTTTGCCATATTCTTCAACTTTCTGCATCGAAACAATTTCATTGTTAATTATAATAACATATTCTGGTTTTTTAGCTATTTTTTCTTGCCCAAAAATTAATTGAGACGACACTAACAATACTAAAAAAAATAATTTTTTCATATTCTTTAACAATTTATTAAAATCAAAAAACAAACACTTATGAATTATAAAATTTATTTCTTCAAACTTGGTAACGCTTTTATTCCCATATTAAATAGCGTAAACGAAATCACATCTACACTTTCTTGAATGGAAGCAGCTACTGATTTTCCGGCACCGTGACCTGCATTTACATCAATTCGAATTAAAGTTGGATTTGTCCCTGTTTGTTTTTCTTGCAATTCTGCAGCAAACTTAAAACTATGGGCTGGCACTACTCTATCATCGTGATCTCCCGTGGTTATTAGTGTTGCAGGATATTTTACTTCTTGTTTTATGTTTTGAACAGGCGAATATTCTTTTAAATAATCAAACATTTCTTTCGAATCATTAACTGTTCCATAATCATAACCCCAACCAGCTCCAGCTGTAAACGTGTGGTAGCGCAACATATCAAGTACGCCAACTCCAGGCAAAGCTACTTTCATTAAATCTGGTCGTTGTGTCATTGTTGCTCCAACAAGTAATCCACCGTTTGATCTACCTGAAACCGCTAAAAAATCGGAAGAAGTAAATTTTTGGTCTATCAAATATTCGGCTGCTGCAATAAAATCGTCAAATACATTTTGTTTTTGCATTTTGATTCCTGCATTGTGCCATTTTTTTCCGTATTCTCCACCACCACGAAGGTTTGGCACCGCATAAACTCCTCCATTTTCTAACCAAATAGCATTGGAAATACTAAAAGTTGGTGTCAAGCTAATATTAAAACCACCATAACCATACAATACTGTTGGGTTTCTACCATCTAGTTTCAAACCTTTTTTATGAGTAATAATCATTGGGATTTTAGTACCATCTTTTGAGGTGTAAAATACTTGTTTCGACTCAAAATTATCCCCATTAAAATCCAATTTTGGTTTTTGATATACAGATGATTTTCCTGATTTAGGATCTAAAGCATAAATAGTTCCAGGAGTTGTATAGTTTGTAAAAGAATAATACACCGTTTTATCTTCTTTTTTTCCATTAAAACCTCCCGATGTTCCTATACCTGGCAATGCAATTTCACGAACTAGATTACCATCGTAATCATATTGTTTTACCACCGAAATGGCATCTTTCATATAATTAGCAAAGAAAAAACCACTTCCTAACGAAGTGGACAATACATTTTCGGTTTCAGGAATAAAATTTTTCCAGTTTTCTGAGGTTGGATTCTTGGCATCAACAGTTACAATACGTTTGTTTGGTGCTTTCAGATTAGTAGAAATATAAAATTTTGAATTTACATTTTCTATCACATATACATCGGAATCGAATCCTGTAATTATGGTATTTATGGCTTGTTTTTCATCCTTTAAATTTATAAAATACAATTCGTTTCCTGATGTTGAATTGGCTGCAGAAATAAACAAATAATTATCATCCTCAGAAACGTAACCGCCCACATAACGGCGTTTTTCTGTATCTCCATAAATTAATTTATCTGTGGTTTGTTCTGTACCCAATTGATGAAAATACAATTTGTGTTGGTCTGTTTTTGCAGACAATTCGCTCCCTTTTGGTTTGTCATAGCTTGAATAATAAAATCCATTGTTTCCCTTCCAAGAAACACCACTAAACTTTACATCAACAATAGGTTTTTCTAGTATTTTTTTAGAAACCGCATCCATAATTATTATAGTTCTCCAATCGCTTCCACCTTCAGAAATGGCATAAGCCACTTTGGAACCGTCTTTTGAAAAATCAACACCGCCAAGTGATGAAGTTCCGTCTTTTGAAAAAGTATTTGGATCTAGAAAAACTTCTTCTTTGCCTGATGCATTTTTTCTATATAGAACCGATTGATTTTGAAGTCCATCATTTTTATAGAAATAAGTAAAATTTCCTTCTTTGAATGGAGCAGAAATTTTTTCGTAATTCCATAACTTAGTCATTCTTGTTTTCAAGCTATTCCGAAACGGAATTTGATCTAAATAACCATAAGTCACTACATTTTGTTCCTTTACCCAAGCTGCTGTTTCTGGAGATTTATCGTCTTCTAACCAACGGTAATTATCGGTTACTTTAGTGTCAAAATAATTGTCTGTAACTGGCTTTTTTTCTGTGATAGGATATTTTAAAACAGTATTGTTTTGTCCAAATGAAGCAATTGAAGTGGATACCAGCATTAGTAGAACTATTTTTTTCATTAGTTATTAATTTTATTCAAACAAATATAAAGAATTGAAATGTTAGGATTTCGTTAAAAAAAAAAGCTATCCAAGAAGAATAGCTTTTTTGTATGATTTAAACCTAAAATTTATTCTACAACAATCCCTGTAAAAGTAACTTCAAAGTCAGTTGCTCCTGTAGCATTTGTAATATCTCCTGCTGAAACTCCAGGAGCAGATTTATTACCTTCGTGTCTCAAGATTATTTTCAAATCACCTGTTGCGGCTGTAGTAGTAACAAATATGGTTTTCAAACCAAGTGGGTTACCGTTTGAATCATAATTTGTTGGTGAAGTGGCTATTGGCGTATATGCAAATTCGGGTAAAGTTCCTGTTTCTACATAGAATAATTGATGGTCTACGGCTTCAGTCTGGACCTCTTCTGTAATATTATCCGTTGGTGTTTTGGTTTCGTCAAGAATGGTTACTTCTCCATTATAAGTTTTACCCAAAGCAAATGAACCCGAAATACTAACAACTGGATTTCCAAGACCATCCCCATCTAAGTCTTTAGACTGTAATGTTATTACATTTCCACCACCTACAGGTGTAAATACTGCAGTCACAGTCGTAATAAGCTCTTCTTCATTTACTGGTGGCACTATGATTGGGGTATCATCGTTACTACACGAAGTTATTGTTAAAATTGCTAAAATTGCTACTGCTTTAATTTTTAAATTTTTCATTTTAATTGTATTTTATCTGATTTTATATTCAGTTTATTAATAATTGAATTTTAATTGAATTTGAAAGTTCCTACCCAATTCGTCAACAAAAAATCGTTGACTGTTTAAGTAATCTCTGTAATTTGTGTTTACTATATTTTGAACAGAAAATGTAACTGTTGTAAATGATTTTTTGAAAGTTTTAAATTTCATTTCTGAATAAAAGCTCCATAACTGATACCCTTCAGGTGGCGAACTTATATCGACATCGACTTTAACAAATTCATTATTTACAAGAATTTCAGTCTTAAAATTAGTGTCAGGAAATTGAGTTTGTCTCAAAACAACTTCATTTTTTAATTCTAAAACCAAACCGTGAAAATCTTTTTTCACAAACTGAATTTTATTCGAAAAAGTAAGTGGCGGCATCGCAATTAGCGGTTCATTATTTGATACATCAAAACCATTAACTGATGCAAACGAAAAATGATGCTGCCAAGATTTTCCTAAATTCCAAGTTGAATTAAAATCCAATCCAGTCAATAAAGCATTGGTTTGCTGATAATCCCAAACTGGAAAAACACCACGAATTGTTTCTTCAATATCATTTGGTTTCAAAAACATATAATTGTTAATTTTATTGATGTACGGATTAATTTCCATAGAAAATTTAGACCATTTTTTTTGCAAAGTTGTTGAAAATTTATAGGATTGTTCTTTTTGTAATCCTAAATCACCCAATTCAATTTGTCCCGTCGAATGATGCAAACCATCACTAAAAAATTCGGATGGATTTGGATTTCTTGATGCTAAACTAATATTAAAATACCAATCTAAATCGACATCAATTTGTTTATGCAACCCAATACTTCCCGATAGATTATGAAACGTAAAACGGGGTTTTGTCAACCATTGGTTGCCACTTTCACCAACAATAAAATTAGAAAACTGGGTATTAAAACCTCTTTCATCCCATCTCGATTTTAAATAATATTTTACTGCATTAGTATTTGAAAAATCATACCGTAAACCAAAATCTAAAGTCAATGATTCAGAAAATGTATATTTAGAAATGCCATACATTCCAAAATCGTTTTTGAAATAATCAGGGATTAATGGACGAACTCCAGTCAATGTACTTGCTTTATTTTTTTGATTTTCTAAATTCAACCCTGATAGCACTACCCAATCCTGGAATTCTTTTTTGTAATCCAGTTTTATTGTATGTGTAACCAATTCTAAATCCAGAGCAGCTGTGTTCTTGTATGAACCGCGACGAATATCAAATTCTAATCTTTTATTAAATTGATACGAATATTGAAATGCCAAAGAAGACGATTCATCAATAGAATAGTTAAAATTAAATTTTGCTAAATGGTGTTTAACTTCTTGTTTTGGACTTTTTAAATTGTATGTAAAATCTTTTATAACCGACGGAATTAGATTGTCGATTGAATTATACAAATCAAATGAACTCCCAATATGAGATGCACTCAAAATGCCGATTTGTGCGTTATACAAACTATAAAAAGCCGAAACATCATATTTTTTTCCAGTGAATTTAATATCGCCAGAAAAATTGAGTTCTCGATTTCCAGAATTTGACAATACGTAATTCGCCGAGTTTCTATCTCCAAAATATTTAAAAGTTCCCAATGCATTCCAACTCCAATCGCAAAAATTTCCTTTGTGAAGACTTGTACTTATAGTTCCTCCTCTTCCATTTGAAGAACCATTTGTAATAGTCTTCCCAATCAAGGTATCTTTTTTAATACTAATTGGTTCAATAATAACTAAACCTCCAACTGCATCTCCACCATATTGCAAACCCGATGCGCCTTTGATAACCGTAATTTTTCCAGCTGCATTAATATCAAAATTAGGTGCATGCTCAGAACCCCATTGTTGATCTTCAAGACGAACATTGTTACTAATAATAGGTACTCGAGAAGAGTGCAAACCATTGATTATAGGTTTTACAATATTACTTCCTGTTCGCAAAATAGTAACTCCAGCAATTTCTCTCAAGGCATCTCCTAGAGTTTGATTGCTGTATTTTTCGATAGTTTCCGCTTTGATTTTCTGTTCCAAAATAGAATTGTTCTCCGTATTTCTCTTTTTAGATATCAAAACGTCTTTAAGGAAATTCACAACAGGAACTAGAGTACTATTGTAAACAAAATCATTGTTCAAAACGACAATTTCATTTATTGATTTATACCCTAAATTTGAAATGAAAATTTCTATCGTACCACTAGGCAAATTATTAATTACATATTCTCCTAGGGAATTACTAGAAACCGTTTTGGTTCCTATATGGATATGGCAGCCTTCTAGCGGTTTGTTGTTCTCACCAAGAATTTTACCACTTATTTTGTATTGACACAATGCGCAATTACAAATAAGTAGTAAAAAACTAAACATTAGTTTTTTTAGCATTTTTTTAATTTAAAATATAAACACAAACAACCACCAACTTTCAAAAGTGGTCTTTGCAAAAAAAATATTTTAAACTATTGGTGGTCCACGAAGAAGATACGAAATTCCATTGTAGAATTGATGAATTTCATTTATATAAAAAAAGTAATTTTTAAAGAAATTACCAAAAATACTAGACTTAAATGAATTTAAAGTGGAAGAAGTAAAATGACTAAATGTGAACTCGCAAACAAAACAATGTTCTAAACTATTATGTTCGTGTGTTACTTGTGTTCCTATACCAATGTGTTTTTTGTGACATTTTTCTTTGGTAAGTTCCGCTATCAAATGCTCATAACTATGCAATGATTGAAACAGCATTGAGAACAATACTGCAATCATTAAAGAAAAGTTTATTATGGCCAGTTTATTTTTCATAAGTGACAAATATAATAATTCAAATGTATAATCTATATGATATTAACAATTTTAATAGTTTTTTAAAAACTAAAAAACAGCTCATTAAATTAATGAGCTGTTCAAAAATTAACTAAAACCAACCAACCAAAGCTGGCTTTTAAAATAATTAAGTCCACTTTTAAAAGTAGTACGTAACTATCAACTAATAAATTGACCAACCAAAGTCAATTTCTTTTTAATATTTTTATTAGTAAAGTTTCACTTATTATATTTTTTACAAGAATTATGATTAATGTTTATGCAATTTTAAATTGATAGTATGTCCTGTAATCATTCCAATTCCTCCAATTATAATAAGTAAAGAATCTGTTTTAAAAATAATTCCCATAACGACTCCAAGTATTACAATTAAAGCAGAAATTAACAAAATAAATTTAACCATAAAATATGCATCACTCATTAGAACTCTAGAAACAACAAACATTCCAATGACTGCAAATGCAATATCTGTCAAGGGATTATCAATAAAACCAAATTGAAAAATTGTCAATAACGGGAAAACAAAGCAATGAACCAAACAAATAGTGGTACTAGAAATTCCTAATAAATCTAAAATTTGTGATTGTTTTGTTCTCATTTAAATTATATTTGCTTAATGCAATTATGTTGCAAATATAATTTAATTTTACATTAACGCAACTATATTGCGATAATTTTTCAAAATAAAATGAAAACTATCCGAAATACTCCATCAAAATCCGCCATTTTAGAATTAATAAGCCATTCTGAGGTAGCATTATCACATATAGAAATTCAAAATATTTTAAATGGCTTGTGTGATAGAGTAACTATTTATAGAGTTTTAGAAAGATTGGTTAATGAAGATTTAGTTCATAAAATCGCCACTCCTGAAGGAATAGTAAAATATGCAAGTTGCAATCATATGCATAAAGACGATACACATACACACAATCACATTCACTTCAATTGTGAAAAATGCCTTGCGGTAACTTGTTTGGATAATGTGGTACCTAGTTTTAAACTTCCTGAAAATTATAAAATAAAGGAAATGAATTTTACTTTGACAGGCTTGTGTCCAAATTGTATTTAAAATAAAAAAACGTTTTACTTTTATTATTTTAAGTAAAACGTTTTTATTGATGTAAAAAAAATTAAACTAAACTATTCTTAACCAAATATTCTGCAATTTGAACTGTATTTGTGGCAGCTCCTTTGCGTAAATTATCGGCAACAATCCACATATTTAAAGAATTAGGTTGACTGTGATCACGACGAATACGACCTACAAAAACATCGTCCTTCCCTTCTGCGTACAATGGCATTGGATACGTAAACGTGTCTAAATTATCTTGAACAGTTATGCCTGGTGTATTGTGCAAAAGTCTGCGAACATCATCTACATCAAAATCATTTTCAAATTCGACATTCACCGCTTCGCTATGTCCGCCCACTATTGGAACTCGAACCGCTGTTGCAGTAACAGCAATGGTTCTGTCGTCTAAAATTTTTTGTGTTTCCCGAACGAGTTTCATTTCTTCTTTGGTGTAACCATTGTCTTCAAAGCTATCGCAATGTGGGATAGCGTTGCGATGAATTGGGTATTTATAAGCCATTTCGCCTTGTATTCCAGCATATTCGTTTTCGAGTTGTTGTACTCCTTTTACACCTGTTCCAGTGATAGATTGGTAGGTGGATACAATTACTCTTTTTACTTTATATTTTTTATGCAATGGTGCTAGTGCCATAACCAATTGAATGGTAGAACAGTTTGCATTGGGAATTATTTTGTCGTCTTTGGTCAATATCGAACCATTTATTTCTGGAACAACCAACTTTTTTGTTGGATCCATTCTCCAAGCGGAAGAATTATCGATAACTGTAGTTCCAGCTTCTGCAAATTTTGGTGCCCATTCCAACGATGTTTCTCCACCAGCAGAAAACAAAGCAATATCTGCTTTCCTATCAATTGCAGTTTGCATTCCTACAACTTTATATTTTTTTCCTTTAAATTCAATTTCTTTTCCCACAGATTTTTCTGAAGCTACAGGAATTAATTCGGTTACAGGAAAATTTCTTTCTGCTAATATTTGAAGCATTACTTCGCCTACCATTCCGGTGGCTCCTACTACGGCTACTTTCATTTGAAGATTGGATTATTACTATTGAATTGCAAAAATAACTATTTTTTATTAGAAATTTATTTTCTTTTAATGTCTTTGTTCGGGTTAGGGATAAAAGCGGTAGCCCACAGCCTGACGAAGGAAGTGCGAGGACTACAAGCGGATAGCCCGACCGCTTTTTCAGCGGTAACCCCAAATTAAAAAAGAAAAACCGCCTCAGTTAAGAAGCGGTTTAGTTAGAATATATAATGTAGCGGAAATTACTTTTTTAATAAATCTCTAATTTGTGTAAGCAATTCTTCTTGTGTTGGTCCAGCCGGTGCAGCAGGAGCTTCCACTTCTTTTTTCTTAGCTTTTTCAGCAGCTCTTAATATTACAAAAATAAACAAGGCAATAATAACAAAGTTAATAACTGCTTGAACCAAATTTCCGTAAGTTAAACAAGCTGCTCCAGCTTCTTTTGCTTTTGCAAGATTCTCGTAAGAATTTCCATCTAAAGATATAAATTTTTTTGTGAAATCAATACCACCTGTTAGTACACCAACTATTGGCATAATGATATCATCAACTGCTGAACCAACAATTTTACCAAAGGCACCACCAATAACAACTGCAGTTGCTAAACTTAATACATCACCCTTCATTAAAGAAGCTTTAAAATCTGCGAAAAATCCCATAATTTGTTTGTTTTAGTTAAAATTAATAATCAAATTTAACAAAAAAAAATGTTAAATAAAACATTTGTTAAATAAAAAAAGTGACTATTCTCGATAAAATACACGTTTTACCCGTTGAGATACACTTGTAAGTATTTCATAGGAGATTGTTTTTAATTTAGATGCGATTTCTGTGACGGGTAAATTTTTTCCGAAAATGACAACTTCGTTTCCTTCCTTGCAGTTTATTGGGGTTACATCGACCATCAACATATCCATACAAATACTTCCTACGATTGCGGCTTTTTGATTGTTTATTAACACGTGTCCAACCTTGTTACCCCAACTTCTAAAAATTCCGTCGGCATAACCAATGGGAATTGTGGCTATTTTTGTCTGATTTTCAACCATAAATCTTCGACCATAACCAACGCTATCCCCTTTATTTAGGGTTTTAATTTGGGATATAATCGATTTTAAACTGCCCACATTTTCTAGTAAAATAGTTTCTTTTTCGTCGTTTGAAATGCCATACAAACCAATTCCTAGTCGAACCATATCAAATTGTGCTTCTGGATAATTACTTATTCCTGAAGTGTTTGAAATGTGTTTTATCGTTTTGATGTTTAGTTTTGATTCCATTTTAGAAGCAATTTTTTCAAAATCAGAAATTTGCTTTTTCGTGAAAACATCGTGAGTCAAGTCGTCACTGGCGGCTAAATGTGATAAAATACTTTTAACTTGTACTGTTGTGTCTTTTTCTAAAATTGCTATCAATTCTGCAATTGCATCGTTTTCAAAACCCAGTCGATGCATTCCTGTATCAATTTTAATATGAATTGGATATTGATTTAACTGTTTTGATTCGGCAATTTTCAAAAAAGCTTTCAATTGTCGGATACTATATATTTCGGGTTCTAGATTGTATTGAATTATAGATTGAAAACTTGTCATTTCTGGATTTAGAACCATTATAGGCAATTCAATTCCTTGTTTTCTTAATTCAATCCCTTCATCGGCGAAAGCCACTCCTAGATAATCTACTTTATGATGGGCTAGTAATTTTGCAATTTCATACCCACCACTACCATAACCAAAAGCTTTGACCATTACCATTAACTTAGTTTTTGGGTTTAGTTTCGATTTATAATAGTTTAAGTTGTGACTTATAGCATTCAAGTTGATTTCAAGTACGGTTTCGTGTGTTTTTTCTTCAAGAAGTGATACGATTTTTTCGAATTCAAAATGACGAGAGCCCTTTATGAGTATGGTTTCGTTTATAAAATCAAAGGTCTCAAAGGCTTCAATAAACTTTTCGGTAGAAGGAAAGGAAACCGAATTTAGAAACTTATTCTTGAATTGCGAAATGGTTTCGCCAATACAAATTACTCGATTAATCTTGTTGGAAACCAACAACTGCGAAACGCGAACATACAAATCATCATTGGACAAGCCTGATTGAAAAATATCTGATAAAATAAGTGTTTTCTTTAAATGCTGTTTTTGATTTTCAAGAAAATCCAATGCGATTTTTAAGGATTGAAAATCGGCACTATAACTATCGTCAATCAAAGTACAATTGTTAATTCCTTTTTTGACTTTTAGTCGCATCTCGACAGGAAATAATTGTGCTACGCGATTTTCGATGGTTTCTAAATCATATTTCAAATGTAACATTGTTAGGATGCAATGCATACTGTTTTCGACTGAAGCTTCGTCAGTAAAAGGAATTTTGATTTTAAAACATTGATTTGCGTATGTTATATTTAAAATAGAGTGGTTGCTATATGTTTTCTTTTGAAAAAAAACATCGGCTGATTTATCGTTTGTACTCCAAGTAAATGTTTTAATTTTTGGATTTAAAAAAACTTCAATAGTTTTATTTTTATTCAGTATTAAAACGTCTACAGTTGAAAAAAGTTTTAGTTTTTCTTTGATTTTTTGAGAAATATCAGCAAACCCTTCGTCGTGAGCCGAACCAATATTAGTTAAAATACCAATGGTTGGATTGATAATTTTGTGAAGATGCTCCATTTCATTTATGGTAGAAATTCCTGCTTCAAAAATACCAAAATTGTGTTTTTCGTTAATCCCAATAACTGAAAGTGGCACACCAACTTGTGAATTGTAGCTTTTTGGACTTCTAATAATAGTATAATCTGGACTCAATAAGAAATTCAACCATTCTTTGACAATAGTTTTTCCGTTGCTTCCCGTTATACCAACAATCGGGAAATCAAAAAGATTTCTGTAATAGCTGGCAAAATTTTGCAATGCCGAAAGTGTATTTTCGAGAATTAAAAAATTGGCTTTTCCTGATAAACCTTTAGGAATATGAGTAACTACAAAATTTTGGACACCCATTTTGACTAATTCCTCAATATAGGTATGTGCGTCATTATTGATTCCAACAATTGCAAAAAAAAGTGTTTTATTATTGTTTTGAAATGAACGACTGTCGATGGAAACGTTATCAAAATAAACATCTTGATCGATGCCTTGAAAGTTGGCATTTAGAATTGGAATTATATTTTTGATGGATAAATTCAATTATTTATTTTTTAAATTTTCCATTTCACTATTTCTTTTCATCGCATTAAAATAAGCGGCACGACTCAATGGCTCATATTCTTCGGTTTCTCCAAGCATAACCAATTTGTCATTGTCGGTTTTCCGAAAACTATAATTGGCAAGATTTCCTGTTCGAGTACAAACGGCGTGTACTTTAGTCACATATTCCGCAGTTGCCATCAGCGCAGGCATAGGTCCAAAGGGATTTCCTTTGAAATCCATATCCAACCCTGCTACAATAACACGAATACCAGAATTGGCAAGATCATTGCAAATTTTTACAATTTCATCATCAAAAAACTGTGCTTCGTCAATTCCTACTACATCGCAACCTTGCGCCAAAATAGCAATATTTGCAGCGGCAGGAACTGGTGTGGAACGAATTTCGTTGGCATCGTGAGAAACTACCTTTTCTTCATCATATCGTGTATCGATGGATGGTTTAAAAATTTCAACTTTTTGTTTGGCAAATTGTGCTCTTTTTAAACGACGTATGAGCTCTTCGGTTTTTCCCGAAAACATCGAACCGCAAATAACTTCGATCCAACCAAACTGTTCTTTATGATTTACTGTATTTTCGAGAAACATTTTTTATTTTTCTGGTGCTAAAAATGAATAGTTTTTATTACTTTGTAACTGAAACAAATTTATTAAAAAACCAAAGCTTTATTCAGTATAATACTAAAAGTTATGAAAAAAAAGTTAGAAGCCGATTTAATTAGCATTGCGCACCGTATTTTGAAGCTAAAAAGCAAGGAAGATGTTCGAGAATTACATCTTGAAACTCAAAAACTATACGAAAAACTATCTGTTTTATTGTTTGTGGAAGAAAATTTTGGAAATGCAAAACCAACTATTGGATTAGCAGAAGTTGAACAAAAACTGGAAAACGTTTTTAGTTTAAAAAATGAATTGGTTATGGATGAAACTCCTAAAAAAATAGAAATCCCTGTCATTGAAATTATAGAAGCGAAAACAATCGAAGCGGAAGAAAGCGTTGAAATTGAAGAAACACCAATCATTGAAATTCCAAAAGTTGATAAAAAACAAATTTTAATCGAAGACTTACTTGTTACTACCCAAATGGAACCTGTTTTTGAAAAAATTGTTATTGAAGAAACTAAAATTCCAGAAGAAATATCAAAAATAATTGATGATAAAGTAGCTCAAAATACTATTGAAAATTCAAAATTTATAGATATTCCAGAACCCAAAGAATATGTTTTTGATAAAGTAGATGCCTCAAACTTAAATGACAAACTAAAAAAATCAATTAATATAGGTTTAAATGATAAAATTGCTTTCGAAAAAAATCTTTTTGGAGGAAGTAGCGAAGATTTCAATAGGGTAATTTCGCAAATAAGCACCTTTGACAATGTGGACGAAGCCAAAAATTTTATTACCAAAATGGTAAAACCTGATTACAATAATTGGGAAAATCAGGACGAATTTGCCAATAGATTTATGGAAATTGTGGAAAGTAAATTTTCATAAATGGGAAAATTATATTTAGTACCAACACCAATTGGCAATTTGGAAGACATGACTTTTAGAGCGATTCGAGTTCTGAAAGAGGTCGATCTAATTCTTGCAGAAGACACACGAACTAGTGGTAAACTTTTGAAACATTTTGAAATTTCAACTCATATGCACAGTCATCATATGCATAACGAACATAAAACGGTCGAAAATATCATTTCCAGATTAAAAGCGGGAGAAAACATTGCTTTAATTTCTGATGCAGGAACACCTGCGATTTCAGACCCAGGTTTTTTGCTCACACGAGCTTGTGTAGAAAACAATATTGAAGTAGACTGTTTGCCTGGAGCCACAGCATTTGTACCTGCATTAGTCAATAGTGGATTCCCAAATGATAAATTTATATTTGAAGGATTTTTACCTGATAAAAAAGGACGCCAAACCAGGTATTTAGCTCTAGCCGAAGAAACTCGCACAATGATTTTGTATGTTTCTCCACACAAATTAGTCAAGACGATAGGCGAATTTATTCAATATTTTGGAGCTGAAAGACTTGTTTCTGTTTCTAGAGAAATATCAAAATTACACGAAGAAACTGTAAGAGGAACCGCTACAGAAGTTTTAAAACACTTTGAAATGAAACCTCCAAAAGGAGAAATTGTGGTTTGTGTTATGGGAAAAAGTTTAAAATAATTATAGCCAAAATGCGTTGGACACTAAAACCGAAAGCCGAAAAGCAAAAAGTACAAGCCTTACAAAACGATTTACAGGTTGACCCGATTATTGCGACACTTTTGATTCAACGTGGCATTGAAACTTACGATCAAGCCAAACAGTTTTTTCGCCCTAGTTTAAACGATTTACACAATCCTTATTTGATGAAAGATATGGATAAAGCAGTTAATCGAGTGGAAAAAGCGATCAAAAACAATGAAAATATTTTAATTTTTGGCGATTACGATGTAGATGGAACAACTGCTGTCTCACTCGTTTCCTCTTATTTAAAAACATATTATACCAATATTGCTACCTATATTCCTGATCGTTACGATGAAGGCTATGGTATTTCTTATAAAGGAATTGATTTTGCAGATGACAATGGAATTACTTTAATCATAGCGCTAGATTGTGGTATAAAATCTATCGATCATATAACCTACGCCAAAGAAAAAAACATTGACTTTATAATTTGCGATCACCACAGACCCGGTCTTATTTTGCCTGATGCTGTAGCTGTTTTAGATCCAAAACGAGATGATTGTCATTATCCTTACGATGAATTGTGTGGTTGCGGAGTCGGTTTTAAACTCATTCAAGCATTAGCAAAAAACAGAAATCAAACGATTGATGATTTGCTTCCTTATTTGGATTTAGTAGCTACTGCTATTGCTGCAGATATTGTTCCTATGACTGGTGAAAATCGCATTTTGGCAAAATTTGGATTGGAAGTCATCAATTCAAATCCGAGACCAGGAATTAAAGCATTGATTCAGAATTTGAAGAAAAAAGTTTTGACTATTACCGATGTCGTATTTATTATTGCTCCAAGGATTAATGCAGCTGGAAGAATAAAGCACGGCAATTATGCCGTCGAGTTATTGACTGAATTCGATTTGCCACAAGCAGAGGAATTTGCTTCTCAAATAGAAATTTTTAACTCAGACAGAAAAGATTTAGACAAAAAAATTACACAAGAAGCATTACAACAAATCGAGAATAATGAAGAAGAAAACAACTATACTAATGTAGTTTATCAAGAAGATTGGCACAAAGGAGTTATTGGAATTGTAGCCTCCCGAATTATAGAAACACATTACAAACCAACGATTGTTTTCACCAAAAGTGGAGACAAACTAGCTGCATCAGCAAGATCTGTAAAAGATTTTGATATTTATAATGCTTTAGAAGCCAGCGCAGAACATTTAGAACAGTTTGGCGGACATATGTATGCTGCAGGAATGACTTTGAACGAAGGCAATTACAAAGTATTCAAAAATAAATTTGAAGAAGTTGTAAAACAAACCATTCCAGAACATTTACGAACTCCAGAAATCACAGTAGATACAGAGATTGATTTAAACGATATAAACGATAAATTTTTTAGAATTTTAAAGCAATTTGAGCCCTTTGGACCGCAAAATATGACTCCTGTTTTTATTTCAAAAAATATTCGAGATACTGGTTATTCAAAAACTTTAGGGAAAAATGAAGAACACTTGCGTTTGTTTGTAAAACAAAACAATAGTGAAGGTTTTGCAGCAATAGGATTTAATTTAGCTAAAAAAATAAATATTACTTTAAACCAAAAATCTTTTGAAGGTCTTTATTCGATTGATGAAAATGAATGGAATGGAACAACCACATTGCAATTAAAACTGCGAGATATTCAGTAATTACAAGCTTTTTATAACATACGTTACAATTCCCCAGACAATCAAAGTAGTATCTTCAGTAACTAGAATTGGTTTATAATCATCATTTTCAGGTACTAGATATACACAATTTTTTTCAATTTTAATACGTTTGACAGTAAATTCACCATCAATTAAACAAACTGCAATTTTATTGTTTATAGGCTCTAAACTTCTGTCAATAACGAGAATATCACCATCATTAATCCCTGCACCAATCATTGAATTCCCTTTTGCACGAGCATAAAATGTTGCTTCTTTATTTTTTACCAAAAACGAGTCTAAACTAATTTTTGTACCATCAAAATCTGCGGCAGGTGAAGGAAATCCAGCTTTAATACCATCTGAAATAAAAGAATATTCATTAGTATTTACATAATCTGGAATAAAAAAAATGAGTTTGCTATTTTCTATTTGCATTGTACTTCAATAATATCGTTAATATCTGTAGTGAAATTTTTTGACAAATGGTTCTGACGCATTTTCCAAGTACGTTGCAAATCCTGATTGCCTAAACGTATTTTTCGTTGCCCCATTTTTTTATGAAGATAATCCATAACTTCCATCAATTTTTGGTGCTTAGGATTTTCTTCTTCAAACAAATGAAACTGTTTGGCATCTTGTGGAATAATTTGAGTGACAATAACTCCTCCTTTTTGATATTTTTGATTTGGCTCATACATTTGTTTCATCATCTTTATTGCCAAGTTACTAATCGTAATATTCGAATTACTAGCAAACGGAAGTGTTTCCATCATACTATAATAATATCGTTGACTAGAATTCTGATATTTATCTTTTTTAATAAAAACAATTACAGTATAACAACAAGTATTTTGCTTGCGTAATTTTTCTGCGCATATAGTAGCAAAAGTAGAAATACGCTCTTTCAAATCATCAAAAGAAGATAATTTAGACTCAAAACTACGAGTAATTGCAATTGATTTTTTAGAAACTCTAGGTTCATCAAATTCCAATACTGATTTTCCTTCCAATTCATTTTTAAGTCGCAAACCAACAACACCCATTTCTCGCTTAATCCAATTTTCCTGCTCTGGCTGCACAAAATCAAAAGCAGTCATCACATTTCTAGCAATTAATTTTTTAGATAATCTGAAACCAATACCCCAAACATCTTGAATTTTAGTCCATTTTAAAGCCTTAATCCGTTTTTCTTCGGAGTCAATAATGTAAACACTTTTAGTCCTATCAGGAAATTTTTTAGCTATTTTATTAGCTATTTTTGACAATACCTTAGTAGGTGCAAACCCTATAGAAACTGGAAGACCCAACCATTTTTGGAGTCTTTCTTTCATTTGAAATCCACAATATTGATAATCTCCAACACTCATCCCTTCAAAATTTATAAAAGCCTCATCTATACTGTAAATCTCAACATTCGGAGAAAACTGTTTCAAAATAATCATCACACGGTTACTTAAATCACCATATAAAGCATAATTTGAAGAAAAAACTTTCACATTCAAACGTTTCAAATCATCCCTAATTTTAAATTCAGGATTACCCATTGCAATACCAAGCTCTTTAACCTCCTCACTTCTAGCAATGACACAACCATCATTATTTGACAAAACAACAATGGGTTTACCTATAAATTCAGGATGAAAAACACGCTCACAAGAAGCATAAAAATTATTACAATCTACAATAGCATACATTCCGTAAAGTTATGATGTATAAATTAAATAAAACATTCTCATAAACTATTTTTTATAATTTGAGGTTGCATTAATATACATTTTATTAAATTAGGAGCTATAGGTTATACTTACAATCAAAAGATATTGAGAGAAAAGTAAACAAAAAAACCCT
This sequence comes from Flavobacterium sp., assembly GCF_031422135.1. Classification (GTDB taxonomy): domain Bacteria; phylum Bacteroidota; class Bacteroidia; order Flavobacteriales; family Flavobacteriaceae; genus Flavobacterium. Next base: position 546 of record NZ_JANOQD010000081.1, on the reverse strand, counting down.
ATCCGTTTGGATAGGGTTTTTCAAAAGAAAGGCGACGAACCGAGCCGTTAGGCGAACACGTCGATCCTAATAAAAACAAAAAAACCCTATCCGTTTGGATAAGGTTTTTCAAAAGAAAGGCGACGACATACTCTCCCACAAAATTGCAGTACCATCTGCGCAGGCGGGCTTAACTTCTCTGTTCGAGATGGGAAGAGGTGAGCCCCGCCGCAATAACCACCTTAAGAATTATTAGTCTAAACTCTAAATGTCTAATGTCTTAAACTCCTTCTATGGATGTTATGACTTTTGACTTTCAAACTTTAAGACTTATCCAGCTTGGCTGGAAAATATCTTAACATACTGAGATAAAAATGTTTGTAATTAGAAAGTTTCTTCCCGAGTCTTGCGACTCGGGAAAAGGTGTGTACATAAGCTTACGGGTTATTAGTACTACTCGACTATGACATTACTGCCTTTACATCTATAGCCTATCAACGTGGTCATCTTCCACGACCCTTAAAAGAAATCTCATCTTGTGGTGGGTTTCGCGCTTATATGCTTTCA
>NZ_JANOQD010000080.1:0-12566 GCF_031422135.1 Flavobacterium sp. | reverse complement strand
TTACACCCAAGAATCTTGGTTCCATTGCTGCGTGTTCTCTTGAAGAACCTTCACCATAATTGTGATCTCCTACAACAATTGAAGGTACCCCAGCGGCTTTATATGCTCTTGCAACTGCAGGAACGGCATCGTAAGTTCCAGTCAATTGGTTTTTTACGGTATTTGCTTTTTGGTTGAACGCATTAATGGCACCAATCAACATATTGTTTGAAATGGCATCTAAGTGTCCGCGGAAACGCAACCAAGGTCCAGCCATAGAAATATGGTCGGTGGTACATTTACCAAAAGCTTTGATTAACAATTTAGCTCCTGTAATATTTTTTCCATCCCATGCATCGAAAGGTGCTAACAATTGCAATCTTTCCGATGTTTCGCTCACCACAATTTTCACACTAGAACCATCTTCAGCAGGTGCTTGATATCCTGGATCTTCTGCGTAGAAGCCTTTTGTTGGTAATTCATCACCTGTTGGTTCTTCAAGCATTACTTCTTGACCGTCTTCATTGATTAATTTATCGGTAATTGGATTAAATCCTAAATCTCCAGCAATAGCTAAAGCGGTTACCAATTCTGGAGAACCTACAAATGCCATTGTATTTGGATTTCCATCGGCACGCTTTGAGAAATTACGGTTGAACGAATGCACAATCGTGTTTCTTTCTTCTTTTTCTGCGCCATCTCTGTCCCACATTCCAATACAAGGACCACAAGCATTTGCAAAAACAGTGGCTCCAATCTTATCGAAAGTAGCTATAAATCCGTCACGTTCAATAGTAGAACGAACTACCTCCGAACCTGGTGTGATGGTAAATTGTGATTTTATTTTTAAATTTTTATCTGTAACCTGCTTGGCAATCGAAGCCGAACGTGCAATATCTTCATAAGAGGAGTTGGTACAAGAACCTATCAATCCTACTTGAATATTCAAAGGCCAACCGTTTTTAGTAGCTTCCTCTCTCATTTTAGAAATTGGCGTAGCCAAATCTGGTGTGAAAGGACCGTTTAAATGCGGCTCTAAAGTGGATAAATCAATTTCGATTACTTGGTCAAAATATTGCGACGGATTTGCATATACTTCAGCATCACCTGTTAAGTAAGCTGCTACTTTATCAGCAGCATCAGCTACATCAGCACGATTGGTAGAACGCAAGTAACGCGCCATAGAAGCATCATAACCAAAAGTAGAAGTAGTAGCGCCAATTTCGGCACCCATATTACAAATAGTTCCTTTTCCTGTACAAGACATCGAGGTAGCACCTTCACCAAAATATTCCACAATAGCACCAGTTCCTCCTTTTACAGTTAGAATTCCAGCAACTTTAAGAATTACGTCTTTTGGAGCCGTCCAACCTGAAAGTTTTCCTGTTAGCTTCACTCCTATTAGTTTTGGAAACTTCAATTCCCAAGCCATTCCCGACATTACATCAACGGCATCAGCACCACCAACACCAATCGCTAGCATCCCTAAACCACCTGCATTTACAGTATGTGAATCGGTACCAATCATCATTCCACCAGGAAATGCATAATTTTCTAAGACTACTTGGTGAATAATTCCTGCTCCTGGTTTCCAGAAACCAATTCCATATTTATTAGATACTGATGATAAGAAATCGAAAACCTCACTTGATTGTGATTTGGCACGAGCCAAATCTGTTTTTGCATCTACTTTTGCTTGGATTAAGTGATCACAGTGCACCGTTGTTGGAACTGCCACTTTACTTTTTCCAGCATGCATAAATTGCAACAATGCCATTTGAGCAGTAGCATCTTGACACGCCACTCTATCTGGTGCGAAATCAACATAATCTTTTCCACGAGAGAAAGATTGTGAAGGTTTTCCTTCCCAAAGGTGAGAATATAAAATCTTTTCAGATAAGGTAAGTGGACGTCCAACTAACTCACGTGCTTTGTCCACACGCTCTGTCATTGAATCGTATACTTTTTGAATCATTTCAATATCAAAAGCCATAATAAATAGGGTTTATTGTTTGTGGTGCAAAATTACGAAAACGTTATATCATTTAAAATTTTTTAATGATATATATTAATCCGAGAAGACAATTTACGAAAAAGATAAATTTTGATGTTATTTTTATCAAAAATTGATTTTATAGTCTAAAAATTGAAAAATATTGATTTAATCACGCAATTTGGTCATTGGTGTTTCGAAAAATCGATACAAGAACCAACTAAAAATAAAAGTAAAAATAATATATGTGAAGGTAAATAGGTTCAATTCGGTTGGAGTGAACAAACTCGTGTCTATTAAATGTTTCATTAATTGCAAAACAACACTATAATGCAATAAGTATATGGAATAGGATATTAGACTGATGAAGGTAATTGGTCGCAAAAACCATTTTGGAGCAACTTCCCATTGTGACAATAATGGAAGAAATAGGGCAAAAAGCATAGATGTAATTGGCAAATACAAAACATTCCAAAAAAATGAATTTGTTTCTATATTAATTTTAAAATAACCAATTCCAAAAAAAAGCAACATCAATCCAAAAAAACCTAGAAACAGAAAATTTATTTTGTTTTTCTGCCAAATAATTGGAAAATTGAAACTTGCCCAAGCCGCAATAACTCCAATTAAAATAGAATCTACTCTGTAAATAACTACTTCTTTTAGAGAAATATTCCATTGTTCTAAAGTAGTGTTTGAAGTATTGAAATAATATATAATTTTATGAATTAAAAAAACAAATACTAGAAGTAAGACAACGCAAATAAACTGTTTTGATTTGTTATTTGATTTAACTAAAACTGATGCAAATAATAATAGTAATGGCGTTAGCAAATAGGCAAATTCTTCAACAGACAAACTCCACGATTCTGGAAAAAAAGGCAACATTGTACTTGAAAAATTTTGTAGAAATAAAAAATAAAACCCAATATCAGGAACGGAATAACCAATTATTGCAGCTATACCTATATTTAAAAACAGTACTAAAAAATAATTAGGCAGGGTTCGAAAACCTCGTCTTTTAATAAAATAAACTGCCGTTTTGAATGTAAAATCTTGTTGTGTATATAACTTATAAAGAATTGTACCTATCAAAAAACCGCTTAAAACAAAGAATATTTCGACACCAAAAAATCCAAAAAACTTTAAAATTTGACTTCCTAAACTTGAACTTTCTGGATAAATCCAAAGCGAATGAGAACACAAAACCATTAGTATTGCTGTAGCTCGCATTAAATCTAAACCAAAAATTCGTTGGTTATTTTCCATTTTATTCAAAAATAAAGAAAATCCAATGTGTCATTTACTCCTAAAACAACTTCTTAATAATCATTTCTTCAGAAATCCCTTCCGCATCAGCTTTGTAGTTTTTGATGATTCTGTGACGTAAAATTCCTGTTGCAACCGCTTGAACATCTTCAATATCTGGAGAGAATTTCCCGTTGAGTGCCGCATGAGTTTTAGCTCCTAAAATTAAATTTTGTGAAGCACGAGGTCCTGCCCCCCAATCTAAATAGTTTTTGATAAACTCGTTAGACAAAGCATTGTCAGGTCTGGTTTTAGAAACTAAGGTGACTGCGTATTCTATGACATTATCAGCTACTGGAATACGACGAATTAATTGTTGAAAATCGATTATTGCTTGTGCTGTAAATAATGGATTTACTTTTACATTAGAATCAGAAGTAGTGCTTTTTACCACTTGCACTTCTTCAGCAAAGGATGGATAATCTAATTTTATGGCAAACATAAAACGATCAAGTTGTGCCTCTGGCAATGGATAGGTTCCTTCTTGTTCAATAGGATTTTGGGTTGCTAGCACAAAAAATGGTAATGCTAACTTATGATTTTCTCCAGCTATGGTCACTGATTTTTCTTGCATTGCCTCGAGCAAAGCTGCTTGTGTTTTTGGCGGCGTACGGTTTATTTCATCTGCCAAAATTATATTTGAAAAAATAGGCCCTTTGATAAATTTAAAATTACGATTCTCATCTAATATTTCGCTTCCTAAAATATCCGAAGGCATTAAATCTGGGGTAAACTGTATTCTTTTGAAATCCAAACCTAATGCTTGAGCAATGGTGTTTACCATTAATGTTTTTGCCAATCCAGGCACACCAACTAAGAGTGAATGTCCTCCTGAAAAAATACTCAAAATGATTTGGTTGACAACATCATCTTGACCAACAATAATTTTAGCTATTTCTTGTTTGAGTTCTTTTTGTCTTTGAACTAAATTTTGGATTGCAGCTACATCTGACATTATACTATATGTTTTAAAATTAAAAAGAGTTAGAATTATAAAATATAAATCTAACTCTTTTATTTTTTAATAAAAATTATTTTTTTAACCAATTGTTTGTTAATACACAATCACGGTATTCTCCATTGATTTTAATGTATGTTTCTTTGATTTTTTCTTCAGACCATTTGGCAATGGCTTTGATTTGTTTTTCTTTTAGCGCTAGTTCTTTTAAACGTATATAATCTTTTGAATAATCTGCTGTGTGTTCCTCAAAACGATTCGTAACAGTAATTATTTTATAAAATTTTCCACCAGAGCGTCCTTCATCAATTATTGAAGACGAAACTTCGTTGTCTTTTAAATTAGCCACTTGGCCGTATAAAGAAGGATCCATTTTAGTCAACTCAAAACGAGTGTCTTGTGTTTTTGGATTGGTTAAAACTCCACCGTCATTTCGCGTTTCTTTCTCATCAGATAGCGTTCTAGCAGCTTCTGTGAAGGTTATTTTTTTACTTGAAATTTTCTCCCGTATCACTTCAATTTTTTCTTTAGCAGCTTTCATTGCATCGTCAGATACTTTTGGAGAAATTACAATGTGACGTAAATCTATTTCTTGTCCACGAATTTTTTCTAGGAAAATAATGTGGTACCCAAAATCAGTTTCAAATGGTTCTGATATCTCTCCCTCATTCAAAGCAAAAGCAACATCTTTAAATTCTTTTACAAATTGTGTCTTTCGATCCATTTTGTAAAACCCACCTATTGAACTTGATCCTGGATCTTCTGAATACAATACTGCCTTTCCATAAAAACTTGCTCCTTCAACAACCTCTTTTTTGATTTCTTTAAGCTTATCAATTACGGCTTGTTTATTCTCTTGCGACACCACTGGCTTAACTACGATTTGTGCTACTTCCATCTCAGCTCCAAAAACTGGCAAATCTGCTTTAGGAATTTTTTTGAAAAAATCACGAACTTCTTCAGGTGTTATAATAACTTCATCTACAATTTTCGCTTGCATTCCCGCAGTTAATTTGTTCACTTTTATGATTTCAAAGAGATCTGTTCTAAATTCTTGCTCACTTGATTTCTTAAAATATTCTACCACTTTTTGCATAGAACCTAATTGTTCCAGCATATAAGTTACTTGCTCATCCAATTTTGAATTAACTTCTTCGTCTTTAATAACAATACTGTCTTGAATGGCTTGATGCGCATACAATTTATCTTCCAACAACTTTCCAAACATTTGACAACGCTGGATATCCTTAGTATCAATTCCTTGGCTTTTAAGTTCTAAAAAAGTTTTGTCTACATCAGAATCTAGAATAATATAGTCGCCTACAACTCCTATAACTCCATCTATTTTTTGTTTCTTAACTTGTGCAGAAACTGAAATAGTTACTATAAAAAGCGCAAGAATTAAATTTATTTTTTTACTTAGAATATTCATTTTAAAATTATTTATTGGCATTATTTATTTTTTCATTGTAGTTTTCAATCTTTCGAAAACCTCTTGATTTACAGTTACTTTAAATTCTTTTTTTAGATCTCCTACCCAATTGTCTTCTAGGTATTGCTGGTAATCATTTATCACTCTTCCTTTGGTTTCTTCCAGTGTTTTTGCTGAAGCTGGAATCAATTTTATAACACTGTTCACAAAATAAAAGTCTGCCTCTTTATAGGTTTCCGAAACACCTGGTTTCATCACTACATTTTTCGGAAAATTCTCAGCTCCTTCTTCAAGCATTTCTTTTTTAATCATCACATTTACAACATCTTTCGTATTTAAACTTTCTTTGATGAAGTCAACTTCTTTATTTTTTTTCAAAAGCTTTCTTGCTTTTGAGACAATGTCTTCTTTTGTAGAGGAAGCGATTAAAACTTCCGCTCTTTTTTTCCATTGGTATTTATTTATATTGGTATTGTAATAATTCTTCAAGCCTAATGTGTCTAGCTTTGCTTTCTCCCAGATTTCTTTTTCCATAAGATCAAATAGCAATAATCCATCACGATATTCTTCTATTACATTTGCAAAATCAGGAAATTCTTTTTCTAGATTGTCGTTATAGAAATTATTTAATTGAGCATCTTCAAAATTTTTATAGATGTAATCTACAACTTTACCTATTGGTTTAATTTTAATTTTTGATTTTTGTTGGGATTCTAGTTCTGACAAAAACAAAGTTGCTTTAACACCGTAATCTTCAATTGTCATTAAATTACCTTCAAACTCTTTTATGTCTTCAGGCTGCTTCCAAGTTACAGTATAAAATTTATCCGTCACTAAGCTTTTTATTTTTTCGTATAATTTCTCATCACGTTTTGCTGCATATTTTGTTCTAATTTTTGCAGTTAGCGAATTGGTTAGTAAACGAGAACGGTCGTATTTTCTGATTTTCGCATCCAATTCACGCTCCATTTCCTCAAGTTTTTTTATGGGATGTTTTTCAATTAACTTCACAATATGCCATCCAAACTGACTTTCAAAAGGCTCTGAATAGGTATTTGGTGTAGTTAATCCGAAAGCTGTGTTTTCAAATTCTTCTGAACTTAGTTGTCCTGAAGCAAAACGAGGCAATAATCCGCCTTTTTGTGAAGAATTTTTATCCTGTGAAAATTGATTTGCTAAACTTTCAAAATTTTCACCTTGTTTGATTTTAGAATATACATCTTGAATTGTTGTTTTTGCTTTATCCACTTCCGTTTTATCAGCACTTGTAGGTTTCAAAATCATTATATGCGAAACGGTAATTTCACCACGATTGTCACGTGTATCAACAATGTTAATTAGATGATATCCAAAACGAGTTCTAGTTGGCATTGTAGTTTCGCCTTTTTTTGCTTTAAACGCAGCTGATTCAAATGCATAAACCATTCTAAAAGCTGAAAAATATCCTAAATCTCCTTTATTTTCTTTAGCTGAAGGATCTTCTGAAAATTGTACAGCAAGATCTTCAAATTTTTGTCCAGACATAGCTTTTTTTCTAATATCTAATGCTCTATTATAAGCTTTCAGCGTGTCTTCTGGAGCAGCATTTTCGTCCACCATAATTAGAATATGTGATGCACGAATTTCTTTTTGAGACCTGTTATATCCTTCTTCTATTAAAGCTTTTGTAACTTTAACATCCGAGGTGTAGTTTTTAGACAGTTGGGTTCTGTAAGATTTTAATTCATTGATATATTTGGGATTGTTTTGTAATCCAAGTTGATTTGCCTTATTAATTTTAAGCTTATATCCTAAAAATAATTCTAGGTATTGATTCAAATCTTTTTGTGATTCGTCTTTAACTAAATCAATATTTTTATTATAAACTCTAGAAAATTCATCCGTATAATAGGGCTTATCGTTTATTGTGAATAGAATTTCTTTCTTTTCATTTTGAGCAAAAGTTAAACTACTCACTATCAATGCGAAACCTAAAATTATTTTGTCAATTTTCATTCTTATTTTTTATTTTAATATACTTTTATTTTTCAAAAATGTGAGCAAACTGTAATAGCGAACAAAAATAACAATTCAGAAAGATTATACAACTATATCGATGTGTATTAACAAAATTTTATACGAAAAAAAAGCACCTACTTTACATAGATGCTTTAGATATAAAATTACTGTCTTACATTTTGACTACAATAAACTCACTTCGTCTGTTGCGTTGGTGCTCCTCTTCGGAACATTCCACTCCATCTGCACATTGGTTTACCAGTTGGGTCTCACCATAACCTTGTCCTTTTAATCTGTTGGCTTTAATGCCTTTTTTGATTAACCAAGCGATGGTTGATTTGGCTCTTCTATCAGATAAACTTTCATTGTATTGAAACGTTTGACGGCTGTCAGTATGGGATCTCACATCGATAGTTATTCCTGGATTTAACTCCATCACATCCAGTACTTTTTCCAGTTCTAATGCTGCATCACGACGGATAAATGACTTATCTAAATCGAAATAAATAATCGGAATGTCGAGTACTTTAGCCAAATCTGTACCAACTTTTATTTCTCTTATTTTTTTGGCTGTGGCCAATTGCAATTCTGTCTTACCTGATTTGTTAGGTATACTAACGATGGCTTCTTTTGTATCATACTCGTCTTTCTCCCCTCGAACATAGTATTTCTTGTCACAATCGACCTTGAAACTATAATTCCCTTTTTCGTCAGATTGAGTTACTTGCAACTCAATAAACTTATCGTCTAGTAAAGTTACTTTGGCGTTATCTAAAATTTGACCTGTTTCTGAATTGGTAATAACTCCTATGAGTTCTTGATTGCATTCTAATTCTATTTTCTTGGTTTCGGTAAACGAATAAATATCGTCTAATCCTTTTCCTCCGTCTCGATTGGACGAAAAATACCCTGAGTTATTCTTCTTGTCGATAATGAAAGCAAAATCGTCCATAGGTCCATTTATAGGCGCTCCTACGTTGATGATTCCTGCTGGCATTCCGTCTTTGCCCAGTTTGGTTACAAAAACATCTAATCCTCCTAATCCTTGGTGACCGTCTGAGGCAAAATACAATTCGTTATCTTCTGTTATATACGGGAAGGTTTCTCTTCCTTCGGTGTTTAATGCTCCTGTCAAATTCACTGGTGTGCTATAGGTGTTATCGCCCGTAATGTCTACTTTAAATAGATCAGACATTCCTTTGGTTCCTGGCATATTGGATGCAAAATACAAGGTTTTTTCATCTGGACTCAACGCTGGATGGGCTATGCTATAGTTGTCACTATTAAAAGGGACTTCTACCACATCAATCCATTTGTCTTCGACTAAACTGGCTCTGTATAATTTTAACAAAATAACATCTTCTGCATCTTTTCCTACTTTCCCTTTCGTATAATTGTTTCTAGTAAAATAAACTATTTTTTGATTTTTGGTAAATACTGGGGAATCTTCGTGAAATTTTGAATTCACTGATTTTGAAAACTTCTTAGCATTGCTTAAACTACCGTCCTCAGCTCTTTCTGCTGAATAGAGATTTAAAAAGGAATTTTTGGTCCACTTTGTGCTTACTCTAGCTGTCGCTACAGTATCTCTTGAGGTAGCAAAAATAACTTGGTCGTTATAAAATGCAGCTCCATAATCGGATAATCTGGAATTAATCTCTGTATTTTTTATTTCATACCGTCCCGAGTTTTTTGCAATGACTTCTTTGTAGTTTTTTTGATTCTTAAACATACTAGCTCGACTGTCTGCAGAGGACATACTGTAAAATTTTTCTAAATATTTATCAGCATTGGTATAATCTTCTACCGATTTTAAAGTTTGCGAATAACGATAGTAGTATTCTGGCTCTACTTTTTCGTTCATCGCAAAGAGCTCTTTGTACCACACATTGGCTTCTTTTAACTTGGCGTTAAAATAGTACGAGTTGCCTAACTTTTGAAACAAATCTACTGATTTGTAGCCTTTGTTTGCTATTCGCTCGTATGTTTTTATGGCATCTACATAGGCTAAATCCTTGTATTGCTTGTCTCCTTTTTCGATGTTTTGTGCTGTTATTGTAACACTAAAACTAACTAATAGGTATAAGGGTAGTGTTTTTAATATATTTTTCATAGTGGTTGTCGTTCGTTGGGTTAGAAGAATCTTGGTGAGACTACTTTTGAATAGCTTTTGAATAACTCGTAACGCAAAAATATTTCGTGCGATCCTGAATTGAAACTTCCTAATCGCGTCGTGTCTTTGTCATAGGCATACCCTATCAACCAAGAATCTGATATCTGGAAACCTGCTTGCACACTCATCGCTGCACTCCATCGATAGGCTGCGCCTAAAGTGAATTTTTCATTGAATAAAAAATTAGCTGACAAGTCAACTTGAAGTGGAGCTCCTTTTACCAGTTTTACAAGTGCTGCGGGTTTGAATTTAAGATTATTACTCAAGTCAAACACATAGCCTCCTATGGCGTGTATGTGCATTCTTTCACTTGCCGTAAATTGGACATCATTATCATAATACTTTCGCTCTAACATATAAGGAATGGATACTCCTAAATAAGTTTTATTTGAATACCAAAATATCCCTGCTCCAACATTAGGAAAAAATCTATTGTCTATGTTTTGTCTATTATTAAGAAGATCTGCCGTTGTAAATGTATTTAATTTTCCAAAATCTACATTAAATAGATTTGCAGTCGCTTTTATTCCAAAAGCTAATTTAAAGCTCTCAGATGTAGGTACATTATAACTTAAATCTACTGAAAATGTATTTTCATCAGATGGTCCTAATTCATCATTTACTAATGAAAGTCCCAAGCCTATTCTCTCACTTACTGGCGTGTGCATTGTTATGGTGTTGGTCGTTGGTGCACCATCTAATCCAACCCATTGTGTTCTGTGCATCGCTAAGACACTCAATACACCTCGTGACCCTGCGTAAGCGGGATTAATATTGGCTGTGTTATACATATATTGTGTATACTGCGCTTCTTGCTGGGCAGTACCAACGGCACTTAATAGTATAAATCCGAATATAATTAATTTTAATTTCATATTTATTTTGTTTTAATTGTCCCCGAGTTACTAACTCGGGGAAATCTTTATTTATCTATTAATATACAAGTATGCTGCTTTCTCTTTGGTTATTCCTGCTTTATTTACATAACGCAGTATATAATAATAGGTGCCTTCTGGTAAATCAGCATTCACTTGAACGGTAACTCTTCCATTGGATGTTCCTACAAATTTAAAATTGGCATTATTGTATCCATTAGCCTCGTAAACTAACACTCCCCAACGGTTGTAAATTTCTACTGTATTGTTAGGGAAATTCTCAATACCATCTATGAAGAAAAACTCATTATCTCCATCTCCATTTGGTGTAATGTGATTGTAAATACCAATTTCATTTTCTGGCACTACAACTATAGTTACTGTTGCTGTATCACAAATAGACGGATTTAAAACTTGACATATTTGATACACTATAGTATACGTTCCTGCTGGAGTTCCAGCTGGAATTACAATATCACCTGTAACAAGATCTATCGTTGGTACTGGATAATTTACAACAATTGGTGTCGCTGGCGTAACAATTCTTATAACTATTTCAGCTATATTAATAGAATTTCCATTTGATGTATCTATTCCATTTCCATTGTCATCAAGTACATTTCCTGCAACTCCTCCAACTGATCCATCTACTAATCCTACTGAATCATTTTCTGCATTAATAGTTGGTGGATTGTCTAAAATAATTCCAGTTCCTACAGCTGTTGTGTTGCTCGTATTGCCACTAGTCACTGTACCGTTTAACGTGAAGTTCTCTGTTAACTCTAGTAAGAAATCTACTGTAGTAGGTACATTCACTGTTACACTGGTTTGTCCCGCTGGTATCGTTACCGTGATAGTCGTTACCGTGTAATCTGCTGTACCTGCTGTACCTGTCGTAGTAACTACATCTACTACAGTGGCTACAGAACTTGGATTGCTTAATTCTACGGTGAACACTACATCAGTACCTTCGGTTACCGTTTGTCCAACTATGGTTACCGTGATTGGGTCGTTATCAGTTATTACTCCTGTTCCTACTGGATTCGTATTGCTCGTGTTGCCTGAAGTTACGGTTCCGTTTAACGTGAAGCTTTCGCTTGGTTCCCCTGTGGTATCATCGGTCGTTGGTACACTCACCGTTACTGATGTTTGTCCCGCTGGTATTGTTACGGTCGTAGTGGTTACAGTATAATCTGAAGTACCTGCTGTTCCTGTAGTGGTCACTACATCTACTGTCGTGGCTACTGAACTTGATGTGCTTAACGCTACAGTAAATACTACGGCGGTGCCTTCGGTTACTGTTTGTCCTGTGATTGTTACTACTGGACTATCGTTATCGGTGATTTCTCCTGTTCCTACTGCGGTCGTATTGCTCGTGTTGCCTGAAGTTACGGTTCCGTTTAACGTGAAGCTTTCGCTTGGTTCCCCTGTCGTATCATCCGTTGTCGGTACACTCACCGTTACTGATGTTTGTCCCGCTGGTATTGTTACGGTCGTAGTGGTTACCGTATAATCTGCTGTACCTGCTGTACCTGTTGTCGTCACTACATCTACGGTAGTGGCTACAGCACTTGGGTTGCTTAACGCTACAGTAAATACTACGTCGGTGCCTTCGGTTACTGTTTGTCCTGTGATTGTTACTACTGGACTATCGTTATCGGTGATTTCTCCTGTACCTACTGGGTTCGTGTTGCTCGTGTTGCCACTCGTTACCGTTCCGTTTAACGTAAAGGTTTCGGTTGGTTCTCCTGTGGTATCATCCGTTGTCGGTACATTCACCGTGATGGAGGTTTGTCCTGCTGGGATGGTTACCGTAGTAGTCGTTACCGTATAATCTGCCGTACCTGCTG
>NZ_JANOQD010000079.1:0-7951 GCF_031422135.1 Flavobacterium sp. | reverse complement strand
TTTTGCATCGTAGGAATGTTGATAAGTTTTTAAAACCCGAAGGGAATTTTTTAAAAAACTTATCAATGTTCCGGCAATTAAGTTTAAATTTGAATCAATTATTAACCTAAAAAAAGGTCAACGTATTTTAGGATATGACACTACACAAACTGGAATCGAAACGCAAAAAAACAACGTAAAAAGACGAGGCTTTGGAAAAATACCGAATACACAAATTAAAAAAAGGAGATACTGTCGATAGTGTCGCCGTAGAATTAGGAATAACCCCTTTTGAAGTTAGGGGATTTCACAACTCTTGTTGCAATTGGAATGACACAATTGGTCATAACTTCCCAACTCATATAACTGAACTACTTGTTTATCCACACATACGCAAGTTCAGAAAAGAATTACATCCTATGACAACTTTTGAATCGGGATACACTTTAAGAGCCAAACCAACCGACAAAAAAGTAAATTATAATGTGAATTATAACATCATAACTGAGGATTCAATTACAAATACCATATCCTGTAAAATAAGTCTAGAATGCAAACAAAAAAGCAACGGCTACTTTGTTTACGAAATCAACAAAAGTGAAATATTCATTAATGATGAAGAACCCAATTATATGCTTGATGAATTGGCAGAAAAAGTAACCCAAAACATTTATCCATTACAAATAGTAGTCAATGAGGAAGGCAAATACATTGGCATACACAACTTTAACGAAATTAAAAAGCGTTGGGAAAAATCAAAAAAAGAAATTCTAGAATACCACAGTGGCAACTGGGTAAATGACTATTTAGAATTAACAGATAAAACTCTAGAAAACGAAAGCAGTTTACAAATTTCTTTAGAATCAGATTGGTTTTTGAGTAGTTTTTTTGGTGGCATCTACATCAATTACACACCATTTTTAAAATTTGAAAACAGTATCACATTTCCCATCTTACCCAAAATTAAACCATTGGTTTATAAAGTCGAACAAACCACCGATGAGTATTTAGACGAATTTAACCAAGTTATTGTAGAGCAAAACGGAATCCTAAACGAAGAACGTTCTAAAGCAGATATAGAAAATGGCTTGCCATTTCCCAATTATAGTTTCTCAAATCCTCAAGCCGTAAAAGCACAAGGAACATTTACTTCAAGATATTTTATAAATTCAAAAAACAATACCATAGAATCACTATTTTTACAATGTTCAGTATTGCTAGACAAACCAAAAAAAATTGAAGTTATAGTAGCCTTAACAAACTAAAAAAACAAAACAATGAGTGAAAAACACGTAGTAGTACAAGGGGCAACTTGCAAATGCAAACATAGCGTAGCCCCACAAACCGACAAACTCAAAGTACTCTCGCAAACCAAAGCATTTGCCAACGATAAAGACGGAAGTAAAAAACTCATTGCTACCACAATGGAAATCGGGCAAACCCTCGAAAAAAATACCTTTGGCAATTGCAAAATGCAACCCAACGGAACAAGTTACAATCCTTGTATGGCAACAATTACAAAATGGTCAGGTGCTTATGAAGAAGTAACCTACGAAGAAAACAAAGGCAATCCATTATTAGAAGACAGTAAAGCCACTTGTCCTATTGGAGGACCTGATTGTATCGAAATTGCAAAACACGGTCAAAAAGCCGAACCCAACCAGCAGAATGCAAAAAATGCCGACAAAGACGTGCAAAGCCAACTCAATCCAATGACAAACTTGGACGAAATGGAAGAAGAAGCAAAAAACGAAGGATTGCAAGCAGTAGCCGAATAATAAAAAAACCTAATAATGGCAAAAGGAGTAAAAAAAATAGATTATCAAAGCGGAAAAATAGATATGAAAATATCTAGAAAAACAAAAATTATTGCCCTAGCAAATGAGCCAATTGTATTTGGTGTTACCCAGTGGGAAGCCGAAACCACGGAAGCCGATAAACAAAAAGGGGTTACTTGGATATGGCAAACACCAGCCCGAAAAGTAATAGGTAAATTAGTTGTTCCCGCAAGTCAAAACTTTAAGTTCACTATTCCAAAACACCTTTGCGGAGCTTATCCCTATTATCTCGAAGCCAGTCTTTCAGGCAAGACCGACGTTAGAGAAATTGGGCTGTATGTAATGGGAAGTTGCACCTCCATAATTACAAAAGCACAATGGAGTACTGCCCCAAAAGGGTCAGCTATAACAAGTCAAGTTTCATTTGGCACAACTATTTTCCTTGATTTAGCAACCGAAGGGCTCAACGGCTACAAAGGTTTATCGGTAGAAATCTATAAAACAGAAGGCGACAAATTAGTAACAACCATAAAAACACCGACCGTAGTCGATGGTAAAACTACCCTCGAAGTAAAAACCACTTTTTGGCAAATACTACAACCCACCGAATCGTTTTATGTAAAAATAAAACACCCCAATACAGGCAATTATGTTCCAGATATTAGCAATAACGAAAAACACACCACTATTCAAGTAAGCAATGGTTTTGCAATGCCTTCGTTTCTTTCGCCTACAAATATTACTCCTTATAAAATAGGAAAACCTAATGTGAATCATAATAATGCATCCCCTTGCAGATATGACAAACTTATCATTACTGACAAAGACAGTAATAAGGATGTATTTGAAACTGAAATATACGATGCAGTAAAAAATAAAAATATTTTAATATACGAAACCATTGCAGGCTCTAGTGAATCTTCCAAAAAGGAACTCAAATTAAGTTATAAAAAATTTGATAACAAGCAATGTTTCTCTAAAGTGAATCATAAAAAAGAAGTCGAAATTTTTATAGATGGAGAAAAGCAAAAAGCAGAAGTTATTAGCAGCGAAAATGTAACCGTTAATTTAATGGCAAAAGCAAATACTGTATTACTTCGTACTAATCCCGAATTATTTTTTATAATACCAGACTCAATAACTAAATATCAAATTATTGCAAAAACTTGTGCACAACCCGCTGGCATTCTTAACGTAAATGTTTATCCAAATGTTGAAAGAGAATTGGCGTTTGTTTTGACATTATTTAAAAGTTATAACCGAGAAACCAATGTTAAAGATGTAAAAACAGGCGACGGAGGAGTGAATCGAATTGGAAAGAGAGATGTCTTGACTGGATATAATGGAGAAAAAGGAATGAAATTAGTTGATGGTCAACTAGAAATATTAGAGCAAAAAAAAGGAGGGCTAGGTTTTGGATTGCAGGCAAAAGTTAAAGTAGATAATATTACCTCTTCGATTGAATTAGGTACTACAAAAAACCAAATAAAAGAACTTATAGGATTCTATAATACAATAGTAGATTTAACTAAAGATTTTAATGGAAAAGGCAGAGAAAACGAATCATTGGCTTTTAGACAAGGAAAATACCCAAAAGCAACTTTTGATTTAGAAGCGCCAAATGTAGCACTTGCATTAAGAATAACTAACAAAAAAGTCATAGACACTTCAAAAGTTGTCAAAGAATATTCAGGCGGTTTGGCTTTGAAACCAATTACAGGAATTAAAATTGGAGTAGATTTAATATCACTGATTCCTTATTTTGGCTTACAAGGTAAAATAGTAAGTTGGCTTTTAGAAGCATTTACTCAACAAGCAAATATTGAGATTTATATTATTTTTGAACTTTCGTTTCAAGCAAGAGCCGAATTTAATTTAGCCTACAACGAAATTGAGGGTTTAAAAGCAGGAGAACAAAAACTAGAACTCGAAGCGGCTGTGACAGGAAAAGTGGGTATCAAAAGTAGAGAAAAAGTAACATTAACAATTGTAACCAGTGATGGTACAACCGATAAAGCACAAGTAGAAAAATTTAAAGGAGAAGGAAGTATAATTTCTGGGTTAATGTACACATACAACATAAAAGGCGATAAAAAAGGAATGTACAGTCAACATAAACTAGAGTTTACTGGTATGAAAGTAAATATTGTTGTATTTGCATTAAACCAAAAAAGACAGTTTCATACCTACTTCAAAAAAGAATTTACAATTATTGAAAAACCAGTTGAGCCTTGGTTTAAATCAGATAAAAAATATTTATGAACTATTTAATTCAAGATAAAAATAAACACACAATAGCTTTTGATAATATTGGCTTTACAATAACAAAACCAGTATCTGAAATGGTATGCATTATTAAATGGTCAATAATCGACACAATATTACTTGCCCTAAATACCACCGATAGGGATTGTGCTGAATGGATTATTTTTTTTAATGAACCTCCACAATGGAAATTAAATTCTGATGCTTGGTGGTTAAATAAATTTTCCTTTTTTATGAAGGATAAAAAATATAAAAAGTTAAGAATAAGAGACGATGTAAACAAAGACTTCTATGAGCTTCCTGCCATAGTCGAAAAGTATTTACTGGAAAATTTAAAAATAGATTCTAATAAAAATATAGAAATTAATAATAGAAATATAAACAAGGAATTTTGGAATCCTAAAAGAACGAATGGTTTACCCGCCAAAATGCTATACGACCGATACAACAGAGCCGTAGATGATATATACAAAAGAGACGGTGCTATTTAAAATATAAAACTAAAATATAATGATAAAAAACCCTTATTATGTTGCTGAAATAACATCCAGCAGATGTTCGGTAGAACTTTCGGTAAATGGCATTCCTAATTATAGACATATTGGAGAAGAGGATATAATGAGTACCGCCACAATTGAATGGCCTATAAATTTGTCAATTATCAAAAATGGCTTGCAACATTTTGAAGTTGTGGTTATGCCATTAAAAAACGGCACAACTATTTTATCCAAAGCATTTGTAAGAATAAAAATATTCAAAACTGAAGCCATTCAAGAATATGTCCAACAAGAATTGGTTTCGGAAGAAATTGAGATAACATTTGCAGACAAAAAAGAATTACCTACCTACGTTATAAAAAATATATTTCAAGCCGAACTTCCATTTAAAATTGAAGGTTGGGAGAATTCTGTAGATCTATCTAAAGAAGATAAAGACGAATTGTTTAAAGAAATTATTGCTTGGAATGATAAAATTGCAAAAATATATCAAAATTCAGACGCTATAGGTTATAAAAAAGCATTTGGCAGAAGAGATTTAGAGCTAAATAAATTACTCTATTTACCTCAAGATGATAACCCATCATTCCATCCAAAAGACAAACATATTTTAGCATTGCCAGACAGCATTTATAAATTAGAACTTTATGCTAATGGCAAATTGGCAAGTGTTAGAATGCCTTATGAATTGCCAGGTTTTCGATACGACCCAAAAGTTCAAGACGAGGAAGCAATGGGATTTAGTCTTAATATCTACTTTCATAGAAGAGAAAAAGGAATGTCATTGGAAATAATTAGATAAATATTAAACTTAATTCTAAAGAAATGAAAAAAATAAATGTAATTATGATACTAGCACTTATACTATTTTTGAGTATTGGTATAATTACATTGTACTTTATGATTACTACAAAAGCAGAAGTTCCATTTTATGGATGGTTAATACCCATCGCTTTTATTGCTATCCCATCGTTATTACTTAAAGATTTCATTTTTTCATTTTTTGTAAGTTTTACTAATCCAAAAAATAGTTACAACTACACTTCTAAAAATAGTAACTCTATAAAATATTCAAAACTATTTGATTTTATAGACCAAGAGACTACAATAATTGTAAACAATATTAGGGTTGAAAAAACAATATTAATGCAAATTTTAGATTCAGGTGAAAAATTTCGAGCTGTAAAATATCTCATAGAAACTACAAACATTGATTTACTCTCTGCTAAAATAATTATTGATAAATTTATGACAGAAAAGAATACACATAATCAAGTTGAAAATAATCATTTTGAAAAATTGATTGATAATGCAGAAATTGACAAACTACTGTTAGAAGGTAAAAAATTAGAAGCTGTACAATATGTTATGAAAAAAGCAAAAATTGGAATGCATACCGCTAAAGATTATATTGATAGCAAAATTTAAAGATTTAGTTGCTTTACCTGATGATTTGTACAAATTAAAACTATACGCAAATGGAAAACTTGCAAGTATTGTGTTACCATTCGAACTGCCAGGATTCAAATACGAGCCCAAAGTTAAAAACGAAAAGAGTCTAGGTATAAGTTTAATTATTTATTTTCACAGAAAGCAAAAAGGAATGCCTTTGGAAATTATTAGATAATTCTATAACAAAGTTTAAAAAACTTATTAAACTATAAAGTATATAAATCAAAAATCAATATATTTGAAATTATAAACTTTTAAGAAACATAAAAATGACAACACCAGTAACAAGGAAATACAAAGTAAAAGATGTCGAAATGCTCGTAACAGCAAGTACCATAATCGAAAATGCCATCGCCAACAAAGCAATACTACAAGCCAAAAGAAGCATATGGGCAGACCCATTTTTTGAAACCATAAAAGCCCAAATCGAAACCACAACTGACACTTATCTTGGTAAAGATGCCGCTAGAGAAATGCGCCAAGCAACCCAAGTTGTATTAAGTATTCAGTCCGAAGCCCTACTCAATCTTGCAGAAGTAAAAGTACAAATCGAACAAGATTTCAAAAAGGAAGCAACACACAAAAACGAAATATTAACACAATTAGGATTCACAGCAAACCATAAATCCTCGCAAAAAGGTGACCAAGAAGCACTAATCAACCTATTGTACCAATTCAAATTAAACCTTACCACAACACTATCAACCGAAATAGTCGAAAAAGGAACAGCGCAAGAAACTTTAGATAAAATCATCAGTTACGCAAATACCCTAAAAACTGCAAATATTACACAAGAAGCATTCAAAGGAACCAAAAAAGAAATCACAGCCGAAGCAATCACAGCATTCAATCAAATATATGACCAAGTAATAAGTATTGCTAAAATTGCCCAAAACTTTCTCAAAACCGATAAGCCAAAACAAGAACAATTTAGTTTCAATAAAGTATCGTCAAAACTCAATAATAATTTACAAACGAGCCAAATCAAAAAATAAAATACGGAAGCCAAATAACGTCTTACTAAAATGCAAAATCATCATACGGAAAAGGCATAGTATATTACAGAAGAGTAATAAAAACCTAGAGTAATAAAATAGTAAGAGACGCAAGAAAAATCGTCTCTTACTTTAGGTTTATATTGTCAGGCGGAAGTTCAATAGTAACCTACGGAAGAAAAATAACATCTTACGGAAGAAAAATAGCATCTTACGGAAACTTAATAATAACCTATGGAAAAAGTGATATTATCTAAAAAAGAACACCATACCAAGTTGCGGCAACACACAACAGCGGTTTTGCGATAGTGGGGTTTTAGGGCTTAATTCAATATTGGTTTTGTACTTTTTATTTTCAGTCTTTAATCCAATGTTAAGGCTTTCTTAACCCCACCATCGCAAAGCCACGAGACGTTATATGATACCCTTTTTCGCAACATTCCGCTAAAAAGAAACAAATTAAAAAAGAAAAATAACGTAAAGAAAAATGCCACGCAATTATTACCTAACAGACAAATCGAGTTATAGCAGTTACGAATTACTACCAAACGAAACCGTTGAGAGTTTAACAAAATTACTAGGAATCGATAAACAACAACTCGTAGGATTTCACAACATAATAGCAAATGACGAAGAAACTATTATACACGAACTCCCAAAAGGCTTGACACACCTTTTTATGCAACCTCATTTTGACGAAAAAGACCTTAAAAATGTGCCACGAGCACCGTTAGAATCAGGCTCGATTTTACGATTAAAACCTACAAAAAGTAAATCGTATTACGGCATATCTTGCACTTCAACAACTGGCGAAGAAGCAACCACAATGGATTATGAAGTAAGCGTTGAGTGCATAGAAAAACTTCCCCAACAACATTTTTTATTTGAGATAAACAGAACTTCAACAATCTTTTTCGATAACAAAGAAGCCGATTCCATTATTAATGAACTTGCCGAAAAAGTAGCACAAGTATTATATCCGTTA
>NZ_JANOQD010000078.1:0-3730 GCF_031422135.1 Flavobacterium sp. | reverse complement strand
TTTTGCATCGTAGGAATGTTGATAAGTTTTTAAAACCCGAAGGGAATTTTTTAAAAAACTTATCAATGTTCCGGCAATTAAGTTTAAATTTGAATCAATTATTAACCTAAAAAAAGGTCAACGTATTTTAGGATATGACATATCCAATAGGATATATTTTTGTAATAATTGGCAGATCTGAACTTTTTACAGAGCATACAACTTTGGCTACTATACCTGTTTTAAATAGAGAGGCTACCCTTAAAAGTTTAATTAATCTATGGATTATTATTTACTTAGGCAACTTGCTCGGCGGGTATATTTTTGGTTTCATCATTCTTCAATTTAATGAAGGCAAACATTTAATAAGCCCTAATTTTTTCTATTTTGTTTCAGAAAAAATGATTTCGTACAGTAGTAGTGAAATATTAGTTAGTAGTATCATTGCAGGTTGGCTCATGGGTACGCTTTCTTGGCTGTTAAGTTCCGCACAAGACACCTTTAGTCGTGTGGTGATGATATTTTTAATAACATTCATTATTAGCATTGCAGGATTGCACCACTGTATTGTTGGATCAATAGAAGTTTTGATGGCTTTTTTTAGTGAAGCAAATAAAATTACAGGAGTCGATTTTCTAAAATTTCAAGGTATTTCTACATTAGGTAACATTATTGGAGGGGTATTTCTAGTGGCCTTAGTAAAATATTCACACAGCAAACTCAAGTAATTGATAAAAATTTTTAATGCTAATAATTTTAACTAAAAAATATATTTATTATGAAAAAGAAAAAACAATCACCGCATCAAGCAAAAGTAGCCCAAGTAATGCACGAATTCAAAGAAGGCGATTTGCACTCTGGCAAAAGTGATGTCATTGTAACCAATCCAAAACAAGCCATTGCCATCGCATTGAGCGAAGCCGAAGGGTTGGATAAAAAAACTAAAAAATAAAAATGATGGCAACTAGAAAAAAACCAAGCAAAAAATCGACCGATAAAAAACCTGATGATCCTTGTTGGAAAGGCTACAAACAAATTGGAATGAAAGAAAAAAACGGAAAGCAAGTGCCAAATTGTGTTCCAGATAAAAAATCTTCTAAATAACTACTACTGTAAGATTATGGTATATTTTAAATTATCAAAAGCAACACAAGATAGCAAAACTGGGAAAGCAGGAGGAATAAATCCAAAGAGTGGAAAAAAAATCATTAGGATTAAATGAAAAACTAAAAAATAATATTATGAGTACATTACATAATTACAAGTTGTCTACAAAATGGACTGGAAATCAAGGAACAGGAACATCAAATTACAAAGATTTTGAAAGAAGTTACAACATTCAAATCGAAAATAAAGCCGATATTTTTGGCTCATCAGATCCAGAATTTCGTGGGGATAAAACCAAACACAATCCTGAAGAACTTTTGTTGGCATCAGTATCATCTTGCCACATGCTTTGGTATTTGCACTTATGTGCCGAAAGCAAAATTATTGTTACTGATTATGTGGATAATGCAACAGCTATATTAGAAGAAACCGAAGACGGAAATGGAAAGTTTTCATCGATTACGCTAAGTCCTACCATAACGATCACCGAAAAAGCTATGATTGAAAAAGCCACAGAATTACACAAGAAAGCAAACGAATTTTGTTTTGTTGCCAATTCTTTAAATATAAAGGTAGATCATCAACCTATATTTAACATCATAGAAGTTAATGAAGTTGAAAAGACCATCGTATAAATATGTGTACAATTTATAATTAACAATCATCAAAAAAATGGAAAATATACAATTAAATAAGACCGAGTCAACAAATAATTTCGTTTTTTCAGTAAAAGAAAAATTCACAGATAAATTTATCGAAACTGCACCAAACGTAAAGTTATATGTCAAGGATTATGGTACTGGAGCTCCTGTAATTTTAATACACGGTTGGCCACTTTCTAACGAAATGTGGGAATATCAAATCGAAAATTTGGTAGCCAATAATTACAGAGTGATAACCTATGATCGACGAGGTTTTGGAAAATCCTCGCAACCTTGGAATGGCTATGATTATGACACGTTAACCGATGATTTAAAATCGATAATCGACCAAATGGAATTAACAAATATAACTTTGGTTGGCTTTTCTATGGGTGGCGGCGAGGTGGTTCGTTATTTCAGCAGATATGCTGGTCAAAATGTTTCAAAAGCAGTACTTGTATCTTCGATAATTCCGTATTTGGCGAAAAGTGACGATAATCCAGATGGTCGTACTAAAGAAAAAAATGAGGCAACACAACAGGCAATTATGGAAGACAGAATTGGGTTTCTGGACGGTTTCGGCAAAAACTTTTTTGGTGTTGGTTTCATTAATAATGTTATAAGCTCACCATTATTAGAATATTATAGAATGCTCGCCTCTTTTGCTTCGGCACATGCAACCACAGAATGTGCCAAATCTTTTTCGGGTGCTGATTTCCGAAAAGAAGTACTTACAATTAAAGTGCCTACATTAATAATTCATGGCAATGCGGATAAAATTGTACCTATTGAAATTTCATCTGAAAAAACAGCACAGTTAATTGCCAACAATACATTTATTATTTATGATGAGGCGCCACATGGCTTATTTTATACTGATAAGGATAAATTGAATAGTGATTTACTTGAATTTTTAAATTCCTGATTTTTAAAATTAAATTGTACTACTATGAAAAACATCTTAATCATCAACGGACATCCTGACAAAGAGAGCTTTTGTTTTGCATTAGCCGAAAGTTATAAAATGGGAGCTGATAAGGCCAATGCCAATGTTAAATTAGTTCATTTGATTGATTTAAAATTCAATCCAATTCTTACTTTTGGATATAGAAAAATAAGCGAACTTGAACCTGATTTACTAGCAGTTCAGAAAGATATTTTATGGGCAGATCATTTTGTTTTTGTATACCCAAATTGGTGGGCAACTTTCCCAGCACTTTTAAAAGGTTTTATTGATAGGGTGTTTGTACCTAATTTTGCTTTTAAATACCGTGAAAATTCGCCTTTTTGGGACAAACTATTAAAAGGAAAAACGGCTAGGCTAATTGTAACAATGGACACGCCAAGTTGGTATTATTGGTTTATAAACAGAAGTCCAGGACACAACGCTATAAAAATTGGCGTATTAGAATTTTGCGGTATAAAGCCAGTAAAAATTAGTGTTTTTTCACCTATAAAATCATCTAATGATGGAAAACGGGAAAAATGGTTGAAAGAAGTTATGGAATTAGGAGAAAAACAAAAATGATTTTAAGGTAAATTAATTGAATAACACAAAATAAATATAATAGAACTTTATATGGCTTAAATAAATTAATCCACAATTAAAAATGACTTTAGAAGAAATAATAAATTACAGACGCTCAGTGAGGCATTACAAAAAACAGCCCATTGATGCCGAAAAAGTGAAACATTGTATTCAATTAGCAACTTTAGCGCCAAATAGTTCCAACATGCAACTTTGGGAGTTTTATCATATCACAAACCCCGAAATGCTGAAAAAATTAGCAATTGCTTGTTTAAATCAACAATCGGCAACTACCGCCCAACAAATGGTAGTTTTTGTAACAAGGCAGGATTTGTACCGTAAAAGAGCAAAAGAAATGATGGTGTTAGAAACTCAAAATGTGTTAGAAAATAGCCCTAAATTAAAACAAGAAAAACGAAGTAAAAGCTGGAAAATGTATTATGGCAAAATAATGCCTTTTTTATACCTACGTGCT
>NZ_JANOQD010000077.1:0-21068 GCF_031422135.1 Flavobacterium sp. | reverse complement strand
GGATAGTTTAGGGTAACCGATTTTATCCCTTTAGGTTCACGCATTAATGAATAATTTGAAGGTGTTGTAAACGAAAAAACCCTTTAAATCATACGATTTAAAGGGTTTTAATTCAATTTGTATTTCTACTGGCGGAGAAAGAGGGATTCGAACCCCCGGACCTGTGACAGTCAACAGTTTTCAAGACTGCCGCATTCGACCGCTCTGCCATTTCTCCAGTGAGCGTCACATACATTGCTGTATTGCGAGTGCAAATATAGTAAGCTTTTTTGTTTTTTACAAAATTTTTTTACAATAAAAAATATTTATTTTTTAACTATTTCATTTTGTATGATTTACAAAGTATAATTCATTAATAATTTACATACTCCATAATCTCTAATCCATATCCAATCATTCCTACTCGTTTTGACTTTTCGGCCGTATTGGAAACCAATCTTATTTTAGAAATATCAATATCGTGCAATATTTGAGCTCCTATACCAAAATCTTTACTATCAATTACAATTTTTGGCGCTTTCATTTCGCCTTTTGTTTGCAATTCTTTTAATTCTGAAATTCGACTTAAAAGATTAACAGATTGCATATCTTGATTGATGAAAATTACTGCGCCTTGTCCCTGCTCATTTATTATTTTGAACATATCATCTAGTTGCTTATCTGCATTATTTGTTAATGTTCCCAGCAAATCATTATTGACTTGTGAAGAATTAATCCTAGTTAATACTGACTCTCCATTATTCCAAGTACCCTTAGTTAATGCGATATGTATTTGTTTATTTGTAGTTTGCTCATAGGCACGAAGTCTAAAATTTCCAAAACGTGTTTGTATCTCAAAATCTTCTTTTTTGATAATCAAACTGTCATGCTGCATTCTATAAGCTACTAAATCTTCAATGGAAACTAATTTTAAATTGAATTTTTTTGCTACATCAACCAACTCTGGTAATCGAGCCATTGAACCATCTTCATTCATGATTTCAACAATAACTCCTGCTGGTTTAAATCCTGCTAATCTAGCAAAATCAATAGCCGCTTCGGTATGACCTGTACGTCTCAAAACACCTCCTTGTTTTGCTACTAATGGAAAAATATGTCCGGGCCTTGCTAATTCGTATGGTTTCGTTTTTGAATCTACTAATGATAATATCGTTTTTGCTCGATCTGATGCAGAAATGCCTGTTGTTACTCCATTTCCTTTCAAATCGACTGAAACCGTAAATGCGGTTTCCATATGATCCGTATTATTAGAAACCATTGGGCGAAGTTCTAATTCTTTACAACGGCTTTCGGTAAGTGGTGCGCATATCAATCCTCGTCCGTGAGTAGCCATAAAATTAACCATTTCTGGCGTAATTTTTTCGGCAGCGGCTAAAAAATCTCCTTCGTTTTCTCGATCTTCATCATCAACCACAATGATTATTTTACCTTGACGAATGTCTTCTATGGCTTCTTCTATGGTGTTTAACTTTATAATTTGAGCTGCCATTTATTCTGTTTTATTTCGTTTAAAAATTTTATTATATACTTTTTGTAATGGCTCTATAATTCCATCAAAATTAATATCTCCACTATCATTTAAAGCTTTTCTTGTCAAATAAAAAGCCAAGGGCGTAAGCACTATTGTAGCAATCCAAGCTCCTATAAAGGGCGTTGTTCCTGATTCCTGCGCTAATTTTTTACCAAATGTATTTAAGAAATGAAAAGTAATAAAAATAAGCATAGCAAACACTATTGGCAATCCTAATCCTCCTTTTCTTATGATGGCTCCCAATGGTGCCCCTATAAAAAACATTAACAAACAGGAGAAACCAATCACAAACTTTTCATGCATTGCAATGGAATGATTGTTAATTTCTTTTTTTACTAATTTAAACATCATATCATTCATTTCTGAAGTTTGATGTGAACTTTTGGCATCACTTAATGCAATATCTAAAATTCTTGATTTTTCGTCTTTAGTCAAAAAACTTGTTAGTTCTGGGGTTTTTGATTTTTTTGAAACAATAGAATCTGCAATTGTATTTGTATTAACGCCTAATCTTTGATATGAATTTTCAGACATTGACGCTAATTCTCTATTGAAATTAGTCGTTAATGAATCTATAGAATATTTTAACTCTTTGAATGTTAACATTGCACTTGTATTAGCTATTTGTTCTTTATCTACATCTACTGTATTAAGTTTAGACAAATCTATATTAATAGTGTATTTTTTGAAGTAAACTTTTGCAAAGGGCATTTTATCCCGATCTTGATAATTTTTAGGAACTATATCTTCATAATAATAACCATCAAATAAAACTAATTTTAACAAACTTGAATTTTCGCTACTTACCAATACACCTCTTTTTGATTTAATTACCGTTTTTGCTCCTTCGCCAAGATTGGATTTTTTATGCATTGTAACTCCTTCTAGAAACTCATCTTTTTCACCTGTTTTCTTGTTAACTTTAATATTAATATTTCCAATTGTACTAAATTGACCTTCTGCAATTGCCATAGCTGGTTTAACTTGAGCTATATTTTTTCTGAAATTTATAAACTTGTATTCCGCATAAGGTATAATATTATTAGCAAAGAAGAAGGAACAGAAACCTAATAATACAATAAAAATAGACAATCCTTTTATGGTTCTTTGAAAAGAAACTCCTGCTGATTTCATTGCTGCAAACTCGTAGTTTTCTGCCATATCTCCAAAAGTCATAATAGCGGATAACAAAACAGTTAATGGAAGAACCATTGGAATCAATTTAGGAGAGGCAAACAGTAAAAATTTGAAAATCATAATTAAATCCAAATCTTTTCCTGCCAATTCCGATATGAATAACCAAATAGTTTGAAGTATAAACGTAAAAAATAAGATTACAAATACTGATGTAAATGTAATCAAATAGGTTTTTAAAAGATATCTGTCAAGGATTTTCATTCCCAATTAGTCCAATTTATTGATGTAAAAGTTAGGATATTTACTCGCCACAAAAGTAAAATGATTTTTTGGCAATGCTTGATTGGTTTTGAAAGAATTAACAGTCAATGTAACTGTTGTTCCATTTTTCCCCAGAGATATTGTGTTGTATATCTGATTCGTTTTTACATCAACACCAACAAGAATTTGTTTTCTGTCGTCTTTGGAACTGATAGGTATTAACTTCACATATTGAATTTTTTTGCCTTTTATGTTTTGAGAAATATCCCAATTGTATTTATACCCTTTGTTGAAAAAAGTTAACATTTTCTCAGGTGTTTCTGCATCGTCATTACCAATACTAGAAACCGTTATTTCTTCATCTTCTGTCGAAATGGTGTATACCTTTTTACCATCGCTTAGTTTTGTAACTCCTAAAAAATTTAAAAAATATTTATTTCCAGCAAGTGCAACATTCCCTTTGTTTTCTTGATTGATTTTTTCTTTCGGATTATTCAAGGAATACTTAAAATCAATTTGAATATTTTTATATCCTTTAGCAGTTGCTGAAACCTTGTCTAACAATGCTTTAGCCTTTACAGCATCTTGCGCTTGTGTTGAAAGACTCAGAATAAAGAGTAAAAATAGGATTGCTTTTTTCATTTTATTATTAACTATTATTATTTTGTTCATTTTTAAAAAATTGCTCCAAAGCAATAATATCAGGAATATTAACACCACGAGCCTTACTTCCTTCGAAAGGACCAACAATACCTGCAGCTTCTAGCTGATCAATTAAACGACCCGCTCTGTTGTATCCTAATTTCAACTTTCGTTGAATTAGCGAAGCCGATCCTTGTTGTGCATTCACAATCACTTCAGCAGCTTCACGAAACAAACTATCCCGTTCTGAAATATCAATATCAAGATTTATGCCGCTTTCTTCGCCTACAAATTCAGGAAGTAGATACGCCGTTGCATAAGCCTTTTGAGCACCTATAAACTCTGTTATTTTTTCGACTTCGGGTGTATCTACAAAAGCGCATTGTACACGAACCAAGTCGTTACCATTACTAAATAACATATCACCACGACCAATTAACTGGTCTGCTCCACCAGAATCTAAAATGGTTCTGGAATCTATTTTTGATGTTACTCTAAAAGCTATTCTTGCTGGAAAATTGGCTTTAATCATACCTGTAATTACATTTACTGATGGTCGTTGTGTGGCAATAATCAAATGAATTCCAATAGCTCTTGCTAATTGTGCTAGTCGTGCAATAGGCAATTCTACTTCTTTTCCAGCGGTCATAATCAAATCGGCAAATTCATCTACAACTAATACAATGTATGGCAAAAAGCGATGTCCTGCTTCTGGATTTAATTTTCGAAGCTTAAATTTTTCGTTGTATTCTTTAATATTTCTAACCATTGCGTCTTTTAACAAAGAATAACGGTTGTCCATTTCTACACAAAGTGAGTTTAATGTTGCTACAACTTTTGCGTTATCTGTAATAATGGCTTCGTCAGTATCTGGTAATTTTGCTAAATAATGACGTTCTATTTTGTTAAAAAGTGTCAGTTCTACTTTTTTGGGATCCACCAAAACAAATTTAACTTCTGCTGGATGTTTTTTGTATAATAAAGAAGTTAAAACTGCATTTAATCCAACTGATTTTCCTTGACCTGTTGCTCCAGCCATTAATAAATGAGGCATTTTTGCAAGATCGACAACAAAAGTTTCATTTGAAATTGTTTTCCCAAGTGCTATGGGCAATTCCATTTCAGCTTCTTGAAACTTAGCTGAACCTATTACAGATTTCATAGAAACTGTTGTAGGGTTTTTGTTTGGAACTTCTATACCTATTGTGCCTTTCCCTGGTATAGGCGCAATAATACGAATCCCCAATGCGGCAAGTGACAATGCAATATCATCTTCTAAACTTTTAATTTTTGAAATTCTGATTCCCGCTTCTGGAACAATTTCGTATAATGTAACCGAAGGCCCAACAGTTGCTTTTATTTGTGCAATTTCAATTTTGTAATTGCGAAGCGTTTCTACAATTTTATTTTTATTTTCTTCTAATTCGGCTTGATTAATAGTTATTCCACCAGAAGAATAATCTCTCAACAGGTCGATTGTAGGGTATTTATAGTTGGACAAATCTAATGTTGGATCAAACTCACCAAAATCAGCCACTAATCTAGATGCTAAATTTTCTTCAATAATATCTTCTTCTTCCGCTTTCTCAATGACAAACTCTTCTTCTGTTTTTTGATTTTTATCTTGCAAAACCTCTTCTTGATTAGTGGTTTGAAGAACGAGTTCAGAAATTTTTGAAATAGTTGGTTTTAATGATTCTTTATTAATTTCAAATTGTGAAGTAGGTTTTAGTGAAATTTCGCCTAATTTTTCTTCTTGAAATTCACTAGTCGCAAATTCTTCTAAATTGTAGGACTTTATAGTGCCATTTGAAGAAAGATCATTAATAGAGTCTTGTTTTTCGGGTTTCTCAAAGAAACCTATAATTTTATCGGGTGATACTTTTATTTTAAATAATAAATAGAGTACAATTCCAAATAACAATACTAGTAAAGTTCCCGTTTTTCCTATAAAATCCTGTGAAAAAGAATTCATTTCAAATCCTATAATTCCACCTAAATCTGGCAAGTAACTATCAAAGAAACCAAATAAAATAGAGACAATAATAATAACAAAAGTATCCCAAAACCAAGTTTTTTTAAGTTTCGACATCGCTAAATCTAAAACCAGATAAGCTCCAGTTAAAAACAGAAGTCTAACAATTATAAAAGATGCCACTCCAAATCCTTTGTATATAAAAAAATCAGACAGAAAAGCTCCAAATTTGCCTAGCCAGTTTTGAACATTGGCATTCCTGTTCGTGAAATCATTAATCTCACTTTGGTCAAATTTTCCATTTATAAAATAAGAAATAAAAGAGATGGCAAGCGCAATAGATAATAGCACTAATAAAACGCCCAAAGCAATTTTATATTGGCGTGACATACTAGAACGACGCAATAAACCAGTTTCAGAATTCTCTGCAGATTTTACTGCTTTCTTAGATGTTTTAGCCATTTAAAAAAATGAAAATAATATTTTAGTTAAAAAAATAATGGCAAATATATCATTAAACCAATAGCAATTGCCGTAATAGCAGCAAAAAAAACAGCTCCGGCGGCAATATCTTTTATAAATCCAATTCTTTCGTGATAATCAGGATGAATAAAATCAGCTACTTTTTCCACAGCAGTATTTAAGCCTTCAATACTTAAAACGAGTCCAAACATAAAGATTTGGAACATCCAATCTATTCTAGAAATTCCAAAATAAAATCCAGCAATAGTAAAAATGACTACTAAAGATGATTGTACCATAACACTATGTTCGGTAGTAATCAGCTTGATCGCTCCTTTCAAAGCAAATCCTAGACTTTTTAAACGACCTGTAAAAAAAGTGTTGTCTTTTTCAAAATTAGAACTCATACTATAATGAAGCTAAAGCAACATCGTAGTTAGGTTCATCAGCAATTTCAGGAACTTGCTCTGTATATTTTACAATTCCATTTTCGTCAATTACAACAACTGCTCTAGAATGCAAACCTGCCAAAACTGAATCTACAATTTCTAAACCATAATTTTTTCCAAAACTACCATCCTTAAAATCAGATAAATTTTCTACATTTTCTAATCCTTCAGCACCACAAAAACGCTTTTGAGCAAAAGGCAAATCACGAGAAATGCACAATACTTTTGTGTTTGATAGCTTGCTAGCAGTTTCATTAAATTTCCGTACTGATGTAGCACAAGTAGCCGTATCGATACTTGGAAAAATATTTAAAACCAATTTAACTCCTTTATAGTCTGAAAGGTTAGCAACAGATAAATCGTTTTTTATCATTTGAAAATCAGGTGCTTTAATTCCTACTTTAGGTAAATTTCCTGATGTATTTATAGCGTTTCCGCCTAATGTTATTGATGCCATTTTTATATATCTTTGAATCCCAAAAGTAAGAAAAATTTATTTAGAAAAATTCATAAAAATAAATTGGTTTTTAAAAAATATATTGTAATATTGCAATATACAAATAAACCATATTATGGGAACCACAAAATCAGAATTTTTTTCTGACGAACAAAATAAGCTTGCCATATTATTTAAAGCATTATCCCATCCAGCAAGAGTCGCAATTATAGCTTATTTACTCAAAGTTGACACTTGTATTTGTGGTGATATTGTTAACGAATTACCACTTGCTCAACCTACAATTTCGCAACATTTAAAAGAGTTAAAAAATGCAGGGATTATAAAAGGTAAAATCGAAGGTAATG
Source organism: Flavobacterium sp. (assembly GCF_031422135.1). Taxonomy (GTDB): domain Bacteria; phylum Bacteroidota; class Bacteroidia; order Flavobacteriales; family Flavobacteriaceae; genus Flavobacterium. The sequence continues at coordinate 13,807 of NZ_JANOQD010000077.1, read as the reverse complement.
CAATTTGTTATTGTATTGACACTAAATTTCTGAAAGTATTTGAAGAATATTTTTCAAACATTAGGTCATCATTAAAAAATAAATGTTGCTAGTTACATAAATGTATTCAATTTCTAAAAACTAATTTATTATGAAACTATCAGAATTTAAAACAAAACTTGAAGGTCTTGAAACCTTAGACTTTTATTTATCAAACGGACAAAAAATCCCTTCGCATTTTCATATTACTGAGGTTGGAATGACAACCAAAAATTTTACTGATTGTGGAAATACTTTCAGAATTCAGAAAACTGCAACATTACAATTGTGGACTTCGGTCGATTATTGTCATAGATTGGATCCGAAAATGGTTGTCAAAATCATAAATTCTACTGAAAAAATGTTTGAAGGACAAGATTTAGATATTGAAATCGAATACCAACAAGATACTACAGGGAAATTTGGTCTAGATTTTATCAATAATCAATTCATTTTGACCAATACACAAACGAATTGCCTAGCTAAAAATTCTTGTGGACTTCCACTTGAGAAAGTAAAAATAAAAATGAGTGATTTACAAGCTCAAATTGCATTAAGCTGTTCTCCCGAATCAAATTGTTGCTAATATTATGAAAGAAAAAATAATAAAATATTAGAAACCAATAATTATTATATTTAGTATTACAGCTCTAAATCTAATATACGGATTTGACGCTCGTTTTACAATTATTAATATATTGTGGTTATTCGTTTAAATTTAATTTTATGAAAAACATATTGGTCCTTTGCACAGGAAACAGCTGTCGTAGCCAAATTGCTCACGGATACTTAGATTTTTTTACAAATAAAAACCAAGTGAAAATCTATTCGGCTGGTATAGAAACCCACGGTGTAAATCCAAAAGCTATTGTTACTATGGAGGCCGATGGTATTGATATTTCAAATCATACATCCAATCACATTGATGAGTATTTCGATGTAAATTTCGATTTTGTCATCACGGTTTGTGATAATGCAAAAGAGAATTGTCCTTATTTTCCAACAAAAGCGATTACATTTCATTACAATTTCCCAGATCCTGCAAAAGCGATTGGAACTGAAAAAGAAATTTTAGTAGAATTTGAGCGAGTTCGAGAAATGATAAAATCATATTGCGAACATTTTGTTGAAGAAAACAAACTATAAAACTATTGAATTTAAATACAAATAACAATATTATAGACTGATTTTTAATAGATTATGCGCATATTGTTTGTTTTTTTTGTAATTTTGAAAGTGAAACAAAATAAAAATCAATATTATGAAAATAGCCACCCTTGTTATTCGTGTTTTACTCGGTTTATTGTTTATTTACGCTTCTGTTAGTTTTTTTTTAAAGCTTACTCCAGAGCCAGAAACAACAGGTGCTTTTAAAGCATTTCAAGTTGGAATTGTTGCTTCGTCTTACATATTGCCTTTAGCAAAAGCATTAGAATTATTGTGTGGAATTTCTTTTTTAGTAGGCAAATACGTTTCGCTAGCTAACATTATTATACTTCCAGTTACTTTAAATATTTTATTAATTAACTTTTATCTGACCCCTGAAACATTAGCACTGGCTATTTTTATATTTCTAGGAAACTTATTTCTAATTTTTAGTCATTGGCAAAACTATAAAGGTGTTTTTACTCCATAAAAAAAGCTCCCGTTAATTGCGGAAGCTTTTTACTATTTGTCTATTGCACCTAAAACGCGTTTCATAAAATCGTTTAGTGCTTCTTTTTTATCTTTACCTTGTTTAATCATTTTATGCACTTCAAGTGCACCATACATATTGGAGATTAACTCGCCTATCACGTCTAATTCTTCGTCTTTTAAAGCCGACAGTTCTGTCAATGCTTCCAGAACTTCAATGGTTTCAATTAGATAATCTTGATCGTTTTCTTCTATGAATTGGGTAAGATGTTTTATTACTGGTAATTTCATTGTTTTAAATAGTTTGATTTTTGATAATTTGACTATTCGAAAAATCAAACAATCCTAATTATCTATTAAAGTACTTCGTTTACAAAATCAATTAAAACTTCCGCTTTATTGGTTTGTGTTTGGTTAACAAAAACACCATTTTTGAAAGTAGCAAATGTTGGTAAATTATCTACAGTAGCCAATTTTCTGGATTCAGGAAAATTTTCTGCATCAGCAATTATGAAAGTTACATTTTCGTTCTCTGAGGCTAGTTTTTTGAACTTTGGCTTCATAATACGACAATTACCACACCAAGAGGCTGAATATTGAACCACAACTATAGGATTTGAGTTTACAATTTCTTGCAAATTATCTTTTTCTAATTCTTGTAACATATTTTTTTATTTAAAAAAGCAATGGCAATTTCCATTTTCACTATTTTATAATGAAATCGACTATTGCCATTGCAGTTTTTATTATTTTAGTTCATTGATGATAAATAAGCAGCAGTACTGGTTCTATCTGCTGTCATAGCATCTTTTCCTGCTTCCCAGTTGGCTGGACAAACTTCCCCTTTGGTTTGTATGTGTGTGTAAGCGTCAACCATACGTAAATATTCGTTTACGTTTCTACCTAATGGCATGTCGTTCACACTTTCGTGGAAAATTTTTCCAGTTTCGTCGATTAAATAGGTTGCCCTGTAAGTAACGTTTGAACCTTCAATTAATTCTTCGTCAGAAACTTCATCGTATACTAATTCTGCATCAAGAATTCCCAAAACCATTGCCAAATTTCTAGTTGTATCAGCAAGCAAAGGATATGTTACACCTTCTATTCCACCATTGTTTTTAGCAGTATTCAACCAAGCAAAATGTACTTCGTTAGTATCGCAAGAGGCGCCTATAACTATTGTATTTCTTTTTTCAAATTCTGGCAAAGCAGCTTGAAAAGCGTGCAGTTCAGTAGGACAAACAAAAGTAAAATCTTTTGGATACCAGAATAATAAAACTTTTTTCTTGTTTTTTGTAGCCTCTTCAAGTACATTGATTCTTAAATTATCTCCCATTTCTGAGATAGCATCTACGGTAATGTTTGGAAATTTTTTCCCTACTAATGACATAATTGTATTTTTTAAATTTTATGCAAAATTAGCTCATAATTAGTGTTTTTAAATATATAATTATTGTATTTTCTTATATAATGATAATATAAACTTATCTGTTTTTAAAATTGACAAATCATAAAAAGCAACTAATTTAAGACTAAATAGTTAAGTCAGTATTTTTAGAATTTCTTATTAACATCCCTTTTTAATTACTTAATAATAGGAAACCCGTTGGGTGTAATTATGGAGAAACGTCAGTTCGAATATTTTTTTGTGCAAAGAAACGGAACAAAACTTCTCGATACGCTTCGCTACTCGAAGTGATGTGTATCGAGAACCGTTTTTAATGTTGTTTTTCTTGTTCTGTCATCCTGAGCTAAGGCGAAGGGCAATTTTTTTTTTAAAATCATTCGAACTGGCGAAAAATTATCATTAAAAACTAATTACACCCAACGGGTTAAAAGGAGTTAATTATTGATTTTTACCACAAAGAAATACAGAAAAAAGTTTTACAGAAAATTATTTGCATAGTTATGTTTACTAAAATTGCGCGAAACGACTTTTTTTATCTTAAAATTCTATGTTAATTTATGTAGTTAAATAAAATTACTGATTCAACTCAGTTAATACTAAATAAAAATCAGTAAAAACAAAATTGAAAACTCAACTAATTTGTATTAAAAAAGGTGGTTTGTTTCCAAACCATCTTTTTAGACTACTGCAATTTATTTTTTAATCCAAATCAAAGCGATCCAAATTCATTACTTTATTCCAAGCTGATACAAAGTCATTTACAAATTGCTCTTCAGAATCTGAACAACCATAAACTTCGGCAATCGCTCTCAATTCTGAGTTAGATCCAAAAATTAAATCAACTCTGGAACCAGTCCATTTCAATTCGCCTGTTTTACGGTCACGACCTTCAAATAAATCTTGTGAATCAGAAATTGATTTCCAAGTTGTATTCATATCTAACAAATTTAAGAAAAAATCATTAGTTAAAGTTTCTGACTTATTTGTAAAAACGCCATATTTAGTTTCATTAAAATTGGTATTCAAAACTCTCATTCCACCAACCAAAACCGTCATTTCTGGAACGGTCAAAGTCATTAATTGTGCTTTGTCTACCAACATTTCTTCTGCCGAAACAGAATGTTTAGATTTTTTGTAATTGATAAAACCATCTGCTTTTGGTTCCAAAACCATAAACGAAGCAACATCAGTTTGTGCTTGAGTAGCATCGGCTCTTCCTGATTTGAAAGGAACATTTACCGAATGACCTGCATTTTGCGCCGCTTTTTCAACGCCAACATTTCCAGCCAAAACTATTAAATCTGCTAACGAAACTTGTTTTCCAGTTGATTGTGAATTAAATGAAGATTGAATTCCTTTCAAAACTGATAATACTTTATCCAATTGAATTGGATTGTTTGCTTCCCAATTTTTTTGTGGCTCCAATGCTATTCTTGCTCCATTTGCACCACCACGTTTGTCTGAATTTCTAAATGTAGAAGCAGATGACCAAGCAGTTGAAACCATTTCAGAAACTGATAATCCAGATTCTGATATTTTAGATTTTAACGAATTAACATCATTATTATCAATTAAATTATTTACACTTTTCGAAATTGGATCTTGCCAAATTAATTCTTCTTTAGGAACTTCTGGACCTAAATATCTTTCTATTGGTCCCATATCTCGGTGCGTTAACTTGAACCAAGCTCGACCAAAAGCATCAGCTAATTCGTCAGGATTTTCAAAAAAACGTCTAGATATTTTCTCATAAGCTGGATCAAATCTCATTGCTAAATCGGCAGTTGTCATAACCGGAGCGTGACTTTTTGCTGGATTGTGAGCATCTGGAACTGTTCCTGCACCGCCACCATTTACTGGTTTCCATTGATGTGCACCAGCTGGACTTTGAGTCAATTCCCATTCGAAACCAAACAAGTTTTCAAAATAATTATTGCTCCATTTTGTTGGTGTTGTTGTCCAAGCACCTTCTAATCCGCTTGTAATCGCATGTTCGCCTTTTCCAGATTCGAATGTGTTTTTCCAACCTAAACTTTGCTCTTCTATACTTGCGCCTTCTGGTTCTGGTCCAACATATACGCCTGGATCTGCAGCACCGTGCATTTTCCCGAAAGTATGTCCGCCTGCAACTAATGCAACCGTTTCTTCATCATTCATTGCCATTCTTCCGAAAGTTTCGCGAATATCTCGAGCAGAACCCAAAATATCAGGATTGCCATTTGGCCCTTGCGGGTTCACATAAATCAATCCCATTTGAACTGCTCCAAGTGGGTTTTCAAGTTCGCGATCGCCCGAATAACGTTTGTCACCTAACCATTCTTTTTCTGACCCCCAATAAATATCTTCTTGCGGTTCCCAAGCATCTTCACGTCCACCAGCAAAACCAAAAGTTTTAAAATCCATAGTTTCCAAAGCACAATTTCCTGCAAGAACCATTAAATCTGCCCAAGAAACTTTTTTTCCATATTTTTGTTTTACTGGCCAAAGTAAAAGTCTTGCTTTGTCCAAATTTCCGTTATCTGGCCAACTGTTCAATGGTGCAAAACGCTGCATTCCTGAACCTGCTCCACCACGGCCATCACCAATTCGATAAGTTCCTGCTGCGTGCCAAGCCATTCTAATCATAAATGGACCATAATGTCCATAATCTGCGGGCCACCAATCTTGTGATGTTGTCATTAAATCATTTATGTCTTTTTTTAATTCGCTAAAATTGACGCTTTTAAAAGCTTCAGCATAATTAAAATTGGCATCCATCGGATTGGATAATGACGAATGTTGACGAAGAATATTCAATTTTAACTGATTGGGCCACCAGTCTCTATTTATCGGACTTGTACCAGCAGCTTGGTTTATTGTTCCACTAGAGAAAGGACATTTACCTTCTCCGTTTGAGTTTTTCATATTTTCCATTGTAATTGATTTTTATTATAAATTTAGATAAATATTTTAATTTTATAATCATTTCTAATTATATATATCTATAAATCAATAGTTTTAAATTATGAATTAAATATTAAAACCAGTCAACACAGATAATTCAGATTGGTTTTATATATTTGTTTGCTGCAATTTTAATGATTTATTAACTTTTGCTGAATGCAACCTAATTATACAAACAACATATTTATGAGTTTTTTAAAATTATTTAGAAGAAAACCATTAGGAACACTATTACAACAAGGAGGAGACGGAGATCATTCTGGACTTAACAAAGTATTGAACGTAAAAGATTTAACTTTCTTCGGAATTGCAGCCATTATTGGTGGCGGTACCTTTTCTGCTATTGGAAATGCCTGTTTTTCTGGTGGTCCAGGCGTTATTTTATTGTATGCAATGTGTGCCATAGCGTGTGGATTTACTGCAATGTGTTATGCCGAATTTGCATCACGAGTTCCAGTTTCAGGAAGTGCCTATACTTATGCTTATGTATCATTTGGGGAAATATTTGCTTGGATTATTGGCTGGGCTTTACTAATGGAATATTCGATAGGAAACATTTATATTGCATTTTCTTGGAGCGGTTATTTTACAAATTTAATCGAGACCTTTGGAATTCATTTACCTGAATGGTTGACTATAAATTACAAATCGGCACATGCAGCATTTACAGAAAATAAAGTTGGTGAAGGATTATTAGCTTGGCAAAATGCTCCTAGTATTGGAAGTTTAAAAATCATTTTCGATTTGCCTGCAGTTTTAATCAATATTTTAATTACTTTTTTGATTTATAGAGGTACTAAAGAATCCAAAAACATAAGTAATGTGATGGTTTACATCAAGCTAGTCATTATTGTATTGGTAATCATTGTAGGTGCTTTTTATATCGATATAAACAACTGGACACCATTTATGCCTAATGGGTTTAGCGGTGTTATGGGTGGTGTTTCGGCGGTTTTCTTTGCCTATATAGGTTTTGATGCCGTTTCAACATTGGCGGAAGAAAGTAAAAATCCTCAGAGAGATTTACCACGAGGAATGATTTACTCACTAGTCGTTTGCACAGTAGTTTATATTATTTTGGCATTAGTAATTACTGGAATGGTTTCCTATGAATTATTAGGTGTAAGCGATCCACTTGCCGAAATATTTGAGTTAAAAGGCGTGAAATGGATGTTATTTATAGTATCGATAGCAGCTGTAGTTGCTATGACAAGTGTAATGTTGGTTTTCCAAATGGGGCAACCTAGAATCTGGATGACAATGAGTCGTGATGGATTAATGCCAAAGAAATTTGCAGAGATTCATCCCAAATATAAAACTCCAGGATTTGCTTCGATCGTAACAGGATTGGTTGTTGGTTTGCCAATATTTTTTACTGACGAAAATTTTGTTTTGGATTTTACCAGCATAGGTACTTTGTTTGCTTTTGTACTGGTTTGTGGCGGTGTTTTAATGCTTTCTCCTCAAAGTGAAGCAGAATTAGCAGAACGTGCTACAAATGGAAAATTCAGGATACCATACATCAATTCAAAATTTATTTTTCCCTCATTAGTAATTTTAATTACAGTTTTGGTTTATAATTTAATTCCAAACTTTTTTTCTGATACTTTTAATTTTACAGATGATACATTAGCCACTAATTTACCAATGATTGCTTTCTTTATATTGTGTGTTATAATGGCTGGAATTTCATTTCTAAAAAACCTTTCTTTAATTCCATTGCTAGGTTTGATTTCTTGTTGCTATTTACTAACAGGGATGGCGGTTTCTAACTGGAAATGGTTTGGAATTTGGTTGCTTGTTGGATTGGTATTTTACTTTGCTTATGGGTTCAAGAATAGTAAATTGAATTTTATAAAACTTGAAAATAAAATAGAAGATTAAGCTATTTTAGGCTTAGCGAAAATATATTAAAGAAGCAGTCCGAAAATTACTTTTCAGACTGCCTTTTTTTATTAAATATACAAAACGATGTTTTAAACTCTTTTTGAAGAAAATATCTTTTTACTTTTTTGTAGTTTTCAAACGGAGTATAATTTATAAACTATGCATTAACTTCTCTATTTCAGAAACAATTTCTAATGGTGATTTACCATCTACTACAACTGTCTCTTTGGATTGATTGTAATAATAACTCCTTTCAAAAAGATGCTTGGCAATGAATTCCGTAAGTTCTTGATCTGATAAATTTTGAAGTAGTGGTCTGCTTGCTCTATTTACTTTCAAGCGATTTTGCAAGGTGGTTATACTTGCTTTTAAGTATATCGAAGTGACACTTTTGTCTTTTAGCAAAATATGATTTTCAGCATAACAAGGTGTTCCTCCTCCAAGACTCAATACAAAAGATTGATTTAAGAGTATTGTTTTTTGAAAAATTTCGTGTTCTATTTTTCTAAAATAAACTTCTCCCTTTTCGTCAAAAATCTCAGAAATCGATTTTGACAGAGCATTTTCAATCAAAATATCTAGATCAAAAAATGGTAAATTACAGTCTTTTGAGAGTAATTTACCTATTTCTGATTTTCCAGAGCCCATATAGCCCACTAATATAATTTTTTTCATCAAGATAAATCCTTATAAATTAAGCCTTTGAAAGCTTTTGTAAAAAAAAGACAAATTTATAAGAAAATTGCTTTGAAAAATAAATAATAAGGTCTTATATTTGCACCCGCATTCAAGAAATAATAATTGACTCGATAGCTCAGTTGGTAGAGCACATCACTTTTAATGATGGGGTCCTGGGTTCGAGCCCCAGTCGGGTCACAAATTATTATTTTATTTCTTGAATGCAAAGACTCGATAGCTCAGTTGGTAGAGCACATCACTTTTAATGATGGGGTCCTGGGTTCGAGCCCCAGTCGGGTCACAAAAGTCGGACAGTAATGTTTGGCTTTTTTTGTTTTAGGCCACGTGGAGAAACGGTAGACTTGCCAGCTTGAGGGGCTGGTGCTCGCAAGGGCGTGTGGGTTCAAATCCCACCGTGGTCACTATAAATAGCAATCAAATTGATTGCTATTTTTTTTATAAAAATACTAAATCCAAAATTTAACTAAAATTAAGAATATTGTCATTTATTTTGTTTAATTTTGTTTAACTAAATCTACGAAAGGATGAACAATGTTAAAAATGTTTTTAGTATAAAAGACCTTGAAAACTTATCGGGGATAAAGGCGCATACTATAAGGATATGGGAAAAACGATACAATGTACTTGAACCAATGCGAACTGAAACTAACATTCGTTTGTATGACTTACAGAGCTTGCAAAAACTGCTTAACATTACCTTACTCCACAATCACGGTTACAAAATATCACAAATTTCAAAATATCCACCAGAAAAAATACCGATTCTAATTCGAGAGATTATTTCTGAAAAAAGTGTTAAATCACACGCAATCAACGCTTTTAAAATGGCAATGATGAATTTTGATCAAACGCTATTTTTTACAACATACAATTCTTTACTTTCTGAAAAATCCTTTAAAGATGTATTTCATGAAGTATTTATACCCTTAATGAATGAGGTAGGTTTGCTATGGCAATCGGATACTATTAGCCCAGCGCACGAGCATTTTATTAGCTATTTGATAAAGCAAAAACTACTCATCAATACCGAAAAAATTCAGGTTCAGCAACCCACAAGAACGGATAAAATTTTTGTTTTGTTCTTGCCTATGAATGAGATACACGAACTTGGATTGATGTACTTGAATTACGAGTTTATTTTAAATGGGTATAAAACAATATATTTAGGCGAGAGTATCCCTACTGAAAGCTTAAAAGACGTCTTGAAATATTTTGATAACATTACCTTTGTAAGTTATATGACAGTTCAACCAGATAAAAATGAAGTTACTGATTACATAAAAACCATAAACAAGGATCTTTTAGCAAACAATGACACGAATCTTTGGTTAATAGGTCGAATGGTTCAAGAAATTAACCCCGAAGTATTGAATTCAAGAACCAAAATATTTAACTCTATAGAAGAAATGGCAAAGGAAATGTAATTCTTGTGCCAATTTCTAAATTTTAAAACATTAAAACACAATTGTTCAGTAATTTATGAACCAAAAAATAGCAATTCTAGGATCCGGATTCTCATCACTTGCAGCTGCTTGTTATCTTGCAAAACAAGGTAATGATGTTACTGTTTACGAAAAAAACAAAACAATAGGTGGTCGAGCAAGACAAATGAAAGTCAATGGCTTTACATTCGATATGGGACCATCTTGGTACTGGATGCCAGACGTATTTGAGAAGTTTTTTAACGACTTTGGGAAGAAACCTTCAGATTATTATGAGTTGACAAAATTGTCACCAGCATACAACGTATTCTTTGGTGTAGATAATTTTATTGCAATTGCTGATAATTTATCTGAAATTATTGATACCTTTGAATGTATTGAAGCTGGAAGTGGAGAAAAACTTGAAAAATTCATAACTGACGCTAAAAGCAATTATGATATTGCTATCAAAGATTTAGTATATCGTCCAGGTGAATCTCCACTTGAGTTAATTACAATAGAAACTGCTAAAAAAGTTGATCAATTTTTTTCAAATATTAGCAAAGATGTTAGAAAGAAATTTACAAACCCAAAACTAATATCCATATTAGAATTTCCAGTTCTTTTTTTAGGAGCAAAACCTTCTGATACGCCTTCGTTTTATAGCTTTATGAATTATGCCGATTTTGGATTAGGGACTTGGCAACCTACCAATGGGTTTTATGATGTGATAAACGGAATGTCCATTTTAGCACAAGAATTAGGTGTAAAAATAAAAACAGATGCAGCTGTAGAAAAAATTATTGTAAATGACAAAACTGTCAAAGGAATTATTGTAAATGGAAAAATAGTACCGTCGGACATTGTGCTTTCAGGAGCTGATTATCATCATACTGAAACATTATTAGATCCAGAATTCAGGCAATATTCTGAAAAATATTGGAACAGTAAAACCTTTGCACCATCTTCTTTATTATTCTATGTTGGTTTTGATAAAAAACTTGATAATGTAACACATCATAATTTATTTTTTGATGTTGATTTTGAACAGCACGCTAAAGACATTTATGATAATCCTAAATGGCCAAACGAACCATTGTTTTATGCTAATTTTACCTCAAAAACAAATTTAAAAACTGCTCCCGATGGTTGTGAAAATGGTTTTTTCTTGATTCCAATTGCACCAGGATTAGAAGATACTCCTGAATTAAGAAAAGAATATTTTGAAAAAATAATCTTACGATTTGAAAAAATTACCAAACAAAATATTAGAAAAAATATTATATTTGAACAGTCTTTTTGTGTGAATGATTTTGTATCAGAATACAATTCCTATAAGGGAAATGCATACGGAATGGCAAATACATTGCTTCAAACAGCATTTTTGAGACCCAAATTAAAAAGCAAAAAAGTTAAAAATTTATATTTTACAGGCCAATTAACTGTACCAGGACCAGGAGTTCCACCAGCGTTAATCTCTGGAAAATTAGTATCTGATTTAATAAAAAAATATTCATAATCATATGAAGTCACTTTTTGACACCGTTTCTTTTGATTGTAGTAAACTAGTCACACAATCCTACAGCACCTCGTTCTCGTCGGCTGTGAAAATGCTTGCACCATCAATACGACAAGATATATATAATGTATATGGTTTTGTACGTTTTGCTGACGAAATTGTAGACAGTTTTCACGATTATGACAAAGAAGTTTTGTTTTCAATGTTTGAAGAAGATTTAGAAAATGCTTTGAATAAAAAGATAAGTTTGAATCCTATTTTGAATTCTTTTCAACATACAGTTCAAACGCACAAAATTCCAAAAGAATTAATTGACGCTTTTATGAAAAGTATGAAATTGGACCTCACAAAGAAAGAATACATCAGTCAGGAGGAATACAACCAGTATATTTACGGAAGTGCCGATGTGGTTGGACTTATGTGCTTAAAAGTATTTGTAAGAGGAAACGATGAACTTTATGACAAACTCAAAGCATCTGCAATGCGATTGGGTTCTGCTTTTCAAAAAGTGAATTTTTTGAGGGACTTGAAAGCTGATTTTGAAGGATTGAATCGAACTTATTTTCCAAATACCGATTTATCAAAACTAGATGAAACTTCCAAACAAGAAATAATTCAAGAAATTGAAGATGATTTTAAAGCGGGTTATCAAGGAATAGTGAACTTACCAATAGAAGCAAAATTTGGTGTTTATACTGCTTATGTGTATTACAAAAAATTACTCAAAAAACTAAAGAACACACCTTCAGCCGAAATAAAAAACACAAGAATAAGAGTAGCTGATTATCAAAAAGCTAGTCTTTTGGCAAAATGTTATGTGAGTTATCGATTAAATTTAATTTAAATTTTTTAAAATTATGTGGTTACATATTCTCGTCTTTTTTGCAACTTTTTTCTTTATGGAATTTATGGCTTGGTTTAGCCACAAATACATAATGCACGGTTTTTTGTGGAGTTTGCATGCCGATCATCACAAGAAGGATCACGATTCGTGGTTTGAACGCAACGATGCTTTTTTTATTATTTATGCCATTATTAGTATTGGTTTCTTTTTGTTATGGCAAAACGGAATTTTAGAAATTGGTTTGGCTATTGGTTTGGGGATTTTTGTTTACGGGGCTACTTATTTTTTGGTTCACGATATTTTTATTCATCAACGATTCAAAATGTTTAGAAATGCAAATAATATGTATGCTCGTGCAGTTCGAAGAGCGCACAAAATGCATCACAAACATATTGGCAAAGGCCACGGTGAATGCTTTGGTATGTTAATCGTACCTTTCAAGTATTTTAAGTAAATAAAAAACGACCTCAAATAGACTGCCCCCAAAAAGTTAGACACTATTTGGGGGTATTTTTATGGGAAGAAAAGTCAAATATGATTACACATTTAAACTCGAATGTGTAAAATTAGTAGTAGAGAAACATTATTCTTGTAATTATGTTTCCGCTCAAAAAGGTTTAAGTAGATCTAATATTCGTAAATGGGTTGGATTTTATAAGGAGTATGGAGCCATTAGCTTGTTACCAAGAAAGAATCAAAGTTATTTGTTAGATTTTAAATTGAAAGTATTAAAAGCAATTGACAAAGATTTATTGTCTTTGGGCGAAACAAGTATAAAATTTAATATCCCCGATACAAGTATTATTGTAAAATGGAAGAAAGATTTTGCTAATTTTGGTCTAGAAGGATTACAACCTAAAACTAGAGGCAGACCAACATCTATGAACATCAATAAACGAAAAAAGAGAAAATCCGACAAGCCACTTACAAGAGAAGATGAGCTTCTTTTAGAGAATGAAGCTCTAAGATGTGAAAATGAATTGCTAAAAAAGTTGCACGCCTTGATTCAAGCAGAAGAGAAAGCCAAAAAGCGCAAGCCATAATGGAATTAAGGCATAAATTTGATTTGAATTTACTTTTAAATCAAACCAATATAGCACGAAGTAATTTTTATTATCATCAAAAAAAGACTAAATCAGTCGATAAATATCAGCAAATAAAAGAGATGATAAAATTCATTTATCACAAACATAAAGGGCGTTATGGATACAGACGAATTACTGATGAACTCAATAGTAAAGCAATAATCATCAATCATAAAACTGTTTTAAGATTGATGAAATTATTAGGACTAAAAAGTTTAATTAGAGTCAAAAAATATAAATCATACAAAGGAGAACAGGGCAAAATTGCACCAAATATTCTAGCAAGAAAATTTAAGGCAACCGCACCAAATCAAAAGTGGGCAACTGATATAACTGAGTTTAACGTCT
>NZ_JANOQD010000076.1:0-55711 GCF_031422135.1 Flavobacterium sp. | reverse complement strand
TGCAAGTAGTTTTGTGAAAAATATTTTAATTCTTTTACTATATTTGCCATTCATTATAAAAATACTATTATGTTTCATAGAAATATTAAGCTCGCAATAGCTGCATTGATTATATTTACTGGGATTTGGCAATTTACTGAAGGAAATATTGGGAATGGAATTTTCTTGATTTTATTGTCTGTAATTCCAATTTTTCTTTATTTTAAAAACGAGTTTATCCTGTTGGCTTTTTTAAAATTGAGAAAACAAGACTTTGCTGGGGCAAAAAATTGGCTAGATAAGATTAAAAACCCAGAAACAGCCTTGGTACAAAAACAGCAAGGTTACTTTAATTACTTACATGGTTTGATGCTTTCGCAAACCAATTTGATACAAGCAGAAAAATATTTTAAAAAAGCGATTTCTTTGGGTTTAAATATGGATCAAGATTTGGCTTTAGCAAAATTGAATCTGGCTGGAATTGCTTTGAGTAGAAGACGCAAAATTGAAGCAACAAACTTATTAACAGAAGTGAAAAAATTAGACAAACAAAATATGCTAAAAGATCAAATCAAAATGATGAAAGATCAAATGAAAAAAATATAGCTTTATTAAACATAAATGCTAAAGCCACATTTTTTATGTGGTTTTTTTATTTAAAAACGTTAATAATCGGTAAATTTTCACACTATAACGATAAAGTAATTTAATATTCAATATTTAATTTATATTTGAAAATAAGTTTCTTATTGAAAATGAAAACATTATACTCGTTATTGCTATGTATCTTTACATTGTCGATTGGTTTTTGCCAAGACGAGCAAATAAACTTTAATGATGCCATAAAAATGCATCTAAAAAAATACAATATTAAGAGTGACATAGCTTTTGAAAATAGAAACCTGAATGAAGGTCAAATTTTATTTGATTCTCTAGTCTCAAACCATTTAGTAGGTACAAAATTTGAGGATTATACTTTTAAAAGTATTTCTAGAAAAAAAGTTAAGTTAAGCTCTTTTAAAAAGCCAATTTTTATTTTGACTTATGCCTCATGGTGCGCTCCAAGCAAAGGTGAGTTCCCTGCTCTAAACAAATTAGCGCAAAAATATGCAAAAGACGTACAGTTTGTACTCCTGTTTTGGGACAAAAAACATGATATAAAAAAAATTGCTAAAAGTTTTAATCATAACATACAAGTTTGTTATGCACACGAAACTTATAAAAACGACGCTACTATAGTGGCAAATATGAAACATTCTCTTGGGTTTCCTACCTCCTACTTTTTAGATGAAAATTTAAAAGTAGTTAACATTAAGAGGGGTGGCGCACAACCTGCTCTAAAAAGCACTTATGTGAAAGCTTACACAATGAACTACAATGTTTTTAGGGAAGGTTTGAGTAGTCTACTTATTGAAAAAAATATTTCCAAAGAACAATTAACTACAAACTAAATATTACTTTTCCAAAAGGAATTTTCCAGCAATTATAATTAATACAACAGAAAATATTTTTTTGAGTGTTTTTTGATCAAAACTAATTGCTAATTTACTTCCGAAGTAACCTCCAATAACGAAAAACACAGCAATAATCAATGCGTATTTCCAGTTTATATATCCTTGCTTATAATAATTAAAAACGGCTAATGCAGTAACTGGAACTACCAAGACCGCTAAACTCGTTCCTTGTGCTTGATGCTGATTAAATCCTAAGAATAATATAAGTAGTGGTACCATTATAATTCCGCCACCAACACCAACCAATCCACTTAGTATTCCTGCAAGTATTCCAATAACTATAAGAGAAAGTATTGTTGTTGTTGTCATAGCCTAAATGTATTAATATCCAGAAGTCGGAATTTCTATTGTGTATGTTTTCTTCTTCAAATTATCTAATTTCTTGTCCCGCAACCAAGGATTATGCTGCTTTAGAATTTTATAATTTATACCTTGATTTTTTGCAAACAAAGCTAAATTATTTATAGAACTGTCAATTTCTATTTTTCGTATAGGTTGATTTTTATATAAATCTGTAGTTTTCAAATCAAAACCATACAAAGTTGGATTTTTCATAATCTCTTTCAATGCTAAAATTCTAAAAACATAACGTGAAGTTTCGTCCACCAATAATAAATCATAATAATTTGAGACTTGTTGTTCTTGAATTTTATTAGAAATTCCTGCCGTTCCTCCATTGTACGAAGCAGCAGCTAAAGTCCATGATCCAAATCTTTCTTTGGCTGCAAGCAAATATTTACAAGCTGCTTCTGTAGCCTTTTCAAGATGATACCTTTCATCTACGTTTTCCGAAACTTCCAATCCTTTTTCGCGAGCTGTTTGCGACATAAATTGCCATATCCCACTGGCTCCTGCTTTTGAAACTGAGGTTGTGATTAGTGAGCTTTCGATAACTGCCAAATATTTAAAATCGTCTGGAACATTATTACGAGCTAGGATGGGTTCAATTATTGGGAAAAATTTATTAGCTCTTTTTAGTATTAATATAGTCGAAGAATGCAGGTTAGCATTAATCAAGAGTTCTCTGTCCATTCGTTCGTGAACATCTGCAATTTGCAATGGGGTTTCTTCACCAGCAAAATCAATTTTTTCAGGAAAATAATTCGGTGTGCCTATTTTAGAAATTGTATCATTTGAAGTGGCATAAATAAGAATTCCACTCAAAAATAAAATTCCAATTAGCATGACTATTTTATTAATTGCTTTCATTTCTTAGTATTTGAAATGTAAAAATACTAAAAAGGAGTTGTTATTTGAGTATAATGTCAGGTAAATTAGAATTAAACCATTTGTATCGATTTAAAATCATAATATGCGTAGCTTCTTTTAAAGGAATTGCATTTTTTATATTTTTTATAGGGAAAACCTCATCCGCATCGCCATGTATATGGATTACGTTTTCATCAGTTTGAGTTCGAGACCAATTAATAATTTGCTCAATCGACCAATCCAAATAGATTTTATCACGCATCGACATGTATTTTTCATACAGTTTTAATCGTTGTTTTACAACAGCTCCAAAGGCATATTTAGACAGTACTTCTAAATTTTGAGCCATTCCTGTTGGCAACAGTTTGTATGCTTTGGTGGTTTTGGCGAGTTTCATTCTTTGTGGCAATTCAGAATTATTTTTAACACTCGAAATTATAATTAATTTTTTCAAGTTTAAAAACGGTGCCATTTCTTGTACCAATATTCCACCAAACGAAACTCCTATTAAAACCGCATTATCGTGTTTCACATTCAACGCCATTTGTTTGGCATATTCTTCGAGAGTTTGTGATTTTTCAGGCATAAACCAATCTAGCAAATGGGTTTCAAAAACATCTTCAGGAAGTTTTATTCTTTCAAAAATTAATGAACTTGCTGCCATTCCTGGCATAAAATAAACGTGAATTTTACTCATTATTTATCTAAATTTAATTAAAGCCATTTATTATGCTTATTTTTGCATAAAAATAATTGATTAGATTGATTTTTCAATACAGTAAATATTATTTTATCAAAAAAATATGGAAATCAAAGACAATACATTCTCCAGACAATTTGAAACTTTGGTCGACGAAGGTTTAGTAACGTTAGAATATTCGTTTCAAGAAAAGAAAATTTTCTTAACTAGAATAAACACCCCAGAAAATTTTGATAACGAGGAATTTATTTCCGATTTGCTTAAAAATATTATGGAAATAGCATACGAACGCAAACTAAAAGTCGTTCCTATTTTACCAAAAATCGCACTTTTTTTTAGAAAAAATACTACTTACAGAGATTTATTACCACCTGGTATTAAAATTTAGGTTTACTTTGAGAGTCATTTCGTAAAGATTTAAAAAAATTATAAAATGAATTCTGAAGAAACCAATCAAAAAATAATTTCCTTTTTCGAAGATATCGAAAAATATTATGGCTGCAAAACTGAAATTACAGAAGGTATAACTACAGAAATCGATAATTTTGATCCGAATTTAACTACTTGGAACCTATCCGAATTCACTTTACAGAGATCTGCTTACCGAAATAATGGTGGAAAATTTATGCTGGAAGGCAATACAATGTATTACGAGATTTCTGCTACCGCAATAATTAGTCTTGTGGAACCTGGAAGAAATAAATTTGAATTTATTGAACAATATGGCGAAACAGTTTTTAGAATTACTAAAATTAGATTTCATTATAAATATTGAGTCAATTATGAATTGCGATTTACATTAATGTTCAAAAAATCCATTCTTACACTTCCATCATCATCAATTTTTGTCAAATTAATTTCCTGCAATGTATTGACAAGTTCAGGATTCCAAGGCGTTTTTACTTTTACATAATTTTCGGTAAATCCGTGAATGTATCCTTCTTTGTTTTCACTTTCAAATAAAACGGTTCTGTTGGTTCCAATTTGTGATTCGTAAAATGCACGACGTTTTTTAACAGATAAACCACGTAACATTTTACTACGTTTGGCACGAACATTTGCAGGAATAACATTTTCCATCAATGCGGCTTCGGTATTGTCACGTTCCGAATAGGTAAAAACGTGTAAATATGAAATATCCAATTCGTTCAAAAAATTATATGTTTCTAAGAAAAATTCATCCGTTTCGCCAGGAAAACCAACAATAACATCAACACCTATGCACGCATGAGGCATTACTTCACGGATTTTATTGACACGTTCCACATAAACTTCCCGTTGGTAACGGCGTTTCATCAGTTTTAAAATTTCATTGCTTCCTGATTGCAATGGAATATGAAAATGAGGCACAAAAGTGCGACTTTCTGATACAAATTCAATAGTTTCATTTTTCAATAAATTGGGCTCGATTGATGAGATTCGCAAACGTTCGATACCTTCAATTTTATCCAATTCTTGTACTAATTCCAAGAATGTATGTTCGTGTTTTTTGTTTCCAAATTCACCTTTTCCGTAATCGCCTATATTTACACCTGTTAAAACAATTTCTTTGATTCCTTGTTCCGATATTTCTTTGGCGTTTTTTAGGACATTTTCCAAGGCATCAGAACGAGAAATTCCTCTTGCAAGTGGAATCGTGCAATAGGTACATTTATAATCACAGCCATCTTGAACTTTCAAAAAAGCACGGGTTCTGTCTCCAATAGAATAGCTTCCTACGTAGAAATCAGCTTCAGAAATTTCGCAAGAATGCACTTCGCCCATATCATTTTTGGACAAATCGTTTAAATAATCTGTGATTTTGAATTTTTCGGTAGCACCCAAAACTAAATCTACTCCATCGACAGCAGCTAATTCCTCAGGTTTCAACTGAGCATAACAACCCACAGCTGCCACAAATGCTTTGTCGTTCAACTTCATAGCCTTGCGCACCACTTGTTTGAATTGTTTGTCTGCATTTTCAGTAACGGAACATGTATTAATAACATAAATATCAGCAACTTGTTCAAAATCAACACGATCAAAACCTTCGTCTTGAAAACTTCTTGCAATAGTTGATGTTTCAGAGAAATTTAGTTTACAGCCAAGAGTGTAAAAGGCAACTTTTTTTTTGTTTTGCATAAGATAGCTCAATTAATGAAATCGTTGTCAAAAAATTGAGTTTGCAAAATTACATACAAATTTTGATTTTAGAAAATTCTTAAGAACTTACATATCAATAAATTGTTTTATTTTTAAGTTGATGTACCTATATCTTTAATAGTTTCAAGGACAACAAATTCTTTTATCCATTTTTTTTATAGTAATCTGATCATAACTTATTCTTTTATCCATTTTTTTTCTTCTTCAAAAACGTGTTCTAAAATTTTAGCCTCTTGTTCTGTAAATTCAACTTGACGTCTTGCCATCACGATTTTTGCCACTTCAAATGCTTTTTTAGTCAAATAGGCCGTAAATCCGGATGCGCCACCCCAAGAAAAACTAGAAACAAAATTGCGAGGAAATCC
This sequence comes from Flavobacterium sp., assembly GCF_031422135.1. Taxonomy (GTDB): domain Bacteria; phylum Bacteroidota; class Bacteroidia; order Flavobacteriales; family Flavobacteriaceae; genus Flavobacterium. Next base: position 49,802 of record NZ_JANOQD010000076.1, on the reverse strand, counting down.
AGATCCAAAAATATTTGCAGAAACACCTACAACCGTTCCAGTATTGAACATCGTATTAATACCGCATTTGCTATGATCTCCCATCATTAAGCCGCAAAACTGCAATCCAGTTTTTGCAAAGCCTTCGGTTTCATAACTCCAGAGTCTGACTTCTTCGTAGTTGTTTTTCAAGTTGGAATTATTACTGTCAGCGCCAATATTACACCACTCACCAAGTACTGAATTTCCTAAAAATCCATCGTGGCCTTTGTTTGAATACCCAAATAAAACGGAATTACTTACTTCACCACCAACAACAGAATGTGGACCAACAGTAGTTGCGCCATATATTTTTGCTGCCATTTTAACCCGACCTGATTCGCATAGTGCAAATGGCCCACGAATAACAGAACCTTCCATAATTTCGGCATTTTTACCTATATATATTGGGCCAGTCGATGCATTTAGAGTAACAAATTCAAGTTTTGCACCTTCTTCAATGAAAATAGTTGAAGGAGATATTACATTGACGCTTTTAGGAATGGGTTGCGAGGTTCTTCCTTCGGTAATTAATTCAAAATCTTCACGAAGAGCAGCGTCATTTTTTGAAAAAATATCCCAAGTATGTTCAATTTTTAAACATTCTTCCGTAAACTCAATAATTTCATAGGTGTCAAAATCAACTTCCTCCTGAGTATCTGTAGTAAAAAAAGCAACAACTTCATCATTTTGAAAAATCGCTTGATTTGCTTCTAAACTGCTAACCATTTCAGATAAAACATCGTTTGGTAAAAAAGACGCATTAATCATTACATTTTCTTCCAATTCTACCATTGGGAATTTCTCTGAAAGATATTCTTCGGTCAATGTAGTTGTAGTAGAACCCAAATATTTTTCCCATTTTTCTCGAATGGTTAAAATTCCAACACGAATATCAGCTACAGGTCTTGTAAATGTGAATGGTAATAATGCGTTGCGGACAGTTCCGTCAAAAAGTATATAGTTCATTTTGCGTTGATTTGTTTTGTTGGTTAATCATTTATTTGTTAGACCTTTTAACCAATTAAATAGTTATCCGATTAAACATTCCAAAGTTACAAAGTTTTGAAGAAGATAAAAATAAAAAAAAGCCTTTCGTTTCCGAAAGGCTTCTGTATCTATCAAACCAGCAATTATTTGCTGAATTTAGCGTATTTGTTTTTAAATTTATCAATACGTCCTGCAGTATCGATAAGTTTAGATTTACCTGTGTAAAAAGGATGAGAAGTTCTAGAAATCTCCATTTTGAAAACTGGATATTCAACACCTTCGTGCGTGATAGTTTCTTTAGTTTCTACTGTAGATTTAGTGATAAAAACGTCTTCGTTTGACATGTCTTTAAATGCAACTAATCTGTAATTTTCTGGGTGAACTCCTTTTTTCATGGTACTCTTTTTTATGGTTGCAATTAATTTTGAAGCTTTTATTTCAAAAAGGTATAAACTAACAACAACTTTTTATTTATTAATTTTATTATTTCAGTTTGCAAAAGTACAATTATTTTTTAGAAATCAAATATTTATGTAACTTTTTTTCGTTTTAACTAACTAATTAAAGATAATGTATAATTCCTATATTTGTAAATTAATTAAAAACTGAATAATGAACGAAATAATTAAACGTAACGGTATAAATTATGGTATAATAACTGGAGTAGTCTCCTTACTTATTACAACTTTAATATATGTGATTGATTTGAAATTTTTTACCTCTTGGTGGATTGGACTTTTAAGTATTGCTTTTTATATTGTTTTAGGTTGTATTTTACTTTCGAAAACCAAAAAAGAATTAAAAGGAATCTTTTCATTCAAAGAAGCTTTTACCACTTATTTTATATCGGCTGTAATTGGGATATTAATTTCGGTGGTGTTTAATATTATTTTATTTAATTATATTGATCCGGATGCGAAAGAGACAATCAAAGAGTTAACAATGAAATATACTGTCGAAATGCTACAAAAATTTGGCACTCCTGCATCAGAGATTAATAAAGCTGTGGCAGATTTAGAAGCAACGGATCAATTTTCAATATCAAAACTATTGCAAGGGTCTATATTCAGTATTTTATTTAGTTGTATTTTTGGATTAATACTCGCTGCCATTTTTAAGTCTAAACCATCATACCAATAACAGTGAATTTAGCCATTATAATTCCTTTACTAAACGAGCAAGAATCGTTGCCAGAATTAACAACTTGGATTGCAAAAGTGATGCAAGAAAACAACTTTACTTATGAAGTTATTTTTATTGATGACGGAAGTACAGACAGTTCTTGGCAAACTATCGAAAATTTATCCAAAGAGAATCCAAATGTAAAAGGAATTCGGTTTTTGAGAAATTACGGAAAATCCCAAGCCTTGCACGCTGGTTTTGCTAAAGCAGAAGGGGATGTTGTGATTACTATGGATGCGGATTTACAAGACAGTCCAGATGAGATTCCAGGATTGTATGCTATGATTACCAATGAAAACTATGATTTAGTTTCTGGCTGGAAAAAGAAGCGATATGATAATGCTGTGACCAAGAACTTGCCTTCAAAATTGTTTAATGCAGCGGCAAGAAAAACTTCTGGTGTGCAATTGAATGATTTTAATTGTGGATTGAAAGCTTACAAAAAAGTAGTAATAAAAAACATTGAAGTTTCAGGTGAAATGCACCGCTACATTCCTGTTTTGGCAAAAAATGCTGGTTTTTCTAATATTGGTGAAAAAGTAGTGCAGCATCAAGCCAGAAAATATGGTGAATCTAAATTTGGAATGAGTCGTTTTATTAATGGCTTTTTAGATTTGATTACGATTTGGTTTCTGTCCAAGTTTGGAAAACGTCCAATGCATCTTTTTGGTGCTTTGGGAACGGTTATGTTTTTTATTGGTTTTTTATCGGCTGGATACATTGGTGTTTCAAAATTGATTCGGTTGTTTTATTTGAATCAAGAAACTATTTTAGTAACCGAAAATCCTTGGTTTTACATTGCTTTAACTACTATGATAATAGGAACTCAATTGTTTTTGGCTGGTTTTCTGGGCGAAATTATTTTGAGAACTAAAAACAACGAAGAACGGTACAAGGTTTCGAAAGAAATAAATTTATAACAATACGTATTCACGACACGGCTACTAGCCCAGATTGCAGTGAAAATCCTTTTCTTTTTTTTCTTTAAAAAAAGAAAAGATTACAACGAAAAGCTGGAAATAGCTCCAAAAACAAAATAAAAATGCACATACCACAAAATATATTAGATGCTGTAAATATTTGGCTCTCGCCAACTTTTGATATGCAAACGCAAGAAGAAATTAAGAATATGATGACTTCTTCACCCAAAGAATTGGAAGATTGTTTTTATAAAAATCTAGAATTTGGAACCGGTGGAATGCGAGGAATTATGGGTGCTGGAACCAATAGAATTAACAAATATACGTTAGGAAAAAACACGCAAGGGTTGTCTGATTATTTGCATAAATCGTTTCCAAACGAGCAAATTAAAGTGGCTATTGCTTATGATTGCCGTCATAATAGCGATACATTGGCTAAAGTTGTGGCTGATGTTTTTTCGGCAAATGGGATTAAAGTATTTTTGTTTTCTGAGATGCGAACTACTCCAGAATTATCGTTTGCAGTGAAACATTTGGCTTGTCACGCTGGAATTGTATTGACAGCATCGCACAATCCACCGGAGTACAATGGTTATAAAGTGTATTGGCAAGACGGCGGACAACTGGTTCCGCCACAAGATGGAGAAATTATTGAAATAATTGAAGCTTTGAATTATGACCAAATTAAGTTTGAAGCCAATGAAAACTTGATTGAATATATTGATATTGAAGTGGATGCCGCTTTTGTAAAATCGTCTATTGAAAATGCAAGTTTTAACACTTCGGTTTCTGCCAAAGACAGTTTGACAATTGTTTATACGTCATTGCATGGTACATCGATAAAGTCGATTCCAGAAGTTCTGGAAAAAGCAGGATATAAAAAGGTGCATATTGTTGCCGAACAAGCGGTTCCTGACGGAAATTTCCCAACTGTGAAATCACCAAATCCAGAAGAACCAGAAGCTTTGACTTTAGCACTGTCATTAGCCGAAAAAACAAATGCAGATATTGTTGTAGGAACCGATCCAGATTCTGATCGATTGGGTGTTGCTGTGAGAAATACCGAAGGCAAAATGATTTTACTAAACGGCAACCAAAGTATGGTTATTATGACTCACTTTTTGTTGCAACAATGGCAAAAACAAGGTAAGATTACTGGAACAGAATTCATAGGCTCTACCATAGTTTCAACACCAATGATGCTGGAACTGGCTTCTGGTTTTGGTGTGGAATGTAAAGTGGGTTTGACAGGTTTCAAGTGGATTGCTAAGTTTATCAAGGATTTTCCGAACCAAAAATTTATAGGTGGTGGCGAAGAAAGTTTCGGATTTATGGTTGGTGATGCCGTTCGTGACAAAGATGCTGTGGCTGCCACACTTTTAGTTTGCGAAATAGCAGCTCAAGCCAAAGAAAGAGGAAGTTCTGTATACCAAGAATTACTTCAAATGTATGTTGATTTTGGTTTTTATAAAGAACATTTGATTTCGATTACTAAAAAAGGAATAGATGGCGCCAGTGAAATCAAACAAATGATGGTAGATTTGCGAGAAAATCCTTTAAAAGAAATTAACGGAGAAAGAGTTGTTTTTATTGAAGATTATGAAAATTCGACGGCTAAAAATCTATTAGATAATGAGATAGAAGCGCTTAATATTCCAAAATCGAATGTGTTGATTTACTATTTAGAAGACGGAAGTAAAATTTGCGCTCGACCAAGTGGTACAGAACCCAAAATAAAGTTTTACTTTAGCGTGAATTGTGCCATAGAGAACATTTCAGAAATTGCTGATGCCGAAACTCTTTTGAATAACAAAATCAAAAATATTATTGCTGAAATGCAATTGAACTAGATGGAAAACATTAAAAAAATCATACCTTTTGTATTACCCTATAAAAGAAATGCCATTTGGAATATTATTTTCAATATCCTTTATGCCTTATTCAGTACTTTATCATTTGTAGCATTAGCACCTATGATGCAAGTCCTTTTTAATGAAACCAGAAAGGTTACTACTAAACCTGTATACCAAGGGATTTTTAAAATAACTAAGTTTGGAGAAGATTACTTGTACTTTTACATTACCAAATTAACCGATACAAAAGGTCCAGAATTTGCACTTCTGTTAGTAATTTCAATTATAATAGTCACTTTTTTACTTAAAAATTTATTCAATTATCTGGCCTCATTACACATAATGCACTTGCGGAATGGTGTATTGAAAGATATGAGAGTCAAATTATTTAACAAAATTATCTCCTTGCCTATTGGTTTTTATTCTGAAAAAAGAAAAGGCGATGTAATGGCTCGAATGTTAGGAGATGTAGGCGAATTCCAAAATTCATTTTTCTCCGTAATGGAACTCATTGTTCGTGAACCTCTTACTATTGTTTTCACGATAGCCACAATGTTTTCACTAAGTGTAAAACTGACTATTTTTGTTTTCTTGTTTATTCCAGTTTCTGGATTTATTATTTCGAGATTGGGTAAGAATTTAAAATCTAAATCAGAACGAGCACAAGCAGAATCAGGTTATTTTATTTCGATACTAGAAGAAACACTGAGTGGAATGAAAGTAGTAAAAAGTTATAATGCTGAAGGACGTTTTAGTAAAAAATTTAGCAGTTCCATTGATCGATTGGTAAAATTATCAAACAGTATTGGTAACAAAAATAACTTAGCATCTCCTTTGAGTGAATTTTTAGGGATTGTAACCATTGCAGTATTATTGTGGTATGGTGGAAATATGGTTTTAGTAGATCACAGTTTAAAGGGAGCTACCTTTATTGTATTTATGGCATTAGCCTACAATATTTTGACGCCTGCAAAAGCCATTTCAAAAGCATCGTACCAAGTCAAAAGCGGAATGGCAGCTGCGGAACGTGTTTTGTCAATTTTAGAGTTTGAAAACCCAATTACATCGAAAAAAAATGCCATTACAAAAAATACTTTTGATGATACCATTGAAATTAAAAACATCAATTTTAGATATGAAGAGGAGAATGTTTTAAAGAATTTTACCATTGCCATTCCAAAAGGAAAAACCGTAGCGCTAGTTGGACAATCTGGTTCAGGGAAAAGTACGATTGCCAATTTGTTAACTCGCTTTTATGATGTCAATGAAGGCTCAATAACGATTGATGGTATTAATATTAAAGATTTAAAATTGGAATCATTGCGTGGATTAATGGGGTTAGTTACTCAAGATTCGATTTTATTTAACGACTCCATCAAAAATAATATTCTTCTGGGTAAAGAAGATGCCACAGATGCTGAGGTTCTTGAGGCGCTTAAAATTGCTAATGCCTTAGAATTTGTTCAAAATTTGCCCAACGGAATCGAAACAAATATTGGTGATGCAGGAAACAAGCTCTCAGGTGGACAAAAACAGCGATTGTCAATTGCCAGAGCGGTTTTAAAAAATCCACCAATAATGGTACTTGACGAAGCCACATCAGCATTAGACACCGAAAGTGAAAAATTTGTACAAATTGCTCTTGAAAATATGATGCAGAATAGAACATCGATTGTTATTGCCCATCGATTGTCAACCATTCAAAAAGCAGACAAGATTATTGTGATGAAAAAAGGAGAAATTGTAGAACAAGGAACTCATACGGAATTGCTTGCATTGAACGGAACCTATTCAAATTTAGTAACAATGCAGAGTTTTGAATAGTTTTTTTTTTGGACTATGTTATAACTAAAAAAGGTTGAAATTAAATTTCAACCTTTTTTAGTTCAATACCTTTTTAGATAGGTTTATATTCTTCAATTTTCCAATCAGCATCCAATAGATTTACATATTGATAATGCACTTTGTCTGTTTTGTCGAACTCGCCATTTTTGTTAATATCTTCAATAGTTCTAAAGTACAATCTATTTTGAACTTCTATAAAATTCCAATCTAATAGTTCTTGCAACTCAGTTGATAATTTTGCAAAACGTTGCCCACTGACTTGGCTTATGTATAACGTTTGAATATCGTTTGAATCTAGTTTACCATCTTTGTTAGTGTCTAAATCTGACAGAACATAAACCATTATTTTGGATTTTGGATTTTCAGATTTTGTTTTTAGGTAGGTTACTCTTTGAATTAGAATTGGTTTGTCAGTTAATGATTTTAAAGAATCTGTACCAATTTCTTGAAACTTCAAATCACTCAAATACCCTGTAATTTCAAATTCGCTTGTATTTGAAATAGTAAAACTTCCTTCACCAGAACCACCTGAACTATAACTCATTTTAGAAGATTTATCGTAAATTCTGTAATCTCCAATTGGATGAATAATGTGGTTAGTCCCTTCCATGTGCACAGGCAAATCCGCAATTTTTATCTGTGTTGTATCTTTAATTACGGATTTTACCGCTTGTTTTGCATCTTCATAGATTACTTTAGGTTTTTCCGCTTCTTCACGACAACTTACTGCTAAAAATAATAAGGCTATACTATATTTTATTACTAATTTCATAATTCGGTATTTTATATCAAATATATAATTTTAAATTTTTACATTCAACTTCAAACTAAAAACTCTAGTAGTTAAATAATTGGGCACTGCGGTTTGTGTTTTATAATACACGTCACGAACCCAAGTATTTGTAATAGCGTTTTGATTATTGAACATATTAAAAATTTCCAATCCTAACGATAGGTCTTTAAAGTTTTTTAACCAATGCCCTTCTTCTTTTGCTCTAGCTCTATCGGTGAACACATACGAAAAACCCAAATCTGCTCGACGGTAATCCCTTAATCGCAATTGGGAATAATCATAAGGGTTGGCATACGATGGTGAACCGCCTGGTAAACCTGTATTGTATACTAAGTTCAAATACATTTTAAAAGTTGGAATATTCGGTATATAATCTTGAAAAAGAATTCCAAATTTTAATCGTTGATCTGTTGGTCTAGCGATATAGCCTTTATTGTCAATATTCTCTTCTGTTTTTAAATATCCAAAACTCAACCACGATTCTGTCCCTGGAACAAATTCTCCATTCAATCTCAAATCAATTCCTTGCACATAGGCTTTAGCATTATTGGCTGCTTCGTATCGGATTCTCACATTATCAAGTGTATACGGATTTACATCAGCCAATAATTTGTAATATGCCTCGCTTACTAATTTGAAAGGACGTTGCCACATTTTGAAACTGTAATCATTCCCTAAAACATAGTGTATGGATTGTTGCGCTTTTACATTGGGTACAACTTTACCTAACTCATTTCTCAATTCCCTATAAAATGGTGGTTGATAATACAATCCGTTAGAAAAACGAAACAACATATCAATATCCCAATCTGGTTTAATCGCAAATTGAACTCTTGGACTTAACACAAACTGGCTTTCTCCATTTATATTATCGCCACTAACTCTCCATTGTTGTCCTCTAATTCCAATATTTGTGAAAATTTCGTGTTCTCCCCAAGCACCTCTTTTGCTCCATTGTCCGTATCCAGAAATTCTATCAATTGTAGCAAAATTTTTAGCTCTAATGTTGTTATAAGGAGCCAAGGGCCCTGAATATGAAGTATAGGGCTGCTCATTATTAGGCAATTCAATAATGGGTGGATTTAAGGAGAATCCTGCGGAATCAATTACCTCCCACTCTATTAATCTATCACGAATGTCTTCCCTTGTTAGTTTAAATCCCCATTCGATTTGAGTCTCATTGTTTTTATGAAATCCTTTTATTTCAGCATTAGCAATAACCGCATCTAAATCATTTCGAGCATGTGTAAGTTGTGATCCAATTCCTCGTGAAAAATCAACATTACCAAAATTTTCTGAACCCAGATTTGTATCAACAGAACCCAATCTGTATTCCGCTAAAATGTCAAAATATTCTTGTTCAGTTGTATGATATCCAGAAAGAATAAGTTTTAAATCAAAATTTTCATTAACCGCATACGTAGTTTTTAATGCTCCGAACAACGTGTTGTATTTATCTTTTTCTTGACCGTCATATTGAACCAAAAGAGCGATAGGATCCTCCAATGTTCCGAAATTAGTTTGACGGGATACGGGTTTGTAATCGTATTTGTTTTGAGAAACATTGCCCAGAAAGCTGAATTGCCATTTGGTGTTTGGCGTATAAGTTACACACGATTGCACATCCACAAAACGAGGTCTAAAGTTCGTTTCTGTTTCTTGGCTATTTACAAGTAAGCTATTGTCACGATATCTTACTCCAGTTACTGCACTCCATTTTTGATTTTTTGAAACTGCATCAACCGAAAGGCTTCCTCCAAGAAAACTGGCTTCAAATGACGCTCCGAATTTAGTTGGTCGACGGTATGTAATATCTAATACAGATGATAATTTATCACCGTATTTTGCTTGAAAACCACCCGCAGAAAAATCAATACTTTGAACCAAATCGGTATTTGTGAAACTCAAGCCTTCTTGTTGTCCAGAACGCACTAAAAAGGGACGATACACTTCAATTTCATTTACATACACTAAATTTTCGTCATAATTTCCACCACGAACTGCATATTGAGTACTCAATTCATTATTTGAATACACCCCTGGCAATGTTTTTAAAATGTTTTCGACACCCGCATTGGCACCTGGAATTAGCCTTACAGCTCTTGGAGAAATTGTGGTTATACCTTCCACTCTTTTTCGATTGTTGTTTGTGATGACAACTTCCCCCATTTGTTCGACATTGTTCTTTAAAACAATATTAAATTCATAGTCGTCATTCGATTTTAATTCCAATGAAACTACAGCACTTTTTAGTGCCAAATGTGAAAATTTCAAATTCGATTTAACATTACTTGCAATAGTTAGAATATAAAAACCGCTAGCATTGGTTTTTGTGTTATTCCCTTGAAAAGAAACCGACACATTTTCAACAGGTTGATTCGATTCATCAAACACAATTCCTTTTACTCTAGCAGATTGTGCAAAAGTAAACGTAGAAAATAAATAAAATAATAAGGTGATTTTGGTTTTCAAAATAGTTTATTTTGTTTTAGTAAAAGTGGATTCAAAAGTGGTTGAATTTCCTAAATTATCAGTTACAATAATTTTGAATTCATTTTTACCATTTGTATAAATCGCATCGGACAAATTATGTCTTAATCTATTCAATTTACTTTCGTATTCCATTAGAATCCATTCTCCGTTCAAGTATGCATTATATGTTTTAATGCCCGATAAATTATCTGAAATATAAATCTGTAACGTTTTTTGAGTGTCTAAATTGCTTCCTTCTTCAAAATTTGGTTTATAAATTTTGGGAGCTATTGAATCAGAAGTAATATAAAATTTACCTAAATTTTTAGTTTTAATTGAAAAACTGTCGTCTTTTTTATACGTTGTATTGTAACTTAAAATACCATTACTTACATTGGCAATAAACATTTTTTCTCTTTCTTCAGATGGTATTTTAGTGACATCAAAGGTAATTGTCATGTGATTGTTTACCGCTATTGCATTCTCATTTAGCAGTAGCTGATTGTCTTTTACATTAAATTTTAAATAAAAATCTTCATTGAATGTTTTTTCAGGAATAAATAACGATATGTCGTCTTTAAAATAGCTATTGTCATTTCTTGCTTTCAAAAAATATGGCGTTTTGTTTGTTTCTTTTTTAATTTTTATTGGCAAATTAGCATACGAAATAGGAATATTTACAATGGTTTTATTGCCATGAAAATCTTGAACTATTACTTTATAATTCAAGTTCAAATTCGTAGAAACATTTATAATACCATCATTTTTAGTAATTTTCATAATGCTATTAGGATAGGATAAACCTAAAAAAAGTTTTTGAAATCTTTGTTTCTGTGATTTATAAATCTCATAATCTATAAAGGTGTTGATGTATTTGGTTTCATCGAATGAAAAAGAATCAAATTCGAAACCAAAATAAGGCATTCCGTTTAAATAAGTATCTAATTTAAATATACCATTTTTACTGTAGCTTTCTGTTGAAGTATCATAGGCATTAATCCCAAAAGAAATTTTCCCACTAGCTAACACCTTACCAGCGAGATATGTTCCGTCTTTTTGCAGTGTTAGCGGGATCAAAACTGGTTTGTTTGAACCATTTATTTGCGAAGTATCATCCATACTGTATCCTAACAAACCATTAATTACAGGAGGGTTTTGATCTTTCATATCCGCATCAAACCCAAAAAAAAGTGGATTAATTACTTTCTCTGTTTTAGTATCTCTGAACTCAAAATGCAAATGTGGCCCACCTGAACTTCCAGTATTTCCTGAATATGCAATTAAATCTCCTTTTTTGACCGAAATTTCATTGGCTTTTAGAAAAATCTCAATTTCATAATTTTTTTTATCATAATGTTCCTCATTCACAAGCTTTTGAATTTCTGGATTGCATTGCTGCAAGTGACCATAAACCGTAGTGAATCCGTTTGGATGATCTATATATAATGACTTTCCGTAGCCTCCTGTTGAAATTTTGATTCTAGACACGAAACCGTCAGCACTTGCATAAACAGGCAATCCTTCTTGCTTATCCGTTCTAAAGTCGAGTCCAGAATGAAAATGATTGGGTCTTAACTCACCAAAAGACCCAGAAACTTTAGTAGCAATTCCTAAAGGAGAACGAAAATAATCCTTAGGATACTTGTCCTGTCCAATAGCTGAAATAAAAACAAACCATAAAATAACACTAAATCTCATAAAAAACATTTGCGCTAATATAAAGAATACTTTTAAAAAAAACACAAGGAAATACATATTACTAACCTCAACGTTTTAAAGCAATTAGAGCATTTAAATAATAATTTTTTATTTTTTATGGTAAACTTATTGCAATAATTGAATAGGAATACTAACTTTGTGAAGTTATGTAATGAATTTTTATTGCAATGAGTGAAATTAGAGAAATAGTTGATTCTCTTGAAAATAGATTTGAAAAGTTTTTAAAAAAAATGGAAGATTTACAAGAAGTAAATCGAATTTTATCAATAAAACTTAATGAATCTGAAAAGATAGTTTCAAATCTTAATCAAGAAATTAAAGAGGTAAAATCTAATTTTGACGCTATGAAAATTACAAATTCATTATTAGGTAGTGACGAATACAAAAGGGATACAAAGCTTAAAATAAATTCATTAATTAGAGAAATAGATTATTGTATTGCACAACTTTCTGATTAGAAAGCAAAATGAGTGAAAAACTAAAAATAAAAATATCAATTGCAGACCGAGTTTATCCATTAACAGTGGAGCCAAGTCAAGAAGAGGGACTACGAAGTGCTTCTAAAAAAATTGATACTATGATAAAACAGTTTGAACAAAATTATGCCGTACGAGACAAACAAGATGTACTGGCAATGTGCGCTTTACAATTTGCTTCTCAAGTAGAACAAAAACAAATTGACAAGACAACAATAGAAGAAACAACGCTATTGAAACTTGAAAAATTAAATGAATTATTAGGTGAATATCTTCTAAAATAACACGTTCTTTACATAAACTAAAATACTACCTACATTAGTACTTATTTGATAAACTCAACACTAACAAATTAAAATGAGTAAATCTTCGTTTCTATAACAAGCCTTTCAGTAGGAAGTTTGAACAACGAGTTAGCTCAAAACTTGTCAATCAGAGTTTATGCAATACCACTAGTGTAGGTTTTTTATATATAAACCAAAACAAATATGGACATTTTAACAATTATAGTTTCAGCAATTGCTGGAATAGGCGGAGGATTCGGGATTTCAAAATTTATTGAAAAAAGTAACGTTTCAAACCTTATAAAAAACGCTAAAAAAGAAGCAGCCTCCGTTCTAAAAGATGCGAATCTTGAAGCCGAAAACATTAAAAAAGATAAAATACTTCAGGCAAAAGAGAAATTTATTGAGCTCAAGACCGAGCACGAACAAGTAATAACGAATAGAGAACGTAAGGTCATTGAGGTTGAAAAAAGAATTCTTGTAAAAGAATCACAACTTTCGAGCGAACTTTCAAAAGCCAAAAAAGTAAATGATGATTATGAAGAAAAAACCTCAGAATATACAACAAAACTAGAAATTCTAGACAGAAAGTATGTTGAAGTAGAGAAAATGCATAAAAGTCAAGTCAATCAACTAGAAGTTATTTCCGGTTTATCTGCTGAAGATGCAAAAAATCAGCTTATTGAAAGCTTAAAAGCTGAAGCTAAGACTAAAGCAATGGCGCACATTCAAGAAACTATTGAAGAGGCAAAACTTACAGCACATCAAGAAGCCAAAAAAATAATCATTAGCACTATTCAACGTGTAGGAACAGAGGAAGCTGTTGAAAATTGTGTTTCTGTTTTTAATATCGAATCGGACGATGTAAAAGGAAGAATTATTGGACGTGAAGGTCGTAACATTCGCGCAATCGAAGCTGCTACTGGCGTAGAAATTATTGTTGACGATACCCCTGAAGCCATTATTCTTTCTTGTTTTGATCCAGTTCGTAGAGAAATTGCTCGATTGGCACTACATAAATTAGTAACCGATGGTCGTATTCATCCAGCCCGTATCGAAGAAGTAGTAGCAAAAACCACCAAACAAATAGATGATGAGATTGCTGAAGTAGGAAAACGAACTGTAATCGATTTAGGAATCCACGGTTTGCATCCTGAATTAATAAAAGTAGTTGGTCGTATGAAATACAGATCTTCTTATGGTCAAAACTTACTACAGCACTCGCGCGAAGTTTCAAAACTTTGTGGAATTATGGCAGCAGAATTAGGACTAAATGTAAAACTAGCGAAAAGAGCTGGATTACTTCACGATATAGGAAAAGTTCCAGACGCAGAGAGCGATTTACCTCACGCACTTTTAGGAATGCAGTGGGCTGAAAAATATGGCGAAAAGGAAGAAGTTTGCAACGCCATTGGTGCGCATCACGATGAGATCGAAATGAAATCATTATTATCTCCAATTGTACAAGTATGTGATGCCATTTCAGGCGCAAGACCGGGTGCAAGACGCCAAGTTCTGGATTCATACATTCAACGTTTAAAAGATTTAGAAGAAGTAGCTTATGGATTTACTGGCGTTAAAAGTGCTTATGCCATTCAAGCAGGTCGTGAATTAAGAGTTATTGTTGAAAGTGAAAAAGTAAGCGATGATAGTGCTTCAAACTTATCTTTTGAAATATCTCAAAAAATCCAAACTGAAATGACCTATCCAGGACAAGTTAAAGTAACTGTAATTAGAGAGACTCGAGCTGTAAATATTGCTAAATAAGAAATTCTAAAAATTTATTTTTAAATACCACTTTCTCAAGTGGTATTTTTTTTGAATAAAATCTTCATAAAAAAATGCAAAAAACAAGAAATATAATTTTAAGTTGAAACATTCATTTAAATTAATTCCAACTTAATACAACAGAAGGACCAAAAAGAGTATTACATAAAATTGGTAAACCATTTTTTTAATCTTAAAATAAACCCTAAAAAGGTAAATTAGGCTTTTATCTGAAAGAAAATGAGCCATTTAATTGTGTGTGGATTTTAAAATAAAAGATTTTAATAAAAAAACCCTAATTACTATTGTTAAGTAATTAGGGTTTTGTAGCGAGAGGGAGATTTGAACTCCCGACCTCAGGGTTATGAATCCTGCGCTCTAACCGACTGAGCTACCTCGCCATTTTGTTTCGGTTATTACATTTCTCAATGCGGGTGCAAATATAGTATTATATTTAGAGGTTGCAAATATATTTTGAAAAAATATAATTATTAAAAATATTTTTTTTTAAAACTTTAAATGTATATATTTCCAAAAAAATTGTTAAAATGGATCACAAAGTACGTTACGAACTAGAATTTCCGATAAACTCCTCACCACAGCTTTTGTATCAGTACATTTCGACCCCTTCAGGGCTTCAAGAATGGTTTGCCGATAACGTGAACTCTCGAGGTGAATTTTACACCTTTATATGGAACGATTCGCAAGAAAAAGCAAGGTTGTATTCTAAAAAATCTGGCGAAAAAATAAAATTCAAATGGATGGACGAAGACAACAAGGACACCGAATATTATTTTGAGATGAGAATTCTTGTAGATGAAATAACAAAAGACGTATCACTAATGGTTGTAGATTACGCAGAGGAAGATGATATTGAAGAATCTAAATTATTATGGGAAAACCAAGTATCTGATTTAAAACACGTGATTGGTTCTGTATAATTTAAATTTATTACCCTTATATTTGCCTTGAAAATTTCAGGGCTTTTTTTATGCAAAATACAAATTCGTTACAAAACAATCGTGGGTTTCTATATGGAGATGCCGTTTTTGAAACAGTTAAAATTATTGATAATAAAATTTTATTTGTTGAGGATCACTACTTTCGATTAATGGCTTCTATGCGAATTTTGAGAATGGAAATTCCTATGAATTTTACAATGGAATTTTTTGAGGATGAAATATTAGGATATGCTCAAAAAGAAAATACCTCAATTAGTGCTAGAGCAAGAATTACTGTTTACAGAGATGCAACAGGATATTATCTGCCTGAAAAGAATACCATTTCTTATGAAATCAGCATATCAAAGCTAGAAAATTCAATTTATACAATTGAAAAAAATAGCTATGAAGTCGATTTATACAAAGATTTTTATATTTCGAAACAATTAATTTCAACTTTAAAAACCACTAACAGAATCATAAATATTACTGGAAGCATTTATGCAAAAGAAAATGATTTAGACAACTGTTTGCTTTTAAATGAAGAGAAAAATGTAGTAGAAGCATTAAATGGAAATATTTTTATGCTAAAAGATGGAATTTTAAGCACTCCACCTTTATCTGATGGTTGTTTAAACGGAATTATGAGAAAACAAATTGTAGCCTTGGCTAAAAACACCGAAACACTATCATTTGAGGAAGCTTCGATTTCGCCTTTTGATTTGCAAAAAGCAGATGAATTATTCATTACAAATATTATAAAAGGAATTCAACCCATAACAAAATATAGAAAAAAAGAGTTTGAAAGTAATTTATCAAACGATTTACTTAATAAATTGAATGCAAAATTAAGATTGAATTAATTATACATTGGATTTTCTGGCGCATTGGACCAGATAAGATAGTCGCCACCTTGTTCCATTATTTTTTCTCTCCAGAAATCGGTTGCAGATTTACCAATTATTTTATTTTGAAGTCCATTTTCAGAAATTATCCATGAATTAGAATCTAACTCATCTTGCAATTGCTCTGCATCCCAACCTGAATAACCAAGAAAAAAACGAATATTATTTTGACTTATCTTACCCTCATTTATTAAATCTCGGGTTGAATCAAAACAGCCTCCCCAATAAATGCCTTCAGCAATTTCAATACTATTGGGTATATGTTGTGGGATATTATGAATAAAATATAAGTTGTCTTGTTCGATTGGACCGCCGTTATAAATTTTAAAATTAGCTTTGATATCAGGCATTAAATCTTCTATGGTATAACCTAAAGGCTTGTTTAAGATAAACCCTACAGATCCGTCCTTATTATGATCTGCTAATAAAACAACCGATCTATTAAAGGACAAATCACCTGTAATAGAAGGTTCTGCTACTAACAAATTCCCTTTTTTTGGTTTTATTGCAATCATAAAATTTATAATTTGTTTAAATTTAACAAAAAAAATAATTACAATCCAAATAAAACTGATAAAAAACACAAAAACGCATAAAAAAAGCCACACATTGTGTGGCTTTAATTTTTGCATGCTTCAATACTATTTGTTTACTGATCCTTCTAAATCTGCACCAGCTTTGAATTTCACTACATTTTTTGCAGCAATTTTGATAGTTTTTCCAGTTTGTGGGTTTCTTCCGTCTCTTGCAGCTCTGTTAGTAACTGACCAAGATCCAAAACCTACAAGAGAAACTCTTCCACCTTTTTGCAAGGTTCCTTCAACATTTCCTAAAAATGACTCTAAAGCTAATTTTGCAGCAGCTTTTGTAATTCCTGCGTCAGCAGCGATAGCATCGATTAAATCTGATTTGTTCATAATAATTGTATTAATTGTTTTGGTTAATAAATTTTCAACGTTGTACAAATTTAGTAGGATTTCCTTATCACGCAACAGTTCGGGCATTTTTTTGTTGATTTTGTTAATAACTTTAACGTTTTGTTTAAAAACCAATCTATTTTAGACTAAAAAACCCGTTGAACTACCACAATCATTGACTTATAAAGCTATAGCATTTTCGGAAAAACCAATTCCATTGAGTAATTCATAGGTCATCATTTTCTTTTTTCCTGGAAATTGAAGTGCGTTAATATGTATAAAACCTCCTAAAACGGAAATTTTCATTTCTTTTTTAGTCGTGATTAGTTTACCTATGGGTTCATCGTGAGGCAAAATTTCCATTGTTATATCATATATTTTAACACTCCATTGTTGTTCAACATCTTTAAAATCACACCAAGCGGCTGGATAAGGACTTAAACCGCGAATTAAGTTATAGATCTCGGTTACGTTTTTGGTGAAATCAATTTTACAATTGTGCCTGTCTAATTTGTAGGCGGTTTTAGTATCGCTGGTTTCGTGTTGAATTATAGTTCTTACATTCCCCTTTGAAATTATGCCTAGTGTTTCGAGGACTGCATCGCAACCTAGACTCATAAGTGCATTGTGCAACTCGCCAGCGGAATCGGTTTCAGAAATAGCAATTTCTTTACTTAAAATCATTGCTCCTGTGTCGATTTTATCATCTATAAAAAAAGTGGTGACGCCAGTTTTTGTTTCTCCATTAATAATTGCCCAATTTATTGGTGCTGCTCCACGGTAATTAGGCAGCAGCGATGCGTGCAAATTAAACGTGCCCAATTCTGGCATTTCCCATACTACTTTTGGAAGCATTCTAAATGCTACTACAATTTGCAAATTGGCATTTAGCGTTTGTAGCTCGGATAAAAATTCTTCTGATTTTAGGTTAGTGGGTTGTAACAAGTGAAGGTTATTTTCTAAAGCATATTCTTTGACGGCAGAATATTTAATTTTCTGTCCACGACCTGCAGGTTTATCCGCTGCTGTAATTACTCCTACTATATTATGCTTGTTCTCTTTGATTATGGCGTCTAGAATTCCTACTGCAAATTCTGGAGTTCCCATAAAAACGATTCGTAAATCTTTCATTTATATAAGTGTAAATTGATTTTTTGAATTAATTGAAATCTTGTCGATTTCTAATAATTGCTTTAAGGATTTTAATATTTCAGAAGCTTCTATTTGCAGAATTTCTTCTAATGCGCGAGAAGTTAAATCGGATTTTGATAATTCTTTGATTATTTTTATTCTGATTTCTTCCGAATTTATTGCTTTTTTATTTTTACCAACACAGTAAGAGCAAACACCACAATTGGTTTGGATACTTTCCCCAAAATACAAGAGTAATAATTTGCTTTTGCATTGTTTGGTATCAGAAATATAACTCACAACAGAATCCAACTGACTTTTTTTTACTAGATTTTGCTTTTCAAGATATTTAGAAACACGATTTATGGTTCTATCATCTTCTCGAACTTCCAAAAATGTAATTTTTGATTCGTTTTGAGTCGAGAAATAATCGACAATGTTTCGTTCTTTTAATTTTTGAAGTAAATGTAAAACATTCGCTTCTGTTGTATTGGATTTTTTAGCAATAAAAATCGTATTGATGTTAGTTTGCAACTCAAAAATACCTGAATAGGTTCTTAAAATATTTGAAATTATAGGCTCGTCATCTGGATTAAGACTCATATATCGGATTACTTCTTTGGACTCAATAATAAATTGCACTTGCGCTTTTTCAGAAAATACCGAAGTTATTGAGATTATACTTTGTCTGTCCAAAAATTGAAGTCCATTAAAAACTTTAACAACAGGAAGTTTGTAATAATTGCAAAATTGATTGATACTGAAATCGAATTCTTCGTTGATGCCCTCTCCATAAGCCACTTTAAAATAGTTACATAATTTTTTATACACCTCTTTTAAGAAAATTGTATCTGGCAACACGGCTAAAAACTGTCCTTCTGCTTGTAAAACATCAGATGGTGCGCTTATTAAAATGGCAAAAGCTTTTTCGCCGTTTCGCCCTGCTCTACCAGCTTCTTGGTAATAACTTTCGAGGTTTTCAGGCAAATTAATGTGTATAACGGTTTTAACGTTTGGTTTGTCAATTCCCATTCCGAAAGCACTGGTAGCAATCATCACAGGTTTTTCTTCCTTCATCCAAGCCGTCATATTGGCTTCTTTCTCTTTGATAGGCAAACCACCGTGATAAAAAGTAGTTTTGTGTCCCAAAACTTGCAATTGCGTAGCCACTTCGTGGCAACTTTTTCGGTTACGAACATAGATTATGGCGGGTTCTGGATTTTTTTGTAAAATTTGATTTACTTTATACAATTTATCTTCTGATGGAATGATGAAGTATCCTAAATTATTTCGAGCAAACGATTGCTGGAAAATTTTTGACGATTCAAGTCCTAGTAATTTAATAATATCGACTTTGACTTCTGGTGTTGCCGATGCGGTCAAAGCCACAAATGGAATAGATTTGAAATGTGTTTTTAGGTTTTTTATTTTCAGATAGGCTGGTCGAAAATCGTGTCCCCATTGTGAGACACAATGTGCTTCGTCAATAGCAATTAGGGTTATAGGCAAGGCTTTTATTCGGTCTAAAACCCAATCTTGCTCTAGTCTTTCTGGTGATAAATACAAGAATTTATAGTTCCCAAACTGGCAATTGTCTAGCAAATCGATTAACTCGTCTGATTTTATTCCTCCTGTAAGCGCAATGGCTTTTATGTCTCTGGATTGCAGTTGGTTAATCTGATCTTTCATCAAAGCAACAAGTGGCGATATGACCAAACACAACCCATCATTGACCATTGTTGGCACTTGAAAACACAACGATTTTCCTCCACCAGTAGGTAGCAATCCAAAGGTATCGTTGCCACTTAAAACCGATTCAATTATGTCTTCTTGAACAGGTCTAAAAGTGTCGTAATGCCAGTATTTTTGAAGAATTTGTAATGCTTTTTGCATTTTAATACTGATAAAAGTGACAAATAAAAGCTAAGAAACTCGGAACTTAAAATTAAATTTGATCTAATATAAAAAGAATTCTATTATCAACAGTATCTTTAGGCACCTCTATTAGATTGTAATTGTATTTTTGATAGGTTTCAACCAGATGTTTGTATATTTCTTTAGCTTGTTCGTAATTTTCATATCGTTCATTGTCAGATATATATATTTCTCGCCAAGGTGGCAACATAAATATTTTGGTGTATTTATAATTGTGACACGCTTTGTCAAAAAATTCAGGATAACTATCGCCAATATAATGCATATAGGCTAATACATCTGGAATACCACGATCAATGAAAACAATCTCTTGAAGTTCATTTTGCGCATCTTGATATTGCTTTATTCTACCTTCAAGAAGCAATTCACTAAAAAGAAGTGGTTTTTCTAGAAACAATTGATCTATTCCATTCTCTTGTGCTTCTAGTGTAACTTGGCGTGAAATTTCAGGATAACAACTATATCCTTTAGCAACCAAACCATCTATAATTGTGCTTTTCCCTGTTCCTGGTCCACCTATGATTACTACAATTTCTTTAGCCACTTTTTAAATTTTAAAAAAGCAAAAATACTTAAAGTTATTGGAATTTGGAAACATTTGTAAATAGGGAATAATTATTTAAGTATATGGGTTTGAAATCATTATTGTTTGATAAAAAAATCTCATATCCTCTGGAGCTAAAATACAACTCAAAATATTTGTTTCTGCTACAAAGATTTCACTCCTAACAGAGCTATTTTAGTTCCATTTGGACTTGCTGTTTATAGAAAGATTGAATTTTAATTAAGTAAGCTCCATAGGAGCGACCTATTAGTAAAGCAGTGTTAAACTAAAAGTTCTATTGTTTTCTAATGGTTTTGTCGGATAATAATGGTTTGGAATATAAAATACTAGATATTGCGGTTTTAGAATTCTGGAAAAGAGTTGTGTTTTTGTTTGCGGATTGCCTAGCCCTGATGGCAGTGAAAAGAAATCAGGATAAAAGGTGATTTTTTCTTGACTTTCCAAAGCGACCAAAGGAAGCTCTTGGAAAGGTATTAGAAAAAACAACTTTTGAGGGATTTCTTGAAACGAACAGCAGGAATAGCTTCAAAAAAAATGGAATTGGGATACTTTTGTAAATTCTGAAATGTAAATTCTGAAAATCTAAAATCAAAAACGTATATTTGCTTTTATTTTAATTTAAGAATGGATAAGAAGACCGAAGATTTTTACGAAAGACTAAAAGTAGAACTCGACAATAGCAACACTTGGCCAGCAGAATACTTGTTTAAATTCATAGTTCCTAGCGTTAATGACAACGTGGAACGTGTAGAAAATGCTTTCAATTGTATGGGAGCTGTGATAAAAACTACAAAATCTAAAACTGGAAAATTCACTAGTATATCAGTGGATGTGACTATGAAAAATGCTCAAGAAATAATCGATAAATACCAAGAAGTTAGTACCATAGAGGGTATTGTTTCGCTATAGCATATGAACACAAAATATATCAAAGAAATCGCTAACGATGTAGTCCAGCATTTGGAATACAATTCTGAAAGAAAACCACTTATTATTCCAGAATACGGTCGTTATTTGCACGTTTTAATTGATCAAGCTACTGCTATCGAAGATAAAACAGAGCGCAATAAAGCGGCAAAATACATTATCTCAGTAATGGGGAATTTGAATCCACACTTGCGTGATGTGCCAGATTTTCAACACAAATTGTGGGATCAAATTTTTATTATGTCTGATTTTAAATTGGATGTGGATTCGCCATACCCAATTCCGTCCCGTGAGGTTCTTAAAATGAGACCTGATCCGTTGAATTATCCTCAAAATTTCCCTAAATACCGTTTTTATGGTAACAACATCAAATATATGATCGATGTGGCCAACAAGTGGGAAGATGGCGAACTGAAAAGTGCCTTGTGCAAAGTGATTGCAACGCATATGAAAAAATCCTATTTGAGTTGGAACAAAGACACTGTGACTGATGCTGTGATTTTTGAACATTTGCTCGAATTGTCTGGCGGTAAAATTAACTTGACACAAAGCACGGAAGAATTATTGAATTCAAACGACTTGATGCGAACTAACAAACGTATGTCAAACAAAATACAAACCAACACAAACAACAATAATGGTAAACCAAAAATTATAAAAAATGGCAAACCAAAACCTTTTATAAAGAACAATAATAATCCGAAATAAATAGTTGAAATTCGAATCGTAATTTTTTAAAAATTGCAATTCGTAATTCGTAATTCGTAATTCGTAATTCGTAATTCAAAAAAATGGGAGTTTTTAAAATAGAAGGCGGTATCCGTCTAAAAGGCGATATCACGCCTCAAGGAGCAAAAAACGAAGCCTTACAAATATTATGTGCTGTGCTTTTGACTCCTGAAAAAGTAACAATCAATAATATTCCTGATATTATTGATGTGAACAAACTGATTACTTTATTGGGTAATCTAGGAGTTAAAATTCAAAAAAACGGTGCTGGATCCATCACTTTTCAAGCAGATGATGTTAATGTTGGCTACCTAGAAACTGAAGCTTTTAAAAAAGAAGGCGGTTCGCTTCGTGGTTCCATTATGATTGTTGGGCCACTTTTGGCTCGTTTCGGAAAAGGATACATTCCAAAACCAGGTGGTGACAAAATAGGCAGACGAAGATTAGATACTCATTTTGAAGGTTTTATTATTCTTGGCGCAAAATTCAGATACAACAGAGAAGATCATTTTTATGGTGTTGAAATTGATGGCAAACTAAAAGGAGCATATATGCTTTTAGACGAAGCATCGGTAACAGGAACAGCAAATATTGTGATGGCAGCTGTTTTAGCTGAAGGCACTACAACCATATACAACGCTGCTTGCGAACCCTATTTACAACAATTATGTAAGATGTTGAACTCGATGGGAGCTAAAATATCTGGAGTGGGTTCGAACTTACTCACTATTGAAGGGGTTGATAATCTTGGTGGTTGCGATCATCGAATTTTGCCAGATATGATCGAGATTGGTTCTTGGATTGGTCTTGCTGCTATGACTAGAAGTGAAATTACAATCAAGAATGTTTCTTGGGAAAATCTAGGTGTTATTCCTAGTACTTTTAGAAAACTAGGTATTACTTTAGAAAAACGTGGAGACGATATTTACATTCCTACTCACGAAAATTATGAAATAAAAACTGATATTGACGGTTCGATTTTAACCATTGCCGATGCCCCTTGGCCAGGATTGACTCCTGATTTATTGAGTATTATATTGGTTGTTGCTACTCAAGCTAAAGGCGATGTTTTGATTCATCAAAAAATGTTTGAAAGCCGTTTGTTTTTTGTGGATAAACTAATTGATATGGGTGCAAAAATTATGTTGTGCGATCCACACAGAGCCGTGATTATGGGACATAATTTCGAATCGCAACTCAAAGCAACCACAATGTCTTCGCCAGATATTAGAGCTGGAATTTCACTTTTGATTGCTGCACTTACTGCTAAAGGAACAAGTACGATTCAAAATATTGAACAAATTGATCGTGGCTACGAACGTATTGACGAACGATTGAGAGCTATTGGAGCGAATATCATTAGAGAATAAATAGATATAAGATTTTTGATATAAAAATCCCGATAGCTTTTGCAAATTGGGATTTTTTTTTGATTTTGTTTTTTGAATTTGTTTTTTGAATTTTAAAATATGGAAACATACATTATAATTTTATTGTGCATGGCCTCTTTTTTTGCAGGATTTGTTGATGCTGTTGTTGGTGGTGGTGGACTCATTCAAACACCTGTTGCACTCATTTTACTTCCTAATTTTCCTGTTTCGTCTATTACTGGCTCGCTGAAAATTCCAGGAATAAGCGGCACTTCAGTAGCCGCTTTTCAATATCTTAAAAATGTAACAATGAATTGGAAACTACTTGCTGTTATGGCCTTTTTTTCCTGTGGGTTTGCTTTTTTAGGTTCGGAATTACTTACTTTGGTTAGTAATGATTTTATGAAACCACTGCTTTTTGGAATTTTGATTTTGCTTGCTATTTATACTTTTATGAAAAAAGATTTTGGATTGCAACAAGTAAAGCAGCTTTCTGATAGAAAAATTATATTACTTGGGATACTTATTAGTTCGATTATTGGGTTTTACGATGGGTTTATTGGTCCTGGAACAGGAAGTTTTCTCGTGGTGGCTTTTATCACTATTCTAGGTTTCGATTTTTTGCACGCTTCTGCGAATGCTAAAATGGTGAATTTAGCTTCGAATTTGGGTTCCATAACGTTGTTTGTTCTGAAAGGGAAAATTATATGGGCAATTGCCATTCCTATGGCATTTTGCAATGCTTTTGGTGGTTGGCTTGGCGCAAAAACGGCCATCAAAAAAGGAAATGGTTTTATTCGAATTTTCTTTTTGATTGTTGTAATTGGAACTTTAATTCGGTTTGGATATGATGTTTTTTAAGCACTAACAGGCGTTAGGGATTACTTCACTATCCTATTGTTTTCATAGGAGTTCAGTGAATTTCATTTAAAGCGGTAGCCCACAGCCTGACGGAGGAAGTGCGAGTAATACAAGCGGAAAGCCCAGCCGAAGGAACGCCAAAATAATAAAATTAAAATTTCAAACCCACTGTAAATCCATCGTTGCGAATCCCGTTTTGATAGGATTGAATGTAGTCCAATCGCAGAATTTTAAACTTACCAAATCCTAAGTTATTTAAACCTACTGAAAATTCTGAATAGGGTTTTGTATTGGGAACAAACAGGTTTTTGTAGCCTATAATCAGGTTGGTTTTTAGCAAATTTAGCAACGGGATTTTATTCATAATATACCCGCTGTCGTCATATTCGAAATGGTTTTCAGAGTACGACTTATTGGTACTATTGGTATAATAAGGCAATAATCCAAAAGAATTGATGTAGTCTCCACCTATAAAAGTCTGGTTTCCGTTGAAGTGCTTGTAATCGATAATGGAAATGTTGTCAGCATTGAAAAATTTACCTGCTTTTAGATTGAATTTTATACTTCCTTTGTTGGACAATGGCAGTTCGTAATACAACTTCGTATTTACTAATTGGTAATCATATTGGTTTCGGTTTGATCCAAAAGCATTTTCTAAACCGATGTTGATTGTGGGATATTTATCGTTTGGCAAATTTATTTTTCCGTCTGGACGTGTGATGTATTTGTTGCCAAAATTTATTCTCGCACCAACTGTCCATTTTGTGATATGATGTTGTTCAAAACTTGGAATGGCATCATTGTTTGGCAGCAATGGATTATTGGACAAATAGTCTCGATCCCGTTTTATCGTTACATAATCTGTGGTGTTAAACAGTGGTTTTCGTTGTTCGTATTCCAACTTGGAATTCATATATATTCCGTTAGCCACATTTTGTCCAAAGGCAATTCCAACAAATTCTTTGTTGTACAATTTCATATAATTTTCTTTGAAGTAAAGCGTTGCTATGGAATTGACTATTTTAGAAACTGGCTCGTTGTCGTTTATCTGACTGACTTTAGTTCCGCCTGAAATGATGATATTGGCATAATTTTGACTGTTGAATCGGTGTTTGTATTCGGCTGAAACACGCAATCTTTTGTCTGCAAAACCATAATTGAATTTGGTAGAAATGTTGGTTCTTTTTCCAGTAATTTCTTCTTCTTTTTCGTTAGAATAGGAAAATCCAGAATCAAAATTCCAGCCTTGAACGGTATTAAAACTTAAGGAGGATAGGTTCATCAAACCTTCGTAGGCAAATGTTTCTTTTTTGAAACTATTTTTATATGAATATCCTGAAAGCAATTTCTGGATCTTGAATTTGTTGTTTTTACGATCTATAGAATCTAAATATTCAATGGAATTTCTTTTTTTAAAAATACTATCTTTCTTAATATAATCGGTATTTTCTTCTTCTGTAAGTGGAATTGGTCTGCTTTTGTTCCAAAACAAAGTATCTTTCTTGTTGGAATTATTTTCAAAACTAACTATTTCATTGGTAAATATGTTTTTTTCAAAAACTTCAGTAAATTCATAATTACTATACACGTATGAGAATTTTCCATTGAATTTAATACCAAAGGCACCCGCATTAAAGTCAATATTCTGCGAGTTTTTAGACCAAATTTGTTTGCTTTTATTATAAGAGAAATTTTGCTTCAAGTTCAATATATCCAAAAATTCTTGATGCATTCTATACCCTTTTATATCTAAATCAATGGCATATATTGCCCAAGAGTCCTCTACAATATAAATGTAACCTTCAAAAACGGGTTCAGAATCCCGACGAGGAATTACCTTAATTTTGTTGATAGTTTGATTGTTTTCGTCTTGAAAAGTACTTTCAAGTTTGTACTTGTAATAATTCAAGGCATTATTAGCGATAGGCGAAATCATTTTGACATTAAAATCGATGGTATTGTCATAGAAATCATAGGCTGTGGACATTGCTGTATTAAAACTAAAACCATTGTCACGACCACTGACTTTAGATGCAATAATGCGTTCTTTGAGCTGGTCTGGTTTTTGAAACGTAATTTTGGAAACCGTTTCTGACAAGTATATAATTCCCGTTCCAGTAGAATCTAGCGAACCATCGAGATCACCAATCTCTTGACCTAATATTTTTTTTGGGGCATTTTTCATTTTAAAAATCCCACGAGAATAAAAATCGGCTTTAAAACGAGCCGTTTTTTCAGAATTTTCTTTTCTGTTTTTGATAGCTTTGCGAATTACTTTGTAAGCAGGATCTTCTTTGCTAGAAATAACAACTTCGTTTAAAGTGAAATTTTCTTCCTCTAGCTTTACGTTTAGAACAAATGGGAACTTAGCGGCATCAACCGAAACAATTTTAGTCTTATAACCTAAATATTTAAAAACGATATTGTATTTTCCTGTTTTCTCAAGACTTAGTTCGTAGAAACCCTTGTCGTTTGTAGTTGTATTATTATAGGTGTTTACGATTAAAACAGAAGCTGATGGTATTGAAATATTATTTTGATCTGTAACTTGTCCTTTAATCTGCGCTATTAAAGTTGTCGAAAAAACAATACATAATAGGAAAATAACTCTTTTCATAAGTGGCTTTTAATATACAGACGCAAACTTAATGGCAATGGTTGTATGGAGGAAATTATTTAACAAAAGATTGTAAGGCCAACAGATAGCTTTCCAGACCAAAACCTATGATAACACCTTTTGCGTTTGGCGAAATATATGACTGATGTCTGAAGGTTTCTCTAGAAAAAGTATTGGAAATATGAACCTCAACTACTGGTGTTTTTATCGCTTTTACACAATCACCAATTCCTATGGAAGTGTGCGTGTAAGCACCTGCATTTAAGATTATTCCATCAGAATCAAAACCAACTTCTTGGAGTTTGTTAATAATTTCACCTTCAACATTACTTTGATAATAGTTCAAATTTACATTCGGAAATTCTGCTTGAAGTGACTTGAAATAGGTCTCAAAATTTTGATTTCCGTACACTTCTGGTTCGCGTTTGCCTAACAAATTAAGATTTGGTCCGTTGATAATGATGATGTTCATAAATAGTATTTTGATTATCAAAGATACGTATTTTAAAGTTTTTTAAATGATGAATTGAGAAATTTGAGGGTAATGTGAATTTTTAATTACTTTCAAAAAAAAGTAGTATCCGTAACTAAATTTAATGGTTTTTAAACAACCCATTTGAATTAATTGCTTAATCACTAATTGTTTATAACATTCTTAATAACATTTTTTTTTAACCTGTGTAATTGGTATTAGTATTTTCTTAAATTTGAGTAATTAACTTTAAAACAAAATAAAATGAAAAAATTAATTTTATCTGCAGTAGCTTTATTTGCTTTTGGATTAGCTAGTGCACAGGAACAAACTGCTAAAGGAAAATGGTTGATTGAAGCGAATACTAATTTTGGCTCACAAGTTGGTGGTACGCAAATCTCTTTTTACTCATCAGATGGCTTTTCTGGTTACAATATTGGAGCAGAAGGAGGTTATTTTGTAATGGATAATTTAGCAATAAAGGTAGGATTGGGTTATGGATCTCAAACCGAAGAGACCGTAAATTTTTTAGGCGGAGTAGTAAAAGAAACATTTAGTATTACTGGATATAAAGTTGGTGTTAAATATTATGTTATAAATAAAATTCCTGTAGAGTTATCTTATAATGGCATTTCTCTAAGCGATAAAATACCTGGTCAAAAAGACCCTTCGTATGTTGGAATTCAAGGTGGGTATGCTATATTTCTAGGAGACAATGTAAGTATTGAGCCAGGAGTAAGATACAATTACTCTTTAGACGACAAGGTAACTAAAAGTATTTTTCAATTGAATGTTGGTTTTGCTTTGCATTTCTAATTTTCAACAAATTATTTTTAAAAAGCCTCTCGTTCGAGAGGTTTTTTTTATTAAAACCAATCAGCTGTCAATGTGATAGTTATTTCAATTTAAGAAATATTTAGCATTAACTTTAACAAATACTTATTATATCGATCGTTTTCTTACCTCTACTTTTACTCAAATTTTTAAAACAAAATAAAATGAAAAAAGTTCTATTAACAGCAATTGCTGTATTTGTGTTTGGATTTTCAAATGCTCAAGAGGAAGAATCTAATGGGTTTTCAAAAGGAAACGTGATGCTATCTGGTGGATTTGGAATTGTAAGTCAAAGTCAAGATGAAGAAAAGTTTACAGGATTATATATTAGACCAAAAGCAGGTTACTTTGTGTCAAATAATATTGTTGTAGGTTTGTCTTTGGGTCTTAGTAACACTAAAGAAGAAAACGGCGCCTTAAATCCTATTGTGAAACGTTCACAAACTTCAATAGGTGCTTTTGGAAGATATTATTTCACACCAGCTAATAAATTCTCATTCTTTGGCGAATTAGACTTTAATGTATTATCATCAAAAACAACTTTTATAAATCCTCTACCAACTTCTTCTATCGAAACTAAAGCAAACGGTTTTAATGTAGGATTGTCGCCTGGTGTAAGCTATTTTATTTCTAAGAACTTCGCATTAGAAACTTCTATTGGACTTTTAGGTTATCAAACAGAAAAACAAGATGTACCTGGAGCAAAATCTTTAAGTAGTGTTAACTTCGGTGTTGATATTTCAAGCATTACTTTAGGCTTAGTATATAAATTCTAATGATTTCATAAAAATATTCTCGAAAAACCTCTCAATTGAGAGGTTTTTTTATTAAAACTTGTACCCTAAAGACAATTGCAAGGCTTTGTTTTTAACTTCAATAGCATCTATTTGAGAAATATTAGTGTTTTTTGTCACCTCGTTTAGTCCATAAATAAATCGTCCTTGAACAAACAAATGATCCGTAATATCCAATCCTAAACCCGCTACTAACGCAAAATCAAGGTTGTTTACTTCTAGAATATTTCCTAAATTGATTCCGCTTAAGCTGACTTCCGTATCTTCGTTCATTGCATACGATACCTGAGGACCAGCTTCAACACTCAACTTTTTAAAAAAATAAATTTTTGCTAAAACAGGTAACGATAAATACCCTACTCTCGCTTTAGATTTAACAACATTCCCATCAAAATCAGCTCCTAAAACAGAATAATGAAGCTCTGGTTGAATGCCAAATTTTAAAAACTTAAATTCTGTAACAATACCTAAGTGGTAACTCAAAATAGAATTCGCTTTGGTGTTCACAACCGATGCATCAGAATAATTAGCTCCTGCTTTGATACCAAAATTAAATTCTTGAGCAGAAACAAAAAAACTAGACACTAAACTAAAAATTAAAATTATCTTTCTCATCGCTTTTTTTTATCAAATATATGATTAAATTTATTTTACCTTAAAAATTTAACTTTTGGACTGGAACAGTTACATAAAAAATTACCAATCGTATTTAAAAATCGAACGTGGTCTTTCAAAAAATTCTATTGACAACTATGTGTTTGACATTGAGAAGCTTTGCTGTTTTCTTGATGAAAACAACATCGTAATTTCTCCATTAAAAATAACAGAAGAAACCGTTCAGCAGTTCATTTATGAGATTTCTAAAACGGTAAATCCACGTTCTCAAGCTAGAACTATTTCGGGTTTGAAAAGTTTTTTTAATTATTTAATTTTTGAAGATTATCGCCCTAACAATCCTATGGAACTAATTGAAACGCCAAGATTAGGACGTAAATTGCCAGACACACTCAACATTGAGGACATTGACAGGCTAATTGCTGCTATCGATTTATCCACCAATGAAGGCGAACGCAATCGGGCAATGCTCGAAACTTTGTATGCTTGTGGATTGAGGGTTTCAGAATTGACAACACTCAAAATATCTGATTTGTTTTTTGACGAAGGCTTCATCAAAATTACGGGAAAAGGAAACAAACAACGTTTTGTTCCTATTAGTAATTTTACTCAAAAGTATATTGAATTTTACAAAAATAACAATCGGAATTTACTCCAAATTCAGAAGGGTCACGAAGATACTTTGTTCCTAAATCGCCGAGGAAAACAACTCACTAGAGCAATGATTTTCACAATTATAAAAAACCTTGCTGTAGAAATCGATTTGAATAAAACCATAAGTCCACACACTTTCAGACATTCGTTTGCTACGCATTTGCTAGAAAACGGTGCTGATTTGCGCTCCATACAATTAATGTTAGGACACGAATCCATTACCACCACGGAAATTTATATGCACGTAGATCGAAAACATTTAAGTAAAATTATGGAAACATTTCACCCGAGGAGTAAATGAAAAACTACGAATTACGAATTACGAATTACGAATTAAATCATAATATTTTAATTCTAAAAAAAATCACTCACTTTTCGTCACTTCGAGTGGTTTTTAAAGTTTACTATACTTATGAAGTAACACAACAACTCCCACTTTAAAAATTGTATCGAGAAGGCATAATTAAATGCTTCTCGATACATTTTTGATTTATTATTTTTGTCAAAAATTTAAAATACTCAACAAAATCAAAGTGACTTATAAATTACGCTAACAACTCTTTCAACTCCTCAAAAGAAACTTTCTGTTGTTCGCCAGAAGCTAAATTCTTCAACGAAAATTGATCATTTTTCATTTCTTCATCACCTACAATCACAGCAAACGGAATACCTCGTTTGTCAGCATATTGAAATTGCTTTCCAATTTTGACATTGTCAGGATACAATTCAACTTTCAAACCTGATTTTCGCAAATTAGAAATGGCTTTCATCGCATATTTGGTTTCTTCATTTCCAAAATTTAAGAAAATAGCTTTGGATGTTGATGTAACTGTTTCTGGAAATAAATTCAATTCTTCAATAACCAAATAAATTCGATCCAATCCAAAAGAAATACCAACACCACTCATATTTTTGAGTCCAAAAATCCCTGTCAAATCATCGTAACGACCGCCACCGCCAATAGATCCCATTGAAACTGTCGCAGGTGGAGCTACTTCAAAAATGGCTCCTGTATAATAATTTAAACCACGAGCTAAGGTTACATCTAAATCTAAAATCGATGATGACAACCCTAAACTGGAGACGTTATCGCAAATAAATTGCAACTCTTCCACTCCTTTCATTCCGTCAACGGATGACGAAAGTAAAGTGGCTAATTTTTCTATCTTTTCAGCAATAGAACCTGTAAAATGGAATAAAGGTTGCACTTTTTCGATAGCGGTTTCAGAAATTCCTTTTTCTATCATTTCTTTTTTCACGCCGTCCTCTCCTATTTTGTCGAGTTTGTCGAGTGCTACTGTAAAATCGATTAATTTATCGGAAGCACCAATTACTTCGGCTATTCCTGATAATATTTTTCGGTTATTAATTTTGATGGTTACCTTGTTTAATCCCAAATCGGTAAAAACGGAATCATACAATTGTACCAATTCCACTTCTTGCCACAATGAGGTTGACCCAACTACATCTGCATCGCACTGAAAAAACTCTCTAAAACGACCTTTTTGTGGTCTATCGGCACGCCAAACAGGCTGTATTTGGTAGCGTTTGAAAGGAAACTCAATTTCGTTTTGGTGTTGCACCACATAGCGTGCAAATGGAACAGTTAAGTCATAACGAAGTGCTTTTTCGGAGATATATGAAGCTAAATATTTTGATTTTAATTTTAAATAAAAAGAAGCAAAAATTTTCAAAGAAACATCTTTTAAATGTAACTCATCCATCAAAATAAATCTATCTTTTCCCAATCCATTTTCTGGATTATGAATAAAATCTATCAATAAATTATAGAGGTCTTCAATTAAATTTATGGATATCTTTTCGTCTTCAAAATAATTAAGGTTCTTAATGTTAATTATTTTTTGAAAATCTGAAGTGAATTTTACTATATCATCTTCAACTAATTTGATTCCATCCTCAACATTTAAATTGTTAAAATGAACAATACTTTCTTTATGATAAAATAATGATTCTTCTACTATTTTTAATAAAAAATCATTAAATTTTTCTAAATATTCCCCACTATTCAATATCTTAAATATCAATCGATCTCCTTCTTCTCCATATTTTCCCATCAGGGTTTCGGAGTTTTCAAATGATGGTGTTTCAATAGGTTGAAATCCAAATTTTTCAAAATTGGTCTTTATCTTCTGAATAATATATTGACGTTTTGCTACTTCCGCTGGCGAAAAATCACGGGTTCCTTTTGGT
Source organism: Flavobacterium sp. (assembly GCF_031422135.1). Lineage (GTDB taxonomy): Bacteria > Bacteroidota > Bacteroidia > Flavobacteriales > Flavobacteriaceae > Flavobacterium. Next base: position 17,005 of record NZ_JANOQD010000076.1, on the reverse strand, counting down.
ATGCTGGGTTTCATATTTGATTTAGGATTTAGGATTTAGCATTTAGGATTTAGTGAAAATTTCTAAATCACAAATCCTAAATCGCAAATTGAACCGCAAATATCTCACTTTTTACCCTATTTATAAAATTAACCATCAAATCTTGTAACAATTTCTGTAATTTCGTGTCAAATAGTGATTATGTTTGGATTATTAAAAGAAAATATCAAGATTGCTTTGGGTTCCATAAGAGCTCAATTGTTGCGTACCATATTAACTGTACTTATTATTGCTATAGGAATTTGGGCCTTGGTTGGTATTTTAACTGTCGTTTCGGCATTAGAAAATACTATTTCTAATGATTTTGCTTCTATGGGTTCCAATACGTTTACCATAAACCAGTACAATAATTTAACTAGAAGCAACGGAAACGGAGAAGTGGAGAAAACCAACCCTATAATTACTTATCCAGAAGCCAAAGCTTTTAAAGAGAATTTCAAATATCCACTCACGTCAACTTCTATTTCGTTTACAGCAAGTACCACCTCGCAAGTTAAATACGAAGAAGACAAAACGGATCCTTCAGTTTCTATAGTAGGTGTTGATGATTATTTTATCCCAAACTCAGGTCTTGAGGTGGTAAATGGTCGAAATTTTACTGGTTTTGACATTGCAAATAATACGTATGTTTGTGTTTTGGGTTCCGATTTTAATAAAATTCTTTTTAAAGATTTGAATCCTATTGACAAAATAATTTCGGTTCGTGGGGCTAAATTTAAAGTTATTGGTATTCTAAAAGAGAAAGGTTCCACTTTTGGGAATAGTCAGGATTTACGAGTTCTGATCCCGATTCAAGTAGCACGGACACTGTTCACAATGCCGAGCATAAATTATCGGACGAGTGTTATGGTTGACAAAAAAGAATTACTCAATGAAGCGGTTGACAACGCTGAGATTGAAATGCGAAAAGTACGAAAACTAAGTCCCATTGAAGATATAAATTTTGCAGTATCACGAAGCGATGACTTGATTAATAAAATTTTGGATATTACCCAATATCTAGGATTATCTGCTTGGGTTATTGGAATAATTACCATTTTTGGATCTTCGATTGCCTTGATGAATATTATGCTGGTTTCTGTAACCGAAAGAACTCGAGAAATTGGTGTTCGTAAAGCACTTGGCGCAACAAAAAACACGATTGCAATGCAATTTTTTATGGAAACATTAATCATAGGACAATTAGGAGGCATAATCGGCACTATTATAGGGATTTTATCAGGTTATGCTGTTGCCACATTGATTGAATTTGAATTTGCCATTCCTTGGTTAGCCATAATAGCCGCATTTATAGTTAGCTTTTTAGTAGCTGTTGTTTCTGGTTCTTATCCTGCCTTAAAAGCTGCCAAACTAGATCCTATTGAAGCATTGCGGTATGAGTAAATTTTGATTTAAGATTATAGATTATCGATTTTTGATTTCAGATGTATCGACCACACAATGAATCATTCGATTGTTTCCGTAAACATCCTTCTTAAGTTCAACGTTTTTGAAATTAAGTTTTTCTAATAATTCGACCGTTTCATTTCCCAAATATTGATTGATTTCAAAGTACAATTGTCCGTTTTTTGATAGACTTTTTTGAGCCAAAGTAGCTATCTTTCTATAAAAAAGCAACGCATCATTGTCTTCCACAAACAACGCCAAATGTGGTTCGTACTCCAGGACATTTTTATTGATTTCTTGCTTTTCTAAATTTCGAACATAAGGCGGATTGGAAACTATAATATCAAATTGTTGTTCTAAATTTTCGGCTTCTAAAATATTTTTTTCAATAAAAGTGACTTCAACTTGATTTTGCTTTGCATTTTTTTTGGCTATTGCCAATGCTTCTCTGGAAACATCAATAGCAAACACCTCAGCATTTGGGCTGTTTTTAGCTAATGAAATTGCAATGCAACCACTTCCAGTTCCAATATCGAGAATCTTGAGTTGACCAGTTGATTTGATTATTTGACTATTTGACAAAATCCACTCGACTAATTCTTCGGTTTCAGGACGTGGAATTAAAGTGTTTTCATTTACATAAAAAGGCAAACCAAAAAATTCAGTTTCTCCTAATATATATTGAATTGGTTTTTGTGTTTTGAGTTCTGCTAAAACAGTTTCCCATTGTAAAATTTGCACAGTGTCTATCTCGAAGTTTGGATTCAAAGCCAAATCGATTCGTTTCATTTGATGAAATGATTCCAGTATAATATAAAAAAAACTTTCGATTTCTCCACTATCATATAAAGGCGAAAGTGCTTGAATAAATTGATTTTTATATTCTTTGACTACCATTTATTTAGTCTTTAAAACTTTAATCATCCATACTGGGCAACTAGTATGTCCTGTATTTCCCATTGGTTCACAAAGATATTCAAAACCTACTTTTTTATACAATTTTTGAGCATTTTCCATATATGGCATTGTTTCTAAATAACATTTTTCAAAACCAAAATCAATGGCGCTTTGCAAACATTTCTCCATAAGTTGTGTGCCTAATCCCAAACCACGAGCTTCAGGCAAAAAATACATTTTTTGTAATTCACAAACGCTTTCGGCTTCATTTTCTAACTGGGCAATTCCAGCACCACCAATTATTTTATCATTATTTTCCACAACAAAATAAATCGATTTTGGGAGCTGGTAGGTTTCAAACAGAAAATCTAAATTTGGATCCGCATAGGCAGTTCCAATTTTTGGAGCACCTAATTCCATCAAAACCTCACGAACAATTTGCGCAATCGCTTGATTGTCTTTTTGTTGAATCTCTCTTATATGCATCATAAAACTAAACTCATAAACAGTTAAACTTCTAAACTAAAAGTTTTATTTTTGTGATGTGAAGATACACGAAAAATATATAAATCGATGCATTCAACTAGCCAAAAATGGTTTGGTAGCCGCTATGCCAAATCCATCAGTAGGTGCTGTAATTGTATTTGAGAATAAAATTATAGGTGAAGGTTATACCAGTCCTTACGGAGGAAATCACGCTGAAGTAAACGCTATAAATTCCGTTTCAGACAAGACGTTACTTCCAAAATCAACAATTTATGTAAGTTTAGAACCGTGTAGCCATTTTGGAAAAACACCACCTTGTTGCGATTTAATTATAAAACATAAAATTCCAAATGTTGTCGTTGGAACTCTTGACACAAATATAAAAGTAGCTGGAAACGGCATCAAAAGATTGCTTGATGCAGGAGCAAATGTTATTGTTGGAGTTTTAGAGAAAGAATGCAAAGCTTCAAACAAACGTTTTTTTACTTTTCACGAAAAAAAGCGTCCTTACATTATACTCAAATGGGCAGAAAGCATTGATGGTTTGATTGCTCCAATCCTTCGACAAGCTCAGGAAGACAAAAAGGAAAGAAAACCCGTTTGGATAACCAACAGCTATTCTCGCCAACTAGTTCACAAATGGAGAAGTGAAGAACAATCGATTCTTGTGGGAACACAAACTGTTATTGATGACAATCCAAAATTAGATGTGCGTGATTGGACTGGAAAAAATCCAACTCGAATAGTTTTAGACCAAAATAATCGAATTTCAAAAGAAAGTGTTATATTTGATAATTATGCCAAAACTTTATTGATTGATAGTAAAATTATAAATTTTTCCAAAAATATCGCTGCTCAAATTGTAAAATACTTATTTGAAAGCAATATTCAATCCGTAATTATAGAAGGAGGAAGCCGAACCTTGCAAACCTTTATAGATGCAAATTTATGGGATGAAGCAAGAGTTTTTAAAGGTCAAGTTCAATTTAAAGAAGGCACAAAAGCACCCACTTTTAAAGAAAATCTTAAAAGTAGCACAAAAATAATCGACGACGAACTTTTAATTTATTCAAACGATGATTGACACTATTATTTTCGATTTTGGGGACGTATTTATAAATCTTGATAAAGAAGCATCACTTAACGCTCTAAAAAAACTAGGGTTGTCTTCTTGGAATGAAGATCTTGAAGAATTGAACCAACAATTCGAACGTGGAAAATTAACGGAAGTGCAGTTTATAATAGGATTGAAAAAATTAATCCCAAATGCTTCTATCGATGATTTAAGAGGAGCTTGGAATTCGGTTTTAATTGATTTTCCATTGCATCGATTGGAATTTTTAGAGATTCTAAAAAGAAAATACCGTTTGTTTCTATTAAGCAATACAGATGAAATTCATATTTCAAAATTCGAACACAAAGTAGGCGCTACTTTCGCTAGAGAGTTTTACCAATGTTTTGAGAATGTTTATTTTTCGTTCGAAATAGGCATGCGAAAACCCGATCCAGAAATTTTCAAATACATTATTAACAAACACGATTTATCAACCAAACGCACTCTGTTTATTGATGATAAAAAAGAAAATACAGATATTGCTGCTGCTCTAGGAATGCAAGTTTGGAACATTATTCCTGGTCAAGAAGATGTAGTTGAATTATTTGACAGAAAAATATTGCCCAAATAAATTCTAGTTTTTGGAAATTAAAGACACTTATTTAACCATTGCAGAAGCTTCGCCTGAGGTTTTGTACAAAGAAAAAAATAGTAAGTTTTATGGCTATGCCTTTCCTATAACTTCCGAAGACGAAGTAAAAGGACATATAGAAAATTTGAAAAAACAACATTTTTCGGCTCGCCATTGGTGTTATGCCTACCAAATTGGAGTCTCAAAAATTCAATATCGCACCAATGACGATGGAGAACCTAACAACAGTGCAGGAATGCCTATTTACGGACAAATACAATCTTATGAACTGACCAATGTCCTTGTTGTAGTGGTTCGGTATTTTGGCGGTGTTAAATTAGGTGTTGGCGGATTAATTACCGCCTATAAAACCACAGCGCAAGAAGCACTTCAAGCCTCTGAAATTATAGAAAAAACGATAGACATTCATTTTGAAATCAAATTTGATTATAAGAATATGAATAAAGTAATGCGAATCATCAAGGAGAAAAATATTTCAATCGTTTCTCAAAAAATGGAAGAAACCTGTCAAATCGAAATTGCAATACGAAAAAAAAATGCTGAAAATATATTCAGCATTTTTAATGGGATATTTGAGGTTGGGATTAAAAAAATCGAACTTTAATCACATCTCTTTCAACTTCTCAATAACATAATCTGGAGGTAAGATTGGACGACCTGTTTTCATATCTACAAAGACCAAAACGGAGTTCCCAGTTGTTAACAACTCATCATTAGCATTGTAAATTTCATAATCAAATTCTATCTTAACAGAGGTTTGACTTTTCAGCATTGTTTTTACTCTTAATTCATCATCGTATCGCGCCGGTTTTTTGTAATTCATTGTTAAGGAAACTACCGGAAGCATAATTCCATTATCTTCCATCCATTTGTACGAAATTCCTAGGTTCCTCAACCATTCCACGCGCCCCATTTCAAAATACTGGGCATAATTTCCGTGATACACAACACCCATTTGATCCGTTTCGGCATACCGAACACGCACTTTAAATTCAAACTCTCTCATTAATTTTAGTTATATAAATTTGACATTTTATTTACAATTAATTAAAACCCTTTACAACATTTTTTTTTGAAAATCAATAGCCCTAAAATTTTTTTTTAACGATTTTATGACTCATATTTGCTATCCCGAATTACTCAAAAAAACCACTCGTTTTTTTGTAAAGTAAAACCTTAATAATTCAAAATATAAGAATGCACACAATGAATAAAACCGCAGAATCAGTCTGGGACAACTGCCTATCTTTCATCAAAGATAATATACAGGAGCAAGCATACAAAACTTGGTTTGAACCAATCAAGTCCGTAGAGCTTACAGACAATGCGCTTTATATTCAAGTGCCTAGCAAGTTTTTTTACGAATGGCTAGAGGAACACTATGTGAAAATCTTAAAAGTGGCGTTAACTAAAGAACTTGGCAAAAATGCAAAGTTACTTTATAAAATCAAAATGGAAAACACTTATGGCAATAAACTTCCATTTACAGAACAATTACCAAGTGCACACCGTTCGCCAGTAAAAACACAAGAAATTGACGTTCCTGTGCAACAAAAAAATCCAGAGTTAAAAAATCCATTTATAATTCCCGGAATAAGAAACCTAAAAATAGAATCACAACTAAACGCTAATTATAGTTTTGATAATTTTCTAGAAGGTGATTCGAATCGATTGGCTCGATCGGCTGGTATGGCTGTAGCCAATAAACCAGGCGGAACCTCATTCAATCCATTACTGATTTTTGGTGGTGTTGGATTAGGAAAAACCCATTTGGCACACGCCATTGGAGTTGAAATAAAAGACAAATATCCAGAAAAAACGGTGTTGTATATTTCTGCCGAAATATTCACCCAACAATATATTGACTCTGTAAAAAGAAATACAAGAAACGATTTCATCCATTTTTATCAATTAATTGATGTTTTGATTATTGATGATGTACAATTCCTTTCAGGAAAAACAGGAACGCAAGATGTATTTTTTCACATATTCAATTACTTACACCAAAACGGAAAGCAAGTTATTTTAACATCAGACAAAGCGCCAGTTGATATGCAAGATATCGAGCAGCGTTTGTTGTCTCGTTTCAAATGGGGTCTTTCTGCTGAGTTACATCAACCGGATTACGAAACAAGAATTTCAATCTTAAAAAATATTTTATACCGAGATGGTGTTGAAATACCAGATGAAATCATAGAATATGTAGCAAGAAATATCAAATCAAATGTTCGTGAATTAGAAGGTGCAATTATATCCTTAATAGCACAATCGTCTTTCAATAAAAAAGAAGTCACTATTGACTTGGCGAAACAAGTTGTAGAGAAATTTGTCAAAAATGTAAAACGAGAAGTTTCTATAGATTATATTCAAAAAATAGTTTCCGATTATTTTCAATTGGATCTAGAAACTTTACAATCAAAAACCAGAAAACGTCACGTAGTTCAAGCCAGACAACTCGCTATGTTTTTTGCCAAACGATTTACCAAAGCATCACTAGCAAATATTGGCTCACAAATAGGCGATCGCGACCACGCAACGGTATTGCACGCTTGCAAAACAGTAGACAATTTAGTTGCTACCGACAAACAATTCAAAAAATACGTCGAAGACATTCAGAAAAAATTATCGCTATAAAAAATGGCTGTTAAAATTTTAATGGTTTGCCTAGGAAACATTTGCCGTTCCCCACTGGCAGAAGGAATATTGCGATCTAAACTTCCTAAAAACTTCATTATTGATTCCGTTGGAACTGGAAATTGGCATATAGGAAATCCGCCTGACCCAAGATCTGTAAAAATTGCAAGTGAAAAAGGCATTGATATTTCAAATTTGAGAGGAAGGCAATTTTCGACGCAAGATTTCATTAACTTTGATTGCATTTATGTGATGGACAATCAAAACCATAAAGATGTGATTGCATTAGCAACGACGGAAGCTGAAAAATCAAAAGTCAAACTCATTCTTGATGAACTATTCCCTAATGAAAATGTGGATGTTCCAGATCCTTATTTTGGATTACAAGATGGCTTTGAAAAAGTGTATGATATGCTCGATGCCGCTTGTAATGTAATAGCAGACAAACTCTTAAAAGAAAACAGTACCCTATAAAATAATACCCGATGACACCTTTAGGCAAACTATATCTTATACCAACCACTCTTGGCGAAATGAATCACGAAGAGGTGTTACCACAAACCATCAAAAGAAGCATCGATTTTATTGATTATTATATTGTTGAAAACGAAAAAACAGCCCGAAAGTTCATCAAGCAAGTTCAGCCCGAAAAAAAACAGCCTGATTTAAAACTTTTTGCACTAAACAAACATACCGAAGCAAAAGAACATCTTGATTTTATAAAACCTTTACTTGAAGGCAAAAATGTAGGTTTAATGAGTGAAGCGGGTTGTCCAGGTGTTGCAGATCCAGGAGCTGTGATTGTCAAATTAGCGCATGAAAAAGGCATTCAAGTGGTGCCATTAGTTGGACCTTCTTCCATATTATTAGCTATTATGGCGTCTGGAATGAATGGACAGAGTTTTACATTCAATGGCTATTTACCTATTGATAAGACTGAAAAAAAGCAAACCATAAAAGGCTTGGAAAAATTATCGTTTGAAAAAAATCAGTCACAATTGTTTATAGAAACACCGTATAGAAACAACAAATTACTAGAAGATATTCTGCAAACACTCCAACCAAACACCTTATTGTGTGTAGCTTGCGATATTACTTTACCAACAGAGTACATAAAAACTTTTCCTGTGAACCAATGGAAAAAACAAAAGGTCGATTTACACAATCGACCTACCATCTTTATTATTCACAAAATGTATTAATAATGTCTTGCTTTTGCTTTTTCGTTAGCTTCTATTGAACTGGTATCATAACCCGCAAAATCTTTCATATATTCTAAAACAGAAGTACCGTAACCGTCTTTACATTTTCTGCGTCCATTGGTTTTTAAAAATCGTTTTACGGAACCAGCTCCACCAAGATGTGCAGCCGCTAATATTCCAGACTCTGTAATTTCAATACCCGCAACAACTTTTCCAGTATATTTTTCAATTTCATTTCGCAAATCCCATTTGTTTCTTGAAAGATTTGCTAAAAATGCTTTTTCTTGCAATTTTCTACTATTCAAAAACATTTCAGCATCCCTAATCCCTAATATTCTTAAGGTTTCAGTGCCAAATTGGTATTTTCCTAAATAACCTAGTGTATTTACTTTATTGTATTTACATAAAGACTCTTTAGCAGCTAAACTCTGTTGAAAGCCTACAAATGTTTTTCCAGTGAAAGGAAAATCAAAAAATGTTTGATTAAGCTCTATTTCGGTAGGTACTGTATAAAAAATTTCTTCTTTTTCAAAAACGTGAAACCAAGGAAATAATTTAGAATCGAATGGTTTAAAACCAGAACTTAAAATAGTAATTGAGGCAAATAATCCGAGATAAAATAGCTGTTTTTTTGTCATAAATTGTTTTTCTTTCTATATCAAAAAATTATATGATTTAGAAAATTTCTACGGTACAAATTTAACTCTGAAAGTTAACTTACTGTAAAATAAGATGTTAATTTTTTCCAAACGAAATTTTAACAGTTGGTTAATAACTTCGGCAACAAGTTTAATTACAAGGGTTTAGGCTAAATGAAATGTTAATAAATAATGCCATTAATTTATTAATTCAAGATGAATTTTAGATTAAATGTAAAATTTATCGATTAAAAACCCCGCTAATTACACAATTCTTTATTTTAAAGTTGTTTTTTAACATTTATAAAGTAAAACTTGGTTTGATTTATCTTTTCACCCCTTGATTGGCTATCCACTCGCGATATTTTCTTGCCCAAACACCGTGTTGTTCAAAAGTTTCTGCAAATTCGTGATAACCAAAACGCTCTACACTGGCGCAAAAGTAGATGTAATTGTGCTTTTCAGCATTCAAGACGGCATCAATTGCTGAAATATCTGGCATAGCAATTGGTCCTGGTGGTAATCCTGTATTTACATAGGTATTATAAGGTGAATCTATCATTAAATCTCCAGAAAGAACACGTCTAATGACTTGATTAAAATCGTTATCATTTTTCTTTTTGGCAAATATAATGGTTGGATCGGCTTGCAGTGGCATATCCAGCTTTAAACGATTCAGATAAACACCAGCCACTCTTGGACGTTCATCGCTTTTTACGGTTTCTTTGTGAACTATGGCTGCTAGTGTAATAATTTGTTCTGGCGTCATATCAAGTGCTTTGGCTTTGGCTTTACGCTCGTCGTTCCAAAATTTCTTGTATTCATTTGCCATTTTATCCCTAAACTTCTCTGGCGATATATTCCATTTTACTTCATACGTATTTGGAATAAACATTCCTAGAATAGTCTCTTCATTAAAACCATTGGCTTTCATAAAAATACTGTCACGGAAACTATTAATCATTGTTGTACTATCAATTTCCATTTGTGATGATAACCTTGAAACTAATTTCTCTAAACTTTCTTGGTTATTAAATGCCAAATTCAAAGGTTCATTATGACGAAGAGCGGTTACCATTTCGAAACTATTCATTCCTTTTTTAAACAAAAATCTGCCAGGGAAAACATTTTCTGAATACGAACGTTTTTCAGCCACTGATTTGAATTTTTCGATATCCTTTACAAAAGGTTTTAGTATGCCTAAAATTTGATTGTAATTAGAACCTGTCGGAATCTTGATATATACTTCTTTTTCTGCAAAATTGGTATTGGCTGTAAATATATTTCTATAAATAATAAATCCGAAGACTAAAGCCACTATGAAAAGGATTCCGATAACGATACCTGCTTTTTTCTTTTTACTCAAAACTTAAAATTTTAAATGTTGTTGTTTATTAGTTGAAAAAGATTTTCATCATAATATTTACCTAGATGAAAATTCCAATCTTTTTTTGTACCTATTTTTTGAAAACCAAATTTAGTAAAAAGGGTTGAACTTGCCTCATTATTGCTACCAATATTTGCATACAATTGATGCAAATTTAATTTTGTAAAACAATAATTTATCAAAAGCGACAATGCTTCTTTTCCTGAGCCTTGATTTCTATTTTCGCTTTCGTTAATGACGATGCCAATTCCTGCTCGGTTATTTTTTGGATCGAAATCAAATAAGTCAATTAATCCAATAGGTTTTGTTGCATTATTTTTACAAATTGCCAATCGCAATTGCTTGGCTTCATATATATCTTGATGGGCGTTTTCTAGATATTGCTTGATCAAATATCTTGAATATGGCGTTTGAGTGTTGCTCACTTCCCAAATGGATTCGTCGTTTTCAATAGTAAAAACAAACTCTAAATCTTCCGGTTCGAGCGCGCGCAGGTAGATGTTATTTCCTTTTAGAGTAATCAATTTTGGAGTATTAGATTGTTCGATTATTCGATTGTTAGACTAGTTTCAAAAACAAAAGTCGCTGGTCCTTTCAGAAAAACATTTTTATATATTCCGTTTTCTTCCTCAAAAGAAACTTCTAGTGCTCCGCCTTCTACGTTTATTTTAATGTTGTTGCTGCTTGATTTTTTCGTAGCGTGCATCGCGATGGCTACTGCTGTTGCGCCAGTTCCGCAAGATAATGTTTCGTCCTCAACGCCTCGTTCGTAGGTTCGAATGGAGAATTCATTATTGGAAATTTGAGTTACAAAATTGACATTGCTTCCTACTTGTCCGTACAAATCGCTATAGCGAATTTTGGAACCTTCGGTTTTAACATCCAAATTATTTAAATTTTCAACCTGTATTATATGGTGTGGCGATCCTGTGTTTAGGAAAACAAAATTGGGATTGATTTTAATTTCTGAAACATCAATCATTTGCAAAGATACTATATCATTTTCATCGATTGTAGCGTAATGCAAACCATCAATGGCTATAAAAGTAGCTTTGTTTTTAATAACATTTAACTTTTTTGCAAAAGCAACCAAACACCGTCCGCCATTGCCACACATAGAACTTTGATTTCCGTCGGAATTGTAGTAGACCATTTTAAAATCTGTCATTTCGTCATTTTCTAATAAAATGAGTCCATCTCCTCCAATGCCAAATCGACGGTCACACAGTCTTTCAATAATTTTGGTATCATTTTTGGGGAATTGTAGTTGACGATTATCGATCATTACAAAATCGTTGCCTGTTCCTTGGTATTTGTAGAATGTGAATTGCATTTTTGGGTTATTCGTTTTTTTGTTGATTTGGTTATTTGAAAAAATCTTAGAAACAATACTACTGCATTTTTAGCCCTGATGGAAGTGAAAATCCTTTTATTATTTTGTCATCCTGAGCTTGTCGAAGGAGACAAAATAATAAAAGATTGAAACGTACAGCAGGAATACTGTTGAATAGAAACCGAAATATTTCTGCTCCTAAAAAATTAAATACAAAGCTACAAAATATTAATGATAAGTTAAATGATGTTAAACGAGCGTTAAACAGATTTTTGTATTGAAATAAAATTTTATTTTTACGTTACAATATTAAAATTATTAAATACTAATTATGAAAAAATTTGCAAGTTTATTTTTTGTGTCTTTGTTAAGCGGAGCTACAACGCTTGGCGCTTACAAATTGTTTATGGAAGAGGGTTCTTCAAAATCTAAATTATCGGTAGCGACCGAGAATTTTTCTAAAAATGTTGGTTTATCTGCCGAAGCAGTCGATTTTACAGTTGCTGCGGAAAATGCTGTTCACCACGTGGTTCACGTAAAAAATATGACGGTGTACAATGTGCCGAGCAATCCAATGATGGAATTTTTCTATGGCACACAAGGAGGCGGTGGACAACAAACTCAAGTTGGGACTGGTTCGGGCGTAATTATTAGTGAAGATGGTTATATTGTAACCAACAATCACGTGATTAAAGATGCAACACAGCTTGAAATTACTCTAAACAACAATAAAACCTACAAAGCCAAACTGATTGGAACCGATAGCAAAATGGACATTGCTTTGTTAAAAATTGATGCCAATGAGAAATTACCTTATGCTACATTTGGAAATTCTGATACTATAAAAGTAGGTGAATGGGTTTTGGCAGTTGGGAATCCGTACAACTTGACTTCTACTGTTACCGCTGGTATTGTTTCAGCTAAAGCTAGGGATTTAAATAATACTGGAATTCAGTCGTTTATTCAAACGGATGCTGCTGTAAATCCCGGAAATAGTGGTGGTGCTTTGGTAAACACTCGAGGAGAATTAATTGGTATTAATACGATGATATCGTCTCAAACTGGTTCTTATGTAGGTTATTCGTTTGCTGTGCCTTCAAATTTGGCACGTAAAATCGTGGAAGATTTAATGGAATTTGGAAATGTGCAACGTGGCATTTTGGGTATTGAGGCAGGGGAATTGAATAGCGCAACTTCTAAAGAATATGGCTTTAAGGAAACTACAGGTGTTTTGATAGGCAAAGTTTCTAAAAATTCTGGCGCTGAAAGTGCTGGTTTGAGAAAAAATGATATTATTACAAAATTAGATGAAAAAAGCATTTTATCGTTTGCAGATTTGACTTCCTATATTAATACCAAAAGGCCAAACGATGCAGTAAATGTGGGTATTATTCGTGATGGAAAAAATATGTCGGTTTCTGTAAAACTGTCTAAAAAAGAGATGATTAATTACGAATTGAAAGGCATTGAACTCGAAGACCTTGATAATGTTGATATGAAACGATTCCGTATTGATTATGGTGTAAAAGTAAAAGATATTACCAACGAAGAATTGGCGGAATATGCGGACCAACTTAAAGGCGGTGTGATTTTAAAAATTGACAATATTAAAGTAAATGATATTGAAACTGTGAATAAAATATTAGCCAAAAAAGGCGAAAACCAACGTTCTCAAATTGAAATGTTGACTGTCAATGGTCAGTTGTTGCGATTTTTGTTGTAAATATTAAAACGTATCATAGCAACACTGCTTCATTTAATAAAATGAGGCAGTGTTTTTTTATAGGTAAAGATAATTCTTTATCACAATTATTTTGAAGTTAATTTTTTAGCGGTTTGTCACACTGAGCTTGTCGAAGTGCCTTTTAAATAAGGTCTTTGCATCCTTAGTCAGCACAAGCTAAGCTCAGACTGACATTTAAGTTATAATTAATCTTCTATTTTAAATAAATTCGTAACTATTCAGTCTAGCGAAAATTTGACACGAATTTCACAAATTATCACAAATTTTCTCCATCTATGATGATTTGTGTGTAAAAAACTTTGAAAAAAACTTTACGAAAACGTTTGAAATATATACTTTTGCGCGAATCTAAACAAATAACTTATTTACTTAACAAATGAGCAACACAACGGTTTACGAAAAAGAAATCGCTTTTCAAGCTGACAGGCGAAGAGCTGGTGTAGAATTAATCAAAATTATTAGCGATTTGTGGTACGACAAATCTATCGAAATGGTGCTTTTTAGAAACCAATTGATTGATAGAAATGTGAGCGACATTATCAATCTTCACGAATATGCTGGAGAGTTTGTAGGCAAACCTATTTCGGTTTTTGATTCGGTGGAAATAGCCAAAGCCATTTTATCGCTTGATTTGCCACCCGCAAAACTGGATATTGGTAAATTGACTTATGAATTTCACCTAGAAGAAAATAAATACGATGATGCTAAAGGGTTTGTGATAGACAAATTAAAACTGGCCAAAGACTTTAAAAACAACAAACCAAAAGATGTTGTTTTATATGGTTTTGGAAGAATTGGTCGATTATTGGCCAGAGAATTAATGTCGAAAATGGGCAAAGGAAACCAATTGCGTTTGCGTGCCATTGTAACTCGTGATAAAAACGACGCCACTTCTCTTGAAAAAAGAGCATCACTTTTGCGATACGATTCAATTCACGGAGATTTTCAAGGTTCAGTAGTGGCAGATGTTGAAAATAATGCTTTGATAATTAATGGAACGACTGTCCATATTATTACAGCCAACCAACCCGAAGATATCGATTATACCGCTTTTGGAATAGAAAATGCTTTGGTTATTGACAATACTGGTGCTTTTACTACTCAAGAAGCTTTGGCTAGACATTTAACTTCAAAAGGTATTGACAAAGTTTTATTGACTGCTCCAGGAAAAGGAGTGCCAAATATTGTTCACGGTGTCAACCAAAACGAATACAATCCTGACGAAGTCAATATTTTTTCAGCTGCATCTTGTACTACCAACGCCATTACTCCAATTTTGAAAGCTGTGGAAGATACTTTAGGGGTGGTAAAAGGACATTTGGAAACCATCCACGCGTATACAAACGATCAGAATCTGGTCGACAATATGCACAAAAAATACCGTCGTGGTCGTGCTGCTGCACTCAATATGGTTATTACTGAAACTGGTGCTGGAAGCGCAGTTGCTAAAGCGTTACCTAGTTTGGCAGGAAAATTAACTTCAAACGCAATCCGTGTGCCAGTTCCAAATGGTTCGCTTGTGGTTTTGAATCTTGAAGTAAGCAAAACTACTTCGGTAGAAGCTGTAAACAATATTATGAAAAAATATGCTCTGGAAGGCGAATTGGTCGAGCAAATTAAATACTCATTAAACAACGAATTAGTTTCTTCAGATATTGTAGGAACTTCGGCTCCTGCCATTTTTGACAGTAATGCTACTATAGTTTCTGCTGATGGTCAAAATATTGTGTTGTATGTTTGGTATGATAATGAATATGGCTACAGTCATCAAGTCATTCGTTTGGCAAAATATATTGCCAAAGTAAGACGATATACGTATTACTAGGATTTGAATTTTATAAAAAAAATTTTACCACAGATTCACTGATTAAAAAATTTGAATCTGTGGCAAAATAAAGAATCCGTTTCAAAATATTTTGGAACGGATTTTTTATTGTAAAACTCGATTGATTTTTACAAATCTTTTACTGTAATAAACTTCTTTATTAGAAGAAATCATCACACCTCCGTGAACGGATGCGTGTATAAACTTGACTTCTTCATCCGTTATTTCCGTTATCATTCCTACGTGATTGATATTGCCTCTCCCGTTTGTACTAAAAAAAATTAAATCTCCTATTTGTGCTTGTTCCACGGAAACAGGAATTCCAAAATTAGATTGTTCAGCAGAAGTTCGTGGCAATTGAACATCGTGTGTTTTAAATATTGTAATCATTAACCCAGAACAATCGAAACCTGATTTTGAAATACCACCGCTTTTGTATCTGACACCTATATTGTCTGAAGCAGTTACAACTAGTTTATCCAGTAATTCAGGATTTGCCACTATTGGCTTTTCAAACCCAATTGTATCATTCGTTTTTACAGGAATCGTTTCTATTGTAGTGCCTTTTACTTCTTCAACAGGAATATTTTCATTGATCCCAGTTGATTTACGGATTAGTAACTTGTGACCTATTGGAAGTTCCTTTAAAATCTCTGGATTAAGCGTTTCTAACTCTTGAATTGTCATTCCGTAGTGCTTGGCAATTCCATATCTGGTTTCTTTAGGTAGTACATTATGTGTTATTGCTTCCTGACTTACTATTTGTTGCGGCAAATTTTGTTCAAACTCATTATTTTTCTCGGTCAATATTGCTACTTCTGGTTTTGCTTCTTTTCTTGGAATAGTCAATTTCAAACCCATTTCCAATCCTTCTCTTTCAATAATAGGATTTGATTTTTTGATGTCTTTAATTGAAACTCCGTATTGTTTTGAAATGGAATAAAGTGTTTGTTTGGGCAACACTTCGTGTATTATAGTAGTTGTATTTAATATATTTGGAATGTCATCATTTGGAATTAATAAAACCGAATTCAATTTCAATACTTTTTTGACATTCGTATTTAGTTTAAAAACAGTCTCTGGCTTGACATTGTATTTTTTTGAAATTTGATAAATACTTTCTCCTTTTACAACTGTATGCTTTATATAATTTTCTTGCGAAAAGGCATTGGTAGAAAAAATAATTATAAAAAGTAAATGTTTAAATTGTTTCATATGTTTCTTTTTTCGTTAGAAAATTGAAAGGCGAAAATACTTTTTAAAATCGAATGCTAAAAATTATTGTATTTATTTAACAAAAAAAACTCCCAAGTTTCCTTGAGAGTTTTCAATATAAAATGTTTTAATTATTTACGCTTTTCCAGCCGCAATTAAATTCAAAGCAGAACCAGCTACAAACCAGCCAATTTGACCTGCATTATAGGTATGATTTGCTAGAATAATATCTTTTGAACCATCTTCGTGAACGAATTCAAGCGATAAGGGTTTTCCTGGAGCAAAGTCGACTAAATCAATGAAATTGATTGTATCATTTTCTTGGATTTTATCGTAATCAGATTCTGTTGCAAAGGTAAGACCTAACATTCATTGTTTTTTCAAGTTGGTTTCGTGAATACGTGCAAACGATTTTACTAAAACGGCTTTTACACCCAAGAATCTTGGTTCCATTGCTGCGTGTTCTCTTGAAGAACCTTCACCATAATTGTGATCTCCTACAACAATTGAAGG
>NZ_JANOQD010000075.1:0-1714 GCF_031422135.1 Flavobacterium sp. | reverse complement strand
TTTCCAACTTACATAATTATAAAAAGTGCTGATGTTAAAAGGTCTTGGATCATATATTTTGAAGGCTTTTTTATCAATTGCAAATGTGCTACTGGCAATTTCACGAACATCATCAGTATACGAAACACCAATCCAAGAATTAGAGAATTTTCCCACTCGTGTACCAAGCCCTAAACTGTATTTGAAAGCGCCATCTTTGGTTCCGTAAGCGGTGTAACCTTCGATTTTGTATTTTCTGGAAAATTGCTCGTTTGTACTTCCTCCAATACCAAATCGAACGCCTTCGTAATTGTTGTAGCTAAATAGTTTGCGTAGATCTAAATCTAAAAAACGAATAGGCAAATACCCATTTATTACTTTTCGTCCAAGGGTTATTCTGCTTTCTAATCGTTTTTTTAAGGCAACGCTATCGAGTAAAACATAGGTCTTTTGGCTCCGAATATCTAAACTGTCTTTTCTGAAATTGTTCCAAAAGCTGTCGGGTTTGTTGATGGCATCGTCCTTGATTTCGATAAAAATGGAAGGTTTTTTTATTTGCAACGGAATGTTATACTTCACATCAAAATTGGCGCTTTGAGAAAGCAAATAAATATAATCCGATGCTTCTCTTTTTCTCCCCATTTCGTTTTCCATATCGCCATCAAACTGAATTGTTCCGCCTAGGATTTTGATATCGTCGTCGTTATTTCCTTTTACAATTTTAAAGGTTTTATCACTTGGAAACCATAATTTTTCCTCAGGAATATAGTTGAATTCGTGCGTTCCACTAATGTCTAGTACACCTTTTATGCGCATTACAGCTTTGGCTACAGCATAATTATTTTGGTCTATATACAAAACCCCTTCGAGTCCAGCAGCTTTGCTTTTTTTCTTGTTTTTAAAATAAATCACATACGTATTTCTACCCTTTATAGTGGTTGTGTCCAATAATTTATAGTTGTAATCCAATGGTGAATCAATAGAAATTGGGCTATTGTAGCGGGTTTCAAAAAGTTCATAATGGTTGTCATATATAGAAAAAGACTGTAAATTGAACCCTATAATTTCATAAATAGGTTGCTTGAAACCTGCCATTTTTGTACCTAAAATAGTTTCTTTTAATTTTGAATTATTAAATTGATATTGCGACACTTTTTCGGTTTGAAATAGATGTTGCTTACTAATGACTTCTTTAAATTTATAATCCGTTGAATCTATTTTTGAGAATTCTCTCCCTATAGATTTTTCGATAAATACGGAATCTATTCGTCCTTGAATCGAATCTGGATTTGCAGTAACGATGAGTTTATTGTAGGATTTAAATTCAAAACTGGATAGTTTTTTTTGTGGGTTATTACTGTTTTTATTTTCGATTGCTTTTTTTATAATTGCCAATGCCCGATTGTTTCTTTCGATAGTAACTTCTCTTAATTCATTGGTTTGAGGCGAAAGAAAAACCGAGTAATAGTTTTTGTCTTTTTCGATATCGACAATACTTTTTTGGAATCCAATGTAGGAAACAGTGAAACTCGTGGTGGTTATTTTTGTGAGAATACTAAATTTTCCGTCAACATCGGTAATGGAGTTTGAACCATCATTTGAGATAATTGTAGCAAAAGGCAACGGTTTATTTGTAGTTATTTCTTTGACAATTCCGGTTAATTGAAACTGCGCTTGAAGCGAAAGCGTAAAAAAGAAAAACACTAAACAAAGTTGCTTCATATAAAGAGTTTAT
>NZ_JANOQD010000074.1:0-4153 GCF_031422135.1 Flavobacterium sp. | reverse complement strand
ACTTTCAAAACCGATTAAAACTTCTTCGCCAATTTCGGGAATAAAATACATTCCTTTTCCACCACCAGCGTGTGGGTTTGTCATACGAATCCAAGGGGTTTTTTCGGAATTGTTTTTTTGCCAAGCCATTTGCACTTGAATTCTCCCCAAACCTTTTGGGTCGTTATTGTCAATCACAACAGCGGGTTGCGAGGTGGCAATAGGCGTCGCCAACACATTGCCGTAAGGCGGGCTTTGCCCGCTTTCGGGAATGGCATTGAAAGTGTTCGAATATTGTCCGCCCTCTTCGCAAGTGTGTGTAATATTGGTTATCGTGTAACTGCCATAATTTTGTTCTTGCACGCCATCGCGTGGGTCGCCTGTCATTGAAAATGCCGATTCGTGAATAGAAACTACATCGCCAATGCGAAGTCCAGTTTCGTCACTTATTCCTGTGGCTGTTATTAAACTGGCAGTTTGCGATTGCAATTGTGTAGTTACTCTATCGACTAAATGGGTGCGAGAGTTTCCCTCTTGCATTGGGTTTGAATATAAAGTGTTTGACTGGTCGGGAAACAATTTTTTTGATGAATCGTAAACTTGTTTGGTATAGCCTTCTGCTTGATAGTTTATCTCGGAAGCACTCGCTTTTTGGGTCTCGCCTGTGCTTGGGTCGTACCCAGTATATTCAAAATTGAGTGGTTTTGCATTCATTTCGATATCAAAACGTTCGATTGAACGACCGTATTCTAAAGTAAATGTTTTTGACCTTGGTTTTCCAAAAACCAATTCTTGCCCATTATAATAAAACCATTCTGATTTTTTTTGTGCCAATCGGCACAAAAAATCAAAATCACTTTCACCATATTGCACTGTAAAAGGTAAAGTTTGATTTTCTTTAAGATTTATGACGGGTTTTAACTCTCTTTGCGGGAATGCATTTGCAATTTCTTGAATAATGTCTGATAACGATTTATTGGAAAATGATTTGTTTTTAGGCAAATTTTGCATTGCAATAGTTGGCGAAAAACCTGAAATTTGAATATTTCCTGCCGAACCATTTTCACGAACCAATATTGATTTGGTTATGATTCCGTAGAAGAGTAGGGGCGATTCGGTCGCTAAATTATTCGGTTTTACCTCTATTTTAATGCTTTTCCCAATATAGCTATTCGATTTATCTATTGATTGACTGACGAATTCTCGAGGTATGGGTTGCAAAATGCTAAACTGGTGGTGGGCGTTTACTGTTTGTGTAATATTTAGCTTTGAAAATCGATGTAAAGTTTCCCCCTCAATTTGGATAGAAGTTGTAGTGCTTATTGCCATAGAAATAAGTTTTATAGTGTTTGTTTAATTGTTTAACGTTGTTTGATTTTTTTTATAAATTTGGTAAAGATACTGTTAATAAAAATATGTTGATTACGGTTTTCCCGCATATTTTGTTAAATGTTTCTTTTTACCGTAATGTTTCTAAAAGGGTATCTTACAACGTCTTGTGGCTTGGCGTCAGTTGGGGATTTGGTTAGCCAAATGTATAAATTAAAGACCGAACTTCCAAGTACAAAACCAACTTTAAAGTTTGCCTAAAACCCCAATTGCGCCAAACCGCTGTTAACTGCTGTTTATTTTTCTTTTTCTTTTTCCGCTTGATTGTTTCTAATATCCAATTTTTCTAAATTAATTTCTTTTTGAAATAGAACTACAATATTTTTTATCATTACATAAAAGGATAAAATTAATGATATATTAAACTTGTAAAGGAAAAAACTTAAAACAAATTGAATATTTTGGTCAATATCTTGTTCGATTATGATGTAATACAAATCTCCAAAACTAGTTTTACCTAAAACCAATACGCTCATAAGATAAAGTAAGATTAATGCTTTAACACTTTGAAGCAAAGCATACAAAATATTGTATAAAGTTTCCTGAAGAATATCTAGTCTTAAGTTTTGTTCTGTAAAATTAATGTTGGATTTAGTTGTATTTATTTGAGAAATAAGTATTGCTACTAAATTTAAAAATAAACCAATAAAGATTGACAAACTTGTTCCAAGTAAGTTTTTCAAATCATTATCTGGAAGTTTAATAAAACATAAAATTATAGATAGGATATATGGAAAAATAAAAAAAAGTAATCTGTCTGAAAATGCTAATTTACCATCATTTAAGAAGCCTTTTCTATATTCGGCATTTATTGATTTTACATTTATTTTATCTAACATTAGATAATGTTTAATGTTAATTCTCTAACTAACTTAATTGATTCACTCTTTATACTATCAAATTCTGCAAATCCTTTTGAATTGATATCTACATTAATCAAGTAATATGGTCTAACTTTAAAAGTATCCTCCAAATCAATCGTTCTAGTGTTTTGATTGTATGTTGATACTACTTTAATATTTGTGTTTTCATCAAATCCAATGTCTTTAAATTCATTTCCAATAAAAAATCCTGTCTTATTTTCAAGGTTAGAAATTACTTTTCGTTTAGTTAAAATTGGAATTTCGGTTCCTTTAGTTGGAATAATTTTCATTTCAATTTTATATTCGCCTTCACTCTGATATTCGCCTAAATATTGTTTTGATTTTTCTTTTGCTAAAAAATTTCTAGAAAGTATTATTGAATTATAATCACCATTAGTTAAATATTCTCTAATTATTTTGTCTTCAATAAAGTTTGTGAATTTTACATTAAGGGTTGAGAATTTTTTTCTTATAAATTGGAGAATTAATGTACACATTGCAGATTTTAATGAATGTTTGCCTTCTCTTTCTAAAACAATAAAACCGTATTTTTTATCCAAAGGTAAAATAATCATAAAAAAATACGGACGTTCAATAGATTGACCTTTTTCTTTTGTATACAAAGGGTCTTTACTTTTATTATTTTTAACAACTTCTTGTTCTTTGCCGTCGTCTTCTCCAATAGAAATTTTACCAGCGATATATCGTGATGTCTTGTCTTGAATAAAAGTTGATTTTATTGTAGAATTTTTTGGTTCTTTTACTTTTTCTATTCTACAAGTTTTACCATTTAGTAAATCAGGCGGAAATGTATCAACGAAATTGGTAAAGTTATTTACAAGTTCTGTATACAAATCAATTCCTTGTATGTTTTCTAACAACGGAAAGACATCTGTTTTTCTGTTTTGATGAATTTTAAAAGTATAAATTTCTAATTTTCTTTCTTCCATATTTTTTTTTATTTTTTGCTAATATATGCAAAATTGGCTTTATAATTTAAATCACTAAAAGTGAATTTTAAGGTATTTTTGGGTTAAATAGCAGTTAACGTCTCGTGGCTTGGCGTCAGTTGGGGATTTGGTTAGCCAAATGTTTAAATTAAAGACCGAACTTCCAAGTACAAACCCAACTTTAAAGTTTGCCTAAAACCCCAATTGCGCCAAACCGCTGTTGGCAGATCGCCTGTTTTTTTTATTTATTTTTCCGACTACTTTTTTCTATCCGCCTATTTTTAATTTTTCGATTACTTTTTTTGTTTCCGTGTATTAATATAATGCTACTCAATGTCACTATTTAATTTCCGCTTATCAATTTAAAATTTCCGTGACACACTATTTATCTTCCGTGTACTGATATTGAATTTCCGTCTTTCACATTTAATTATCCGCATATCAATGTAGAATTTCAGTGGGTTGATATGATTCTTCCGCCAGTCAATATTGAGTTTCCGTGCATCATTGTCGAATTTCCGTTGTCGTTTTTTATTTCACACTTTGGCTATTTAATGTTGCTGATACTTTTGCGAAACTAAATTGTTGTTGTTTTATTTTATCGGTTTTGTAAAAATTGTTTGCAATTTTGGCAACGCTGATAACGCTTTCATAAATTTCGTTGAACGCTTTTATTGCTTCGTCGGTTATTTCTTTTCGAGTTCCTTTGAATGTTTCTTGGTCAATATTTGCTGTTTTTAGCACTTCGGCGTAATTGACAATATTGTCAATCGTACTTTGCGAGGTTCCTTTAGCAACAATTTCAGCACTTAAAGATGGATTTAAATTAGATTTGAATTGAAATAATAGATTTACTAATCCTTCTTGGTCGCCTTTTTGCGCCATTTTGTAAAATGCTGTAATTCCGAGTTGGGTTAAAATTTCTGTTTTTTGAATTGGATTACTTTTAAAATCTTGTTCAACTTGCACTTT
>NZ_JANOQD010000073.1:0-7141 GCF_031422135.1 Flavobacterium sp. | reverse complement strand
TCCAGCACTTTCAGAGATATTCATAGCTGCTGCTGAATTGATGTTTTGTCCTGCTGTCATAGAGATATTCCCACCCGCATTCATCGTAATATCATTCGGTGCATTCACACTAATATTCCCTTTACCATCCATTAACCAAGTGTTACCACTTGGGTCTTCAATAAACACACTACCTATAGCATCGTTCATAATTATTTTAGAAGCTATTTCCTGCTGTTCGTTACAAGTTTTCTTGTCTAGTTGTTTTTTTTCTAAGCCCTAAAAGGAGCTTCCTGTGGTCGCTCTTTTAGAGCAAGAAAAAAATACAACTAGCCTGCAAAAAGCTTTCCACTACCATCAGGGCTATTTTTAAAAAACAACACTTCTAATAACACTAGCTATAAATCGAAACTATTTTAGTTGATTAAAACACTAAAAGTAAAAAAAACAACCCTAAGGTTGTCTTTTTTATTCCTAAATTTTAATTTTAGTACTTGATTTTATTGACGTTTTTGTTTAAAAAAAACTTTTGATATATTACCTATCCACATCTAAAATCTTAATTATTTCATCAATATTTTTTGGTTTTTTATCTACTTCTAAAATTTTTAGTTCAGATTGATATTTTGTGTAAGATGTTGTTTTAGAAATAGAATATTGTTCTGTGCTTCCTACAATAGAATCGAATAATGTCTTTTTATTCTTATACAGAATTAGATTTGTCAAACTACGCTCATTTTCTCCATTGGAAATAGAGTATTGAATGTATTTCCCTTTGTTATTTATAAATTTTTTATTGTATCTGTTTTCACCATCAATGCTTTTTAAAACTCCGTTTTCATCATATTTATAAATAAATTTGTAAATAAAAAATTGGTCGTCAGATTGATAATTTTGGTTTTTGATAGTAGCAGAAATAATTTTATGGGTACTATTTTCTTTTTGATTACTCCAGTTTTTATTTAATGGCTCTAGTAATTCTGAATAGTCACCATATCCATCTTTTAGAAAAAAAGTTAAATCTAATATTGACGCTTCAACAAATACTTTTTGTTTCAAAAAAGTATAATATTCATAATTTACTCTATAATTATCATTATTTATAGTAATAGTATTTTTGTTTCCAAACATTACTCTAACTTCTTCACCTGAACAAAAGAAAGTAATTGACTTATTTTTATTTTTTTTAAACCAGAATGTAAATTTTTCAGGTTTTTCAGATTTATCTGAATTCAATTTGTAAATAGTTACAGTATCATTTGCTTTTGGAAAAACGCCAATAAAATTTTCTTTAATAGTGCCTTCTCCTTTTGTGTAAGTACTATCATCATTAAAATACCTATAACTCCCTTTATCAATATCTATTTCTTGAACTAAAGCAAGCTTGTATTTGATATTAATTTTTTTAGGTTTTAGAATATAAAAAGAAAGGGACAAACAAATTATAAAAATTATAAAAATTATAAAAGTTAACTTTTTCATACTATTTTTTAATTATAGTTTCGCTAGTGAGCCTAGTTTTAGTTTTTTTCCAAAAAATACTTTTTCCAGCATTTACTGTCGCTGAAATCCCATAAGTTTCCTTTACGCCTGTATCATAATAAAAGTTTCCAGATTTCCAGTAATCTTGATTTTCGAAATCTGCCGCTGGTATTGCATATTTTATTTTTGAAGGTACTTCTACTTCTTCAAAGGTTGGTTTACCATCTTTTCCTAAAACAGGTTTTTTGTCCTTATCTAGTATTTTCTTTTTTACTTTCTTTGTTATATGTTCGTGAGTTCCTTTGTGAGTTTTTTCATTATGATTCCCTGCATCTGGGTATCTTGAAGAAGTACCATTTGCTAATACAAACGAATCATATATGTCTTTTGGTATTTCTATAAATTTATATTCATCAAATTTATTTTGACCTAGATTGTTATATATATTAGTTTCAGAATTACCCCAAGCCAGAAAATCTGTACCATCCCAAAATTTTGCACCATTTGTTAAATCGGTCTCCCCATTAAGTACATAAAATAGTGCTTTTCGAGTTAGTTTAGATTTGTCATCATTTAATGAGTCTTTTAATTCCTTTTTTTTTCGAACTGATGAATATTTTCCTGCTAATACTTGTTTCCATTTGCTTTTTTCATCTTTTTTAAGAGTTACATCTTTTGAATAATTAAAACTACTATATGCGATGCATTTTAACTCTTTAAAATCTGGATCACCAGCCTCCATTTTTACAACATAAGCTATATAGCAAAAATGAGAATGTGTTATATTTACATCGTTCTCTTTTATTAATTTTATACCATTATAAACATCTATTTCTTTACCATCTTTATCTTTTGCTTTGCCTTTTCCCGTGCAAGTGTATACATCGCTAACTATTCCAGTATTTAAAGCTTTGTCAACTTTTCCTTCAAATGTACCATCTGTATTATAAAAATGCCCATTTACATATTGTATTTCTTCCTCGCTCTTTGGAGCATCCTCAGGTTTTGCATAAAAATTCCCTCCATCAGCTTTTTGTATAATTTGTTGGTTTGAATGTGCTTCATTTTTTCCATTTACATAAACCTTTTTACTTCCGCCTATATTCTCTAAGTAATCACCTCCTATATATGTATATTTGCCCATAATTAGAAAGATTTTGATTTTTCTGCTGCGTTATTATGAATTTCACTTTTAGAATGAATTTCATGATTCCCATCCACTTGACTAATTCTTTTACCTTTTACAGTTGTTTGTTTGTCTTTTTCAATATTTGCTTCTTTATTTCCAGTAATATTCTCAACCAGTTTTCCAGTAACATTCATCATACTATCACCTCCTACAAACATAGTGTGCATCATTCCTATAGAAGTACTTTTATCAACTCCTGCGCTTTCTGTAATATTCATTCCTGCACTAGACGATATATTTTTACTTGCAGATAAATTGATATCTGTAGCTGTTACTGAAAAAGTATTCGGTGCATTCACACTAATATTCCCTTTACCATCCATTAACCAAGTGTTACCACTTGGATCTTCAATAAACACACTACCTATAGCATCGTTCATAATGATTTTAGTTCCAGAACGAGTTTGAATCACTTTCTGGTCGTTTATTTCAAAGAACTTTTTGTATTACCAACACATCTAATACATTACCCAATACTACTTTATTTTAATAAATGTTAGATATTTTTCATCACACTGAGTAAAATGTAACAATTTAGGATTAATAGCATCCGAGTTTTGAATTTTAAGATTTCTACTTGAAAGTATTCCTTTAATTTTACCTAAAGTAAAATTATTTTTATTTAAAATCATTTTACCTTTTGATATTATTTTCTCTTTATCAAAGATTAAATAACAGTAAAATTCTGCATTTTTCTTAATCTCAATTTTAAATCTTGAATCTTGGCAAGTTGACAATATATATATTCCCGAAAAATTATTTAGTTGATTTTTAGGTTCTGCTTTGTATTCTTTTCCATCAATACCAGTTGGTACATCAGGTTTATAAACTTCTTTTTTGCCTCCTTTGTATACAGTTTCACTTTTTTCTAAAATCCAGTTGTCATATTCTTTTTTATATATGTAGGTTTCATTTATTTCAAAACCACTCGCACCTGTTTTCCACTGATAAGTTTCAATACAGCCGCTTCTATCACATTGAAAAATCTGAACGGATTCATATCCTATTGGAAGATTAAAATTAAATATTTTACCATTCCCTCTTATTATTTTACATACATACGAAATATCTTTATTCCTATATTCTTCAATATATTTGTAATCCTTATAGTATAATGTATCTATTAAATTATCATTGTCAAAATCGCCTATAGCATTTTGCTCCTTTTGTGAAAAGCCAAAAAGATTATTTAATATTAATATTATGAAAATTATTTTTTTGATACCTTGCTATTTTTATTATCGAAATTTAAAACATCATTATTCAATTTCTCCACATTTAACTTGATTTTGTCTAATGTTTTTTTTACACTTTTATACATTAATATATTTTTTTTATCAACTGGATAAGTTTGTAAAGTTTTATTAACTATTATTTCATTCAAAACACATTCTTTTATTAATATTTTGCTTGTATAGGAATTTAAATCCTTCACACTAATACCCTTAATATTTTTGTATAATTTTCTACAATTAATTTCATTAAAAACTATAGACTCAACATTTTCTTCGTTTATTTTATTAATATCTAAATTTACAATATTTTCACACGTTTTTACTTCGCCATTCTCGCATGTCTGGCATGGTGAATAAAACAGTGTACTTGTTAAAATCCATTTTTTATTTTTGTATTGTACAAATAAATCAATCGAAGACACAGAAGAAGATGAATAATGAATATTTATGAATTCACTTTTAAATTTAACTAAAGAAATCTTTTCATAAGCGGTAATTTCAGGTATTTCAAAAGAAGTATTAGATTTATTCAACTTAATATTTACAACATAATTTTCCTTATCTAGATTAACAGAATCAATTTCCCCATTTTTGTCTAAATCATAGTTGAATTCTTGACAAAAAGTATTAGCAGTGAATGATATCAATAGTAAAACAGAAAATTTAATTATTTTACTCACCCTTTTTATATTTACATTTTTTAGTTAAAATATATACTTTTGATTTTTTTGTTATGTTCTCTTCAATATCGTCATAAACTGAATTTGATATAGTAATTTTATTTTTCATAGTTAATAAACAATCGCTTGTTACTAAATCTGGATCCATAGGATTAAATCTATGGATTAATACCGATTTTAATATCCAATCATCTCTTAATTTATCATATTCAAATTTTAGAGTATCATTATCCAGAAATTTTGGAGCATAGCTCATTTTAAAAATAAGTACATTGTTTTTAAATGAAAAATCCATTTCAGTAATTCCGTTGCCATAATTTTTGAAAAAACTTATTTCTTTAGTTAAAGATTTTCCAGCTTTTTTATATTTAAAAATAAATATATTCGAATCTTTATTGTGAATAACCTTGTCATTTATTTTATCGTTATTAATATCTGCGGTTATGGTAATTCTTTGAGAATTATCTTCTGTTTGTGCAAATGCTTTAGTTAATAATAAAAAAATAATTATTACAATTCTTAAATTTTTCATTGTGTAATCTTGGTTTTAAATTTTGTTAATACATCCATCATCGTAATCAAATAAAACTTTTAATGATTTTGTAAAAGTCTTTCTATGTTCTAATCCATAAGGATTTTTAACCCGTCCATTTATACATTGCGAAACTTTTAAAACATTATCCCCATCAGCCACAATATTAATATTTTCATTTGTAGCTGTAACATTTCCTAAATTTTCCCAGTACCAACCAGCAGAATCAAATGCAAAATGAAGGTTTTTCGCAATAAGACTTGCTGAATCTACATCAACTTCTTCAACTATTTTTTCCTTAATTGCCTTTTTGGTTTTAGGATTAATCATTACATTTCCTTTTTCATCTAATTTATTAGCATAATAAATATACTTTTCTTTATTCAATGCACCTCTATCAAATAAATCCTCAATTTTTTTATTATTTAATAATGTAGGCTCTTTTTTTAATATATACGAAAAATAAGCCATTTGATTTTTTCTCCATGTTAATTGTATAATTCCTCTTCCTTTATATCTTGGACCATCACCATCTTCAGTATTTTCCATTTTCTTAGCATTACTATGTTCACCAGGATTATATCCTTTTCCAGATGCACCTTCTAACGTTGTGTCATATCTTGCTGATTCATGATAAGATTGAGCCAAAAAGTGAATTTTTCTGATGCAAGTATTAATATGATATTTATTCATTGTACTATTTAATTCTTCTGTCAGTCTTTCGTAAGTCTTATCGGAAGAATCTAAAGGGCAGTTTTCAGAAGAAAATAAGTATTTTGTTTTAATACCTTCTTCACTTCTCATTTTCAAAACAATAGATTTTATTTCTTCAAGAGTTATATCCCTATTGCAAAAACACGGCGCACCAGAAACTATCAACCTTTCCTTATCCTTGTTTTTAAATTCATGTTCAGGATTTGGATAAATAACTTGGTCGGTTGTTTCTGTAATTTCTCCTTTTGTAAACAACTGTGCTTTTTTATCTGTACGTTTATTAAATTTTTCTATTAATTTTTTTACATCTTCAACACTTTTAGGTTGCAAAGTGATTTCTTTAGCAAAAATATTAGGCTCTTTGGTTTTATCCTTTGCTAAATCAAACTCTATTTTGGTTTTTTCATCTTTTTCAATTAAAAACTTAATTGGATTTTCGTATACTAATTCAGTATTCGATAATTTATTTTCATTCATTTCAATAGTTAATTTTCCTGCTAAACCATCACAAATGGCTATGACCCATATTTTCTTTTTGATTTTGGTCTCTGTTATTTTTGGAAAAGAAACCTCATCTCTAACTTTCTTTTTATATTTTATGGTAACTTTTTCTTCTCCTTTCGCAATTTTAAAAACTTTCTCAGGAGTGTATGAAATTATATCTGCTTTTTTTATTTTTTTTTCTTTTATAAATCTCGCTCTTATTTTCTTTTCATTTTCTCCTTTTATTGCTACAACAGCTTCTTCAGTGTCTTCAAAAACTGGAGTTAAAAGTTTTTTTGCAAAATATATATCCGTTAATTGGGTTATATTTTCTATTTTTTTAGGCTTTTCTGGTTCACCAAAACTCACACCTTTTTCTTTTCCAATTTCAGAAATAGTACCACCAGCGTTTTGCACAATATTCCCTTGCGAATATATATTATGATCTCCTCCTGTAGTCTTTGTTATAGTACCACCTACATTTCTTATTCTTGTCATTGTTTAAAAAAGTTTAGATTTCTCAGCACTGTTATTTTGCACTTCTTTTTCTGCATGCTTATTTATAGACCCCTCTGAACTGGTTGATACTCCTTCTTTAGCATTCTCAACTCGTTCTTTCTCTGTATGCGATTCATGATTTCCTGCAATATGTTCTATCACATTACCTGTCACATTCATCATACTATTTCCACCCACAAACATACTATGCATCATTCCTATGGAACTCGATTTATCAACTCCAGCACTTTCAGAGATATTCATAGCTGCTGCTGAATTGATGTTTTGTCCTGCTGTCATAGAGATATTCCCACCCGCATTCATCGTAATATCATTCGGTGCATTCACA
>NZ_JANOQD010000072.1:0-34554 GCF_031422135.1 Flavobacterium sp. | reverse complement strand
TTTTCTAAATTTGATTTATCAATTTTTATTTTCCAATTATTAGTAACTTCCTTTTGGATTTCATTCAATTTAACTTTACCAATTTTATCTAAAATAAGTGAAGCTGAAGTGTTTTTTAAATCTAAATTTTTGATTTCAATTTGTTGATTTTGTAAATCAAAAGTTTTAATTTTTGCATCAAAATGATTTAGATTAACTAAAATATTATTTTTAGAAACCGAATCAATATAAGTAAATTTGATTACATCTAAATTAATTTTATCAATAGAAAATTCCATTGGTGGCGAATCATCTTTTGATTTTTCAGGTGATGTAAATGCTTTTATAATGTAATCAAAATTAAAAATGCCGTTTTTGTTGGTATAAATATTGGCAGTAATTGTGTTAAAATCAACCGAATTTATTTCGATTTTATTGTCCAACAATTTTAATAAACTAATGTCAACTGTTATTTTTTTTGCAGATAACAAGGTTTTTTTTGATTCATCTTCAAAATAAACACCTTCAAGAATAATTAATTTTGGAAGTCCAATTTCTACTCTATCAATTTTAATTTTGGTTTTAATTTTAGTTTGTAAATAGGCAACAGTTTTTTCTTTAACATAATATTGCACTTTAGGAATTTGCAAAACCAATGCAATCAATAAAAATATCCCTATAATTATTAAAATGAAATAAGTTATAATTTTTAATATTTTTACGAAATATCTTTTCAACTTTTTTTCGGTTTATAAAGTTCAATTGTTCCTATTATGATTTAACTTCTTTCCATTTGAATCTAATTTTTCAGGTTTTTCAGGAACAGAAACTGTTAAAAACATTCCACATTGGGAACATTTATCGTTTAATTTCCCTTGAATTTCAGGATGCATAATACACGCATATTTATTTTCTGTTGTATTCATAATTTATTCTATTTTAGCGATAAATAATTTTTCGGCTTCGGCTTTCTTTTTTTCTTCAGCTTTTTTCTTTTTCTTAAAAAAACCTCTAAGTAGAAAATTGTGTTTGGCTGCTTCTTCGATTTCTAATAAGCTTTTAGATCCTTTTTCGATATTTGTAAGTGACGAATCTAGTGAAGTTGCCAAACGCTCGTTAGTTACCAATTTTGATAAAATGCCTTTGTCTGAATTCATTTTTTTACTAAAAACTTCAAATTCGTTTGAGCTTTTCTCCAAGTTTGATAAAGTTTTTTCTATTGAATTTGCATAATTTGGGTTGGTCATCAACTTAGACAATGTTCCGTTCTTATCATTCATATTTTTAGTAAAAACTACAAACTCGTCGGAACTTGTTTGCAGATTTGCAATAGTTTTATCTAATCCGTCAGCAAATTCTTCATCGGTTAAAACCTTGTTCAATGCCCCTTTTCCTTTATTGATTTTTAGGCTAAATTCTGAGAGTTGCAATGTTATAATTTCAGCATTATCGACACTTTTGCGCAAACCTTTCATTAAATCTTCCAATTCTACAGCCTTTGTAGAGGCAATTGTAGCATTATCCTTTACAATAGCGTTTGATGATGTTCCTGGTGAAATGGTGAGTACTTTATCACCCATCAATCCGTCGGATCCAATACTAGCAGTGGCATCCGTTTTGATGAATTGTTGAATTTCTTCTTTGATAATCAAATCCACAACAACAGCAGAATCGGATACAAACTCTATTTTTTTTACAGTACCAATGTTGATTCCGGAAAACCGAACATTGTTTCCTACTTTTAGTCCACTGACGTTTTTGAATTGTGTTTTTAAATGAAAAGTTGATGCAAATAAATTTTTGTTTTTTCCAATAAAATAGATTGTAACCACAAATAATGTTAATCCCAAAAGAACAAACATTCCTAGTTTCCAGATATAATTTGAAGATTTTTTCATAGTGCTATTTTTTTAAATAAAAAAAGATTTTACCCATTCGTCATCACTTTTTTCGAGTTCTGCATACGTTCCTTCAGCATTTATAATACCATCTTTGAGAATCATAATTCGGTTTCCCGTTCTTTTTGCACAAGCCATATCGTGAGTAATAATAATAGATGCTGTTTTGTATTTTTTTTGAACCGAAAGTATCAATTCACTTATTTCTCTTGAGGTTATGGTATCTAAACCCGATGTAGGTTCATCATACAAAATAATTTCTGGGTTGATGATTAAGGTTCTTGCGAGTCCAATTCGTTTTCGCATTCCGCCAGATAATTCGGATGGCATTTTGTCTATGGCTTCTTTTAAACCTACATTTTCTAATGCTTCATTAATTTTATTTTCAATTTCTTCGTCAGATAAATCTTTGGTATGATGCTTTAATGTAAAAGCTAAATTTTGACGAACCGACATTGAATCGTACAACGCACCATTTTGAAACATAAACCCAATTCTAACTCTAATTTGATTTAATTCATTGTTTTTCATATTAGTAATGTCAGTTCCAAAAACTTTAATTTCGCCTTTATCGGGTTCAACCAAACCAACTAAACATTTTATTGCAACCGATTTTCCTGAACCTGATCTGCCTAAAATAACCAAATCTTCACCTTTATTTACCGTAAGATTTATCCCTTTTAGAACTTCATTTTTTCCAAATGATTTCCATAAATTTTTGATTGATATGATAGGTTCATTGTCCATAATTCTAGAAAAATAAATCGGTTATTTGTACCGCCAACATATCAATTATAAAAATGGAAAGCGAGGCTGCAACCACAGCTTCGTTGGCTGCAATTCCTACACTTGCTGTTCCATTTTTGGCATTAAATCCTTTGTAGCAACCTATTAAACCTATAAAAAACCCAAAGAAAAATGTTTTGATAACCGCTGGCATTAAATCTAAAAATTCCAAATGTTCAACTACATCAGAAAAATAGCGTAACAAACTCATACTTCCACGCACATTATATCCTATATATCCACCAAAAATTCCAATTAAATCAGCAAACAAAACCAAAATGGGCACCATCAATGTGGTCGCTAAAATTCGTGTTACAACCAAATATCGATATGGATTTATGGCAGAGACTTCCATAGCATCAATTTGTTCAGTCACTTTCATAGAACCTAATTCGGCACCAATTCCTGAAGCAATTTTTCCAGCACAAATCAAGGCTGTAATCACTGGAGCAATTTCTCGGATTAATGATAATGAAACCATACTTGGCAACCAACTTTCTGCTCCAAATTTAGTCATTGTTGGTCGTGATTGAATGGTTAAAACCAAGCCCATTATAAAACCCGTTATGGAAACTAATGGTAATGACTTATATCCAATAGCGTAACATTGTCGAAAAAATTCGTTGATTTGAAACGGGAGCTTGAAGATTTCTTTAAAAAATCGTCCTGCAAAAATGGAAAAATTTCCTGTTTCTTCAAATATATTTTTGATGTAAGCCTGCATAATTTAACAGTTTAAAACCCAGAGTTTATAATTGAGAATTGTGGCGAAAAAAACCCAAGAAATATAAGGAACCAATAACCAAGCTGCGGTTTTTGAAATTTCGGCAAATCGAAAAATGGTAAAAAAAATGAGAACAATCATTACAATAATTTCTATAAAAGCGCATAATGGACATTGCAATTTGAAAAATAAAATTGTCCACCAAAAATTCAAGAATAATTGAGCGGCAAAAAATAACATTGCTTGCTGTTTCATTGGCTTTATGGAATTACTTTTCCATACTATCCATAATGAAATTGCCATTAAAAAATATAAAATTGTCCAAACAGGACCAAATAAATAACCTGGAGGATTCCAAGAAGGTTTAATAATTGTGTCATACCAAGTATTATTTTGAGTATTAGTCAAAAATCCAGAAATGATACCTGTTGATTGACAAATTATAATACAAATTACTAATTTCCAATTATTTGACAATGTAGTTGTTGTTTCCATATATTTTTGGATATTAAGAAAAACCCACAAAATCATTAAATCTTGTAGGTTTAAAATCATCAATGCCATTTGTTAGTACCAAAACAGATTGCTTTGGTGAGCTTCTTCTTCTCTTGACTAAACAACATTGATTATTCTGTTAATTTTTTTTAATTGGCAATTGTATCTCGCAATTTTTTTACTTTATCGTGATCAACTTTCAATAAAGCATAGTGTTTGTTCAACATATCTTGCTCTTTCGAGTTGGTGTCTTGATGGTCTTGAATCAGTACTTTTTTATAGGTTTCCAATGCTGCATCTTCACCATATTCACAAGAATCAAGAATTGCTTTTCGATCATTTCCAGTCAATGCTGCTTTAAGATCCATCCACACACGAAAGAATTTTCCTGTAACTCTGGTGCCTTCATCAGGTGTTCCGCCAAGTTGTATAACTTCTGCAACTAATTCTTTTCTGCATTCGACGCTGGTTTGCATAAAATCCGAAAAAAGCATTTTCAAATCGGTTTCTTGTGCTTCAGCTTCAGCGGTTTTGTAGCCTTCTATTCTGTCGTTATTAATTACGATTAACGAGTTAAACGCTTCAATTGTTTTTTCGGTGTCCATTTTATTTGAATTTTATATTACTAATTTTATAATGGTAAAATTCTATATATTAAGTAGTTAAATTGTTATATAACTTTTGGAATATGTTTCAAAATTCCTATGTTTATGTAATATACTTCTTGAAAACCAACATTGGTGTTTTAGTATCAAAAGCCAATTCGACTGATAAACTTGATAAAAATAATCGACTGAACCAGTTGCGATTTTGTTTGGTAAAAAGCACCACAATAGAAGGTTTGGCTTTCGAAATATCGCTTTCTAAATGAGATAAAAGTGATGTTCCAGAATCCAATGGTCGCAAATGGAATTTGATTTTTTTTGTCTCGTGATTATTAATCAATTTGTTGAATTTATTCTTATTTATTTCAAAAAATGAATTGTAATCATAATGATAAACATTTAGTTTAGCTTCTAATGGAATGACAAATTTTTCTATTTTTTTAAATTCTTCTTCAAAATTTTTAAAATCGGATGCAAAAAATAAAGAATTAATAGGTTTAACGCGATAATTTTTGGGTACAATTAGTACTGGAGTTGGAGAAAAAGCAATCAATTGTGAAGCCGTTGTGCCAAACAATTGACTTAGTTTTCCTAATCCAATTGTACTCACACAAATATATTTGGCATTGTTGGTTTTTGCATATTCAATAATTTGATTGCTGGCTACCATTCCTACTTCGCAAACGCATTTATAATTTATTTTCGAAATTTTATTTTGATGGAGTATACGCTTTATAAATTTATCAATTAATATTTGACTTCTTTTCAACTCATCCATTTCAAACTGTGCATAATACACATTATCCCAAATAGAAGGTCTAAAAATAGTGACCACATTGTAAAAAATGAGTTCACAATTAGTTTGCGTTGCCAGTTGCAGAGCAAACAGAATTCCTTTTTTGGAATTGGCAGAAAAATCGGTTGTTACTACTATTTTGTCCATATTTTCTATTTTTTATTTTTTATTTTAAATATTGATTTTTAATATTGCACTTGATATTGTTATTGAATTCATTCCACAAAAATTTCTTTTGCAAGATCATCGTCCAAGTTATAAATATCATCTCTAAAATTCAGGTTATTATTACTATCCACCCAAGCTGTAAAATAGGTAATATAAACTGGCATATTGGGTTTGATTGCAATTCCAGTTTCAGTATTAGTTTTCAATACTTTATCTACTTTTTCTTGATTCCAAGAAGTATCATTTTGAAGTAAATGCATTACTAATTTTTTAGGGTTTTCTACTCGAATACAACCGTGGCTAAAGTCTCTTTTGTTGCGATTGAACAATTCTTTTGATGGCGTGTCGTGCAAATAAATACTAAAACTGTTTGGAAAAAGAAACTTCACTTTACCCAATGAATTATTGTTTCCTGGTTTTTGCCTGATAATAAAAGGAACATTTTTTGAATATTTTTTCCAATTAATTGTTGAAGCATTTATTGCTTTACCATCATTAGATACAACTTCCATATTATTTCTAGATAAATAATTTGCATTGCGTTTTAGTTTGGGTAAAATTTCGTGATTAATAATACTGTTTGGCACATTCCAATAGGGATTTAGAATAATTCTGGAAATATTTCCTCTAAAAATACTGGTTTGCTTCGCCTCTTTTCCTACAACAACATTGGTCTCCCAAATGAGTTTTTTGCTTTCAAAAACGTGCAATTTATATTCTGGAATATTGACCAATAAATAATCATTTTCAATCTCGACTGGTACCCAACGCAAACGCTCCATATTGACCAACATTTGTTTAATGCGGATATCGACCGTTTTGTTCAATTCAGCAATTGTTTTGAAGTCTAATTTTCCGTTTTCTGGCAAACCAACTCGTTGCTGAAAGTTAGAAATCGCATTTGCCAATTCCATAGTGTACAATACGTTATTATCATTTGATTTTAAATCCCCAGATAGAACCAAACGCTTTTTTACCTGAATCAAAACCGAATCAGATTCGGTTTTTGTTAGAAATTCTTCTTTCATTTTAATTAGTGGGAAACCACCTTTTTTCTGAATATCTCGATACAATCGTAGCTTTTCTTTAAGTTTGGAATAATATAAATTTACAGGTTCGTAGGTTTTTTCGTTTTCAGCTTTCAAAACCATTGAGTCTAACAAAACTTGATAATTTTTCTTACTTCTAGGAATATACCAATCGAGTTGGCGTGCGGTTTTATTGATGCCAGAAAATGCTTTTTGGGAATATTTAAAGAAAGTAGTTGTAAGTATTAATTCTAATTTTTCACGTTGTTTTATATTAATTTCGTTTTGATTAGGATTGGTTTTTATCATAGTAACTAACGTATCCAATTGAGCATTATTAAATGTTTTATCTTCAAAATCGTTGCTGTAATTAAGCAATTGATTTTGAAAATTAGGTACGGCTTGTGTCATTCCTTTTTTGTTGAACCAAGCGTATTGAAAATTTCGGTTTTTATAAAATAGATTCACTTCATTAACAACCGTTTCATTTTCAGAATTGGTTTTAAAAAAAGATTCAATAACTGATTCCGAAAGAAATAAATCTGTGTAATTTTGAGTTTTAATTGTTGATACAATAGCTTTATTTTCTTTTTTACAACTAATAAAAAATAAGAAAATCAGTATAATTTTGGCGATAATTTTCATAATTTACTTTTTAGAATGACTTTGAATTTCTTCAATTTCATATTTTTCTTTTTTAATATCTTGACGGATAAATGCAAAAATGCTCATATAAACATTGGCAATCCAAACCAATGAAAATAAGGCAATTACATAACCTCTCCAATCATTAATTAGTAATTTATAATCCGAAAATAGTATAAAAAACAAGGTTACATAATGGCTAAAACAATATTCGCAAGTAAAAAGATAGAACATTTTGCGTAGGAATAATGTTTTAGAATTTTGGCTTTTTTTAATACAAAAATCTCGTAGTTCTTTAAAAATCTCTTCGTGTGTAACCGTCCAAGCCACGCAAGAAATTGGAATTGCAAGTGTAAAAAGCCAAATTATTTGTATGTATAAATTCATTATTTCTGACTCGATTCGATACATTTAACAAACTCATCAATAAAAATTTGGGCAAAACCATCGGTTTCTTTTTTGTTAGTTGGAACACCAAAATCATCAAATTTTTCTTGTACTCTCGATACTGGAAAATTGGCTGTAAAAGTCCAAGCTCGCATTTTCCAAAATATAAATTGCAAATGTGTCAATGCTTGCAAACCTCCAAAATCTCCACCCGAAACTGTCGAAAAAGCAATTGGTTTTCTGTGCCATTCTTCATACAATAAATCAATCACGTTTTTCAAACTAGCAGGAATACTTCCGTTATACTCAGGTGTAACAATCATAATTCCATCTGATGAAATGATTTTATTTTTGAATTCTAATGATGTCAAACTCGGATTAGATTGGTTTTTTAATCGCTCCTCAAAGATTGGAAAATTATACGAAGCCAAATCTAAAATTTCGACGGTTGCCAGTCTATTTTCATTTAAATAATGTTGAAAATAAAGAGCTACATTATGACTTTTCCTTCCTGTTCGGATGCTAGATGAAATGATTGAGATGTGATACATTATTTATTTTTTTTCTAATTTAGAACTAAACAAATATGGCAATCATAAAGTGCTTTTTTGTTATATAAAAATTGCAAAATGTTGTATAATTCGCAGGTTTTTATGCAAAGTATACTAGTTTAATTATCTTTATAGTAAAGAAATAATGAACTTATGTCAATCCTCATTTTAGTTCGTCACGGACAGTCAATTTACAACTCAGAAAATCGTTTTACTGGAAGTTTGGACGTTGATTTAACCGAATTTGGTAAACAAGAAGCCAAGATTGCTGGATTGAAATTAATTGATTTTAAATTCGATTTTGCCTATACATCAACTTTAAAAAGAGCACAAGAAAGTTTGCAAATTATTCTTTTAGAAATGCATCAAACTAAAATTAAAGTTATAGAAAATGAAGCCTTGAATGAAAGAAATTACGGCAATTTGCAAGGTTTGAATAAAGATGAAACCATAAATAAATTTGGAGCAAAACAAGTAGCAATTTGGCGCAGAAGTTATGCTATTTGTCCGCCTGAAGGCGAAAGTTTGGAAGATACTTTCAATAGGACAATTCCGTTTTATAAACTAGAAATTGAACCTAAATTGAAATTAAATACTACAATTTTGATTGTTGCTCACGGCAATAGTTTGCGTGCATTGGTAATGCATTTAGAAAATATTAGTAAAGAAGAAATTCCGAATTTAAATATTCCAACTGGTGTACCAAAAAAATATATTTTTGATGAAAATTTGAATGTTTTGGAAAATAAATATTTGTGATTACTTAGGCTTTGATAATCATTTTTCCGGTATTTTCTCCTTTAAATAATCCAATTAATGCAGTTGGTAAATTATCAAAACCATTTCCAATAGTTTCTGTAAATTTCAATTTTCCATCTTTTACCCATTCACTCAAATGTTTCATTCCTTCTGGAAAATGAGCGCTAAAGTTTCCAACAATGAATCCCTGCATTAACACACTTCGGGTCAATAACATTGGCTGAATTCTTGGTCCAACTGGAATTTCGGTACTATTATAAAGCGAAATTTGTCCACATAAAGCAATTCTAGCATTAAAATTAATATTGGCAATAACGGCATCAGATATTTCTCCGCCCACATTATCATAATAAATATCGACGCCATTTGGACAAACTTTGGCAATATCCTTTTTTAAATCTTTAGTAGTTTTATAATTAATGGCTTCATCAAATCCAAATTTATTTTTTAGCAAAACTACTTTCTCATCAGAACCAGCAATTCCAATTACACGACAGCCTTGAATTTTGGCAATTTGCCCAACTACCACACCAACTGCACCCGCAGCGCCAGAAACAACAACTGTTTCATCTTTTTTTGGCTTGCAAATGTGCATTAAACCAAAATAAGCGGTCAGACCAGTCATTCCTAAAATGCCTAAATAATAACTTTCAGGGGCAATTTTACTATCAATTTTTTGTAAACCTTTTTCAGAAACAACCGATTGTTCTTGCCAAGGTAACATTCCGACTACAATATCTCCAGATTTGAAATTATCGGATTTACTTTCCAAAACTGTTGCAGTAATGCCACCATTTATGGGCTTGTCAATTTGAAAAGGTTCAGCATAGGATTTTGTATCGTTCATTCGCCCACGCATATAAGGATCGACCGAAAAATAATTGGGTTGTAGCAAAACCTCACCGTTTTTTATTTCGGATAATGTTATCGTTTCGATTCTAAAATTTGCTGCTGTTGGAGTTCCTTTTGGTCTTGATGCCAAAACGATTTGCTTGGTTTTCATCGCAATTTTGATTTAAATTTCTCTATTTTTTATGATTTAGAAGAGTTAGCAATTCTTTAGCCACATCGCCTGATGATGCAGGATTTTGACCAGTGATTAACAATCCGTCTTTTACCACATAACTTGCCCAATCTTCTTTTTTAGAATAAATACCGCCTTTGTTTTTTAATTCGTCTTCCAATAAAAAAGGAACAATTTTATCCAATTGTACAGCTTGCTCCTCTGTATTAGAAAAACCAGTTACTTTTTTGCCTTTAACTAAATATTCGCCATCCTCGTCTTTAACATTCAACAAAACCGATGGAGAATGACAAACTGTTGCCACTGGTTTTTTTGCATCCCAAAAATCTTCTATTAATTTTATCGAATTCTTATCCGTTGCCAAATCCCATAGAGGTCCGTGACCACCAGGATAAAAAATAGCATCAAAATTTGTGGCGGAAATATCTTGTAATTTGGTCGTATTTGCCATCAATTCTAACAATTTTTTGTCTTTTTTATACCGAATTGTTGACTCGGTTTGGTTTTCTGGAGTATCGCTTTTTGGGTCAATTGGTGGTTGTCCGCCTTCAGGAGAAGCCAATGTAATTTTTACACCCGATTCTTGAAATAAGTAATATGGTGTGGCAAATTCTTCTATCCAAAAACCAGTTTTACCCTCTGTATTTCCTAATTTGCTGTGCGATGTTAATACGATTACTATTTTCATTTTTCTATGTTTTAATTTTTCCTTCTACTGCATCGACAAAATCCTTTCCTGTTACAACTGATGCAATCATTTTGATAAAGTTGACCATTTTCCCTCCTTCATTGTCCCAATAATGCGCATCAATTGAGCTTACTTTAATTAGTGAAATATTAGTGTCTTCAACGCCATCTTTGAACCAAATTTTCAAAAAAGGACTCCATAATTTTTCCATTTTTATTTTGTCTATTACAATTTCTGCTTTACCATTTAATACTAAATAAATATTTTTACTAGGATCTGAAAAAAATAATTGAACCTTTTTATCAAGTTCAACATTTCTATTTCTATCTGTATCCAAGCCGCTAAAAAACCATATATTTCCTTCTTCATCTACTTCTTGCGCTGTCATAACAGTAGTTGTAGAGCCATTTTTGTTGGTTATATCAGTACAAAAGAAACAGGTTGTAATGGTTTCTACCAATTGCTTCAATTTGGCAATTCCTTCTGTTTTGTCTAAATTTTTTGTAGTATTCATTTTAATTAATTTTTAATTTTTATAAAACAAAATTCTGGATAACCATTTTACATTTGTTAATTAACGATTGTTTAACTCGCGTACCATTTCGTTGGTCACAGGTGGAAAGTTGGAAAACCCATTGTGTTTTAGATGTCGTTGCGCCAACTTGACAAATTAACAGAAAATGGTCAAACAGAATTTATTTATTTTTAAATTTCAAAGTGCGCTTCTGATGTTATTGGAATATTCAAAACTTTAGAAATCAAGCAATTTTTTTCGGCATCTTTTGTAATAGTTGCAAATTCTTCGGCATTTATTCCTGGAATTGAGCCTGTAATATTCAAATGAATTCCTCCTATACTTAATCCTTCCATTGTTAAAGTGGCTTGGGTGTCCAGTTTATTAGCAGTTATTCCTTTTACATTAAGCATTGACGCAACTGCCATTGTAAAGCAACCAGCATGCGCTGCAGCCAATAATTCTTCTGGATTTGTTCCTTTTTCTGCTTCTTCAAAACGAGTTTTGAAACTGTAGTTTGTACTTTCAAGAACACCACTTTGAGTGGATAATGTTCCTTTCCCTTCTTTGAGATTTCCTTCCCAGTGGGCTTTTGCTGTTCGTATCATAATTGTTTATTTAAGTTTTAAAGTCAAAAAAATCAAGACTTTACGATATTTGAATTTAGGACTTTATTGTTACATTGGATCTGATAATTCACTAATGCGAATTAATTTTCTATTTACAAATTCTTGAATTCCAAGTTCAGATAATTCTCTACCATAACCCGAATTTTTGGTGCCTCCAAATGGTAAATCGGCTTCTGTCCAAGTGGGATGATTTATGAATATCATACCCGTATCGATATGATTTGCAATATTTCTGGCTCTTTCTATATTGCTTGAAAAAATAGAACAACCCAAACCATAAGGAGAATCGTTTGCTAATTTTATGGCTTCTTGTTCATCTTTAACAACAAAAAAAGAAGCGACAGGACCAAATAATTCTTGATAATAAACAGGGTTTTCAGGTTTGATGTCAGTTAGAATTGTGGGTTCCATAAAAGCACCTTCCCTATTGCTTCGGGTGCCACCCAAAAGTAATTTTGCACCAGCGTCAACAGCACTTTTTACTTGTTGTGCAATATGAACTGCTGCTGCTTCGCTAGAAAGTGGACCGAGTTCTGTTTTTGGATCCATTGGGTCGCCAATGACCAAATTTTTCATTTTTTCGGTGAATTTTTTTAGAAATTCGTCTGCAACTTCTTCTAAAACTATAAATCGTTTTGAAGCCACACAACATTCACCATTGTTATTTATTCTCCCAATAATTCCCCATTTTACCGCTTGGTCGATATCGGCATCTTCGAGGACAATAAAAGCATCGCTTCCGCCTAGTTCTAGCACCGATTTTTTGATGTGTTTTCCAGCTTGTTCTGCAATACTAGAACCAGCTTCCTCACTCCCTGTTAGCGAAACTCCTTTTATTCTAGTGTCCGAAACCATAGCCGAAACACGCTTGCCAGAGATTTGTAAGTTAATATAAACACCAGTTGGTGCACCAGCATCTGCAAATAATTGTTCGATTGCAATAGCACATTGTGGAACCAATGATGCAAGTTTGACTAAAACAGTGTTGCCTATCATTAAGTTTGGAGCAGCAAAACGCGCGACTTGATAAAACGGAAAATTCCATGGCTCAACGCCAAGAATTGTTCCTATGGGACTGTGTTTATAATAGGCTTTTCCAAATTCGGGATTTAAGTATTTATCTGCTAGAAATGTTGCTCCGTGCTTGGCATAATATTCAAATATATTAGCACTTAACTCAATTTCTCCTTCAGCTTGGGCAATGAGTTTTCCCATTTCGAGCGTGATTGTTTTAGAAAGTTCCGATTTTCTTTCACGTAACAATCTTGCAACATTGTTTAGTAATTCGGCTCGTT
Organism: Flavobacterium sp.; assembly: GCF_031422135.1. Classification (GTDB taxonomy): domain Bacteria; phylum Bacteroidota; class Bacteroidia; order Flavobacteriales; family Flavobacteriaceae; genus Flavobacterium. The sequence continues at coordinate 21,583 of NZ_JANOQD010000072.1, read as the reverse complement.
GTTCGTATGTGGTATTTTTCCATTTTTCGAATGCTTTTGCTGATTGCTCTACAAGATTATTTAATGTAACTTCAGACATTTCCTCAAAAGTTTTTACCACTTTATTTGTAAATGGATTTACGGTTTGTATTGGCATTGCTTTATTTTTTAAGTGGATTTTTTATCCTTTATCTTCTTCTAAATCATTATTATTGTCTCCACCAATGCTGTAACCATTGTTTTCTTCGTCCTCACTTTCAATAGCTTCTTGATCGTCATCTAGTTCTGATCCTGGAATATCGAGATCGTTTCCTGAATGGTCTTGGTCGAAATTTTTTTCGTTCCAAGTGGCATTTTTATCTATTTTGATGATTTCTTTTTTCTTAGCAATATTTTCTGGATCGATGTCAAATTCTTTATTAAATTTGTTATAAATATCTTCGTTTTCTGGATATTTAGGATAACCGTCTTTTTTTTCTAATTGCTCGTTTGGTGCTTTTGGAAATTTTTCTTTCATAATATTGAAAATTTTATTTTAAATCATTAAGTGATTAAGGACCATTAAGTTGTCTTTATAACAGATACCTAACAGGTTTTGAAAACCTGTTAGGATAAAAATAGGTTTCTATTTATTTTCTAAATTCCTCTTCCAAGATTTTTTTCTTATCAGAGTATTCAGATTCCGTGATTTGACCGTTTGCATATCGTTTTTTTAAAATATCAAAAGCCGTATCTTTTTTTCTTCTTTGACCTGGAATATCATACGGAATAGCAAAAATCCAAAATAATAGAACTACCCAAATTCCCCACCAAATAATATTCATTCCCCAGTAATAATTTTCGTAATACATAATTTTATTTTTTAGTTATTAGTTTTAAAATTGTCACCCTAAATATCTTCTTAGTATCCAAGCAATTGTTTCGTGCTGTTGTAAGATTCCAGTGAGTAAATCGGCACTTCCTACATCGTGACATTCATCTGCGCAAACGTCAATATCTTTCCGCAATTCTGAAATTATCATTTCGTGATCAGACAAAAGTTCAGATATCATTGCTCTTTGAATTGGATATTTGTTTGGATGTTCCACAATTCTGGATAGCAATGTAAACTCGTTCATTGTGCCAATGGTTTTGCCACCGAGTTTGTTGATTCTTTCGGCAACTTCGTCTATAATAATTTCTAATTCCGAGTATTGTGCTTCAAAAAGTTTGTGCAGTTCCATAAAACTTTCGCCTGCCACATTCCAATGGAATTTTCTGGTTTTGATGTACAAAGTCATTTCGTCTGATAAAACGACAGAAAATAAGTCGATGCTTCTTTTCAAATGTATTTCTGACATTCCTATTTTTGGTATCATATTTTTTAGTTTTTTATTGGTTCATTTAAAGAGGAGAAAAGTGTTTCTAAACGCAGTAAATGTTCTTGAGTAAACTTTAAATGTTTTATCAAACCATTGGCTATTTTTGGTGTTTTTGCATTTAATATCATTACTGGTAAAGATAGATTCAGCTTTTTTTCTGAATTATAAATCGACAGTAATTCCTCTATAAAAAAACTGCAATCATTATCAGATTTATCTCTATTGATGTTTTCAATAATGTGGTTTTTTATTATCATAAGTTTTAATTTTCATTTTCGATAGATAATTCATTATTTACAGAAATTACTCCAAAAGTATTCCAAGCAATTTCCTCTATTTTATCTTTTTCGTCATATGTCTTTACAACTCCTTTCAATGTAACATTGTTTCCAAAAACATTTATTTGAATTTTATGAGGTGCTAAATTAGCGTCTAAATTATTTTCTACTTTTTCTTTTAGAATTTGATTTGTTTCCATCTTTACATCTTAAATTTGTATAAGTATATTTTCCAGGATGTAAAGTTATTACTGCATCAAAATCAATGTGTTATAAAACTTTTACAATATTTTGTAATATTCATAGATTTTTTAATACATGTGTTGCATTCCTAGAAATAGAAAAATTCCTATGATAATAAATAAGAAAACTAAGTAGATAAAAAATTGACTTATGCCGTATCTTAATTCTAGATATTTTGCTGGATATGCCATTTTTTCAAAAAATGTTGGCTGTACTTTTTTTTCTGAATTTGTATCTTTGATTTGCTGGTTTGCTTTCATTTTTCTAAGCCTAATTTAGATTATTTTAATAAATTCATTCCAATTAAAACTACAATTCCAATTATGATGAAGTAGGCAATAAAAATGGCAAGTATTTTGTTGATTCCAAATTGTTCTACTAATATTTTTACTGGATAGTTTAGTATTTTATAAACGGTTAAAAAAAGTTCTCTTTTAGATTGCTCCCCTTTTATGATAACACTTTTTGCTCCATTTCTAAAGGCATCAATTGCAATCCCAATATCATCATCAGAGGAAAGAATAATAATTTCAGTTTTTGGATTTATTTTTTTAATTTCTAGTACTAATACATCGGCTTTTTCTCCTTTCAAATCGTAGTCCAGTATTGCGATTGCAGTATCGGCGTCAACTTTTTTTAATAAATTTTCTCCATTTATAAAAGTTGAAATCGTAAGTGAATTTGAGAATCTTTTTTCTAAAAAATTCACAATTCTATTTGATGATAAAGGGTTGTCTTCTAGTAGAAACAAATTTTGATTTAGTGTTTGCATTTTTATTACTTTTTAAAGTGAATCATTATCGCCAAATTCATTCAACTTTTTTTTAATGGTTTGTTTCGAGTTGTCCGATTTTGTTTTAGAATTTGCAGCTTCAGTTTTTTTCTTAGCATCGCTTTTTTTAGGTGGGATTGTGTGTTGTTTTTTAATTGCCATAATTATTTTTTTTATAAAGTTGCTATTTGATTTAAAAATTTTGAATTTGAATAATTTTTCGTAATAATTTTACTTTTATCTTTAAAATATTTTTCTATGGTTAATCTTGCCATTAAGTAGCTTACAGTTGATTCTGCTCCTTGATTCAGGTTGATGTAAGTGTCTTCTAAACCGTCATAACAGCCCCCAGTACAAGGATTATAAACTATTTGTTGCAAATGGTTTTTACCTAAAAACCAATCGAAAGCTATTTCTATTTTTTCTAGATAATTGTCCTCTTGAAAAGCATCGTAAAATTTACTTAATGCTATTATTGAATAAGCTACATCTATTGGTTGTTCTCCACCTATTTTTTCAGTTTGTATATCAGTATTATTATGTAACCAACCTTTGTTTGAAATCACATTTATTTCGTTTTTACTAAAAATTTTTGAAAGTAAAAAATCAAAAGAGGTTTTGGCAATTCCTTTATAAACTAAATTATCGGTTGCTAAATAAGCACACAACATAGCTTCGGGCAAAATACTATTTCCGTAGGTTAAGTAGCTTTCAAACCAATGCCAATTGTCATTAGTTTCGTGCCTGTACATTTGAACCAATCTATCTGCTAAGTGTTTTAAAATTATGACATTTTCAACCGAATTGTTTTTGGTATTGCTATAATAAATTCCTTTTATGATAAATGCCATAGCTCTAGGTGAATGAATTTTATGCACATTTGATAAAGCCAATTGCATTGTTTTTTTTGCTTTTGCTTCCAATTCATTGGGTAATATATCACTTATAGAAATTAGATATCCTAATGCCCAAATTGCTCTACCATTGGAATCGGCAAGGTTTTCAGAATTCTGTTTTGTGAATTTTTTATTTTCGTCGACATAATTCAAAAAGTAACCTTCGGGTTGCAAACAATATTTGATAAAATTGAAGTATTTGGTTATGTAAACTAAATCATTTTCATCTTTTTCTATTTCAAAATGCTGACACATAGCAACTAATGCGCGCGCATTGTCGTCGAGTGTATAACCAGTATTAATGTCTGGTTGATTAATAATTGAGAATTGAATCATAGCAAAATCTGTGGTTAAGTTTTTAAAATGATTGAGATTTATCGCTGGAATTTTATAATGCAATTCTATTTTTTTATCACTGATTTCTTCAAATAATAAAGCATGAGCAATTGCTGAGTTTTCCCAAGCGGTTGGTGCTAGTTTGTGAATTCCGTTTGATGAAATTTCTCTGCGAAGTTGTTCATTATCTAACAAATGATTGACTTGATCTGCTAATTGTTTTGGGTTTTCAAAATCGATAATGATACCTGTTCCATTTTGTAAAACCTCAACAGCGTGCGGAATAGGTGTTGAAATAATGGGGCAACCGCAACTTATAGCATACGAAAAAGTTCCAGAAACAGCTTGATTTCTGTCTTTGGATGTAAACAAGTAAATATCTGTTAACTGTAAATATTCTAGTAATTGATCTAAAGGCAAATATTGATTGACAAATTTGACATATTGGTTTAGTTGTAGAGCGTTTATTTTGGCTTCCAAATTTTCTCGGTATTTTTCACCATCATTTTTCACCACATTTGGATGTGTTTTTCCAATGACCAAGAACAGAACTTCTGGATGCTGTTTTACTATTGTTCGCAATGCATTTATGGAAGTTTCAATACATTTTCCCGAACTTAATAACCCAAAAGTGGATATTATTTTTCGTCCAGTAAAATTGTATTTTTCTTTTAAAACATCTTTGTTAGTGTGCTCAACTAAATGTGTTCCGTGTGGAATTATGGAAATTTTTTCATTTGCAATAGCGTAATCATTAACCAATAATTTAGCTGAAGATTTGGTCATTACTATAAATGATTCAACGATTTCGTTAATTTTTTGAACATTTTCTTTCAAAAAATTATCTGGATTTGGCAAAACAGTATGAAAAGCAACAATAATAGGTTTTTGTAATGATTTTAGAAATGCAACAAAATCCGATTCGTTTGATCTGAATAAGCCAAATTCGTGTTGGATTAAAACCATCGAAATGTTATTATTTTCGTTGATGTTTTCGGCTAATTCTATATAAGAATTCTGATTATCGGTTTCGAGAACAAAATCAACTTTTTCATTATAAATGTAATTGTCATTTTGATTTTCTAAAGCACATATTTTGATATCGAACGATTTACGAAATTTGTTATTCAAAGCAAAAATTAAATCTTGGGAATACGTTGCAATACCACATTCGCGTGGCGGATATGATGTGATACATAAAATTTCAGGCAAAATATTTTGATTTTCGATGAAAATAGATTTGGAAATTCCCGCTCTTTCAAGAATTTTTCTAGTTGAAAAAATATGATTATTCTTTGTTGCTGTTTTAGTTTGCATTTTATTTTAGATTAAGCATTAATTCTGATAGTAATTCGGTCATACTGACTGATGTGCAAGCAATATGCTCATCGGCAGCACCATAATAAATATAGAGTTTATCATTACTTACAATAGCACCTGTTGGAAAACAAACATTGTTTACCATTCCGTGTAATTCCCATTCGTGTTCAGGTTTAAATAATGGATAAGGCAATCTTGCAAGGATAATATCGGGCTTTTCCAAATCTAATAATGCAGCACAAGCACAATAAACAAACCCTTTTATTGTGTCGTAAACACCGTGATAAATCAGTAACCATCCTTCTTTGGTTTCAATTGGCGGACAGCCGCCACCGATGTAACTTATTTCGTGTTTTAATTTTGGATAAATCACTACATAATCTTTAAATCTCAATAAATAATTTTGCCAAAATTCTGGAGTTAATTCGCTTAATTTATGTACACAAACTATCTGAATATCTGGTTTTATTCGATGCAAAAAATGCAGTTTCCCATTAATGCGACGAGGAAAAAAAACTACATTTTTATCCCAAATCATTACTTTTTTTCCATTTTTTTCTTTAATACCTTCGTGTTCATTGTAACGAAAATATTTCTCGTTGAGCTTGCTCTTGGTTCCTGCCAAACGTTTAAATTCGTCAAACATCATTTGTGGCACTATAATTCCGTGTTTGGTCCAAGTAATTAAATCTGGCGATGTTGCCAGTGCTCCAAGTGCATTTACACCATCAAAAGCACAATAGGAAAGATAAAATAACTCATCAATTCTGACGATTCTTGGATCTTCAACACCGTGTTCTTCATATTCAAATTGTGGAAAAATAATCGGTACATCCATTCTTTCAACAACCTCTAATGGTGTTTTAAATTTAGCATAACCAATACTCGAATAATTGCCTTTTCCGACAGCGCGATAAAACATATGAATATAATCTCCATAGTGAATAACGGCTGGATTCAAAACACCTTCTACTTCGAAACCTGGTCCCGATTTACTCAGAACGATTCCTTCTTTTTTGACTTCTAACATAATTCCTAGTTTTTGGATTGCCAATTTTTGAATTCTTCAATTTCAAAGGATTGATCTTCAATAATATTTTTTGATAGTTCTAATAAAACATCTTGTTTGCCAAAATTTAATTGTTGTTTTGCCATAGAAACTGCACTTTGGTGATGTGGAATCATCATTGCTACGTAATCTTCATCCATATTTTCAAACATCTTTATTTTACTCATATTGTCTATCATTGATTTCATTTCGGCAGCAATTTTATAACTATTTGAGATTTGATTATTGGGTACAGGAATTTTATAATTTTGTAAAAACTGTTGCATTTGTCTAATTTCAATTTCTTGTGCTACAATAATTCCATTTGCCATTTTTTTGATGGTTTCATCACTTCCCTTTTCGATTTCTATGCGGCTCATATCATTTGCCATTTGATGGTGCATAATCATTAGATTTGCAAAATCAAAATCAAAGTCACCATTCATTGTCGTATTATTCATAATTGTGGTAGTTTTATTCATTGACTCCATCAGTTCATTTTCTATTGGCATTGAATGGTTCATTTGCAATTCGTCTTCAGCATCAGAATTTTTACAAGAATTTGGAGCAACCAAACTAAAAAGGATTAATGCTATTAAAATTTTCATCTTGATTTTGTTTAAAAATTTATTTTTATAAAGGTTGTGAAATATTGTTAATTGGTTGTTATATAACTATTTGTGAAAGTTGTAATATTCCTAGATTAAATTCTAAAGTGTAATAGTTAAATCGGATAATCTATAAATAAAAAATGACAGCCATTACTAGACTGTCATTTCCCATAAAGAAGATATTATATTTATTCTTTTGCTTCTTGGTTTTCTCTACTTTTTGCTCCTATTCTGTTTACTTTAAACATTGGTGCTAATTTCAATTTAATAGAAGCGATTTTTCCATTATCCTCAGAGGTTAAGCCTTCTTTTTCTACTGTGTTTTTTCTAGAATCTAAAGCTTCATACATTAATTTAGTTTCATCATAATCTTCTCTAGTAAAGTTTGCTTTATTGTCTTTATAAGATTGATAAAAGTTATCATAAACTGAAAGAATATTGTCTTTATTTACCCAAGCAAAACTCATATCGTTACCAATTTTACCAGCTCCAAACAATCTGTCTCGTAACAATTGTGAAGGACTAGCTTTTACTGGTTTCACAACATCATATGACGTTGTTTCTGCTACTGGTTTAGCTAATACAATAACTTTATACTCATCGTATTTAGCATTTGAAGCATCTATTTTTGCCTGAGATGCTGGCTTAACATCTTCGTCAAGACCCGCTAAAGCATCATTTGCATTTGTTTTTTTAATTTCAAAATCTTCAGCAATTCTATCCCAATTTGCCTGTCTTTCTTCAGCAGAAACAGTTTTTAAAGAATCCACATAAGTTTCTAATTCGCTAATTCGTTGGTCAGCCAATTCTCTTTCCTTGTTTTTACAAGAACCCATTCCTATTAGAATCATTAAGAACAATCCAAATTTTAATACATTTTTTTTCATAATAATTAAAGTTTACTAATATTCAATTAATTTTAAATATCTATTGTAAAACTAATCCGATAGCCGGTTTAAAATGTTACATAATTTTATTATTTAATTACATAATTACGATTAAGATGCAAAAAATGGCTGTCAAAATTGACAGCCATTTTTACCAATAAACAAAACTAACCTTAAACTTTATTTTAATAATTTGTTTTTAATTCAACTCTACGGTTTTTAGCTTTCCCTAATGATGTATTATTAGTTGCAACCGGTTTGGTTTCTCCAAATCCAATAGAAATTAATCGAGCATCTGAAATACCTTTTCCTATAAGATATTGCCTAACTGATTCTGACCTTTTTTGAGATAAAGTCATATTAAAATCATCTGCACCCACACTGTCAGTATGTCCCTCTATTGTTAAACTTGCACCATCATATTTGTATAGAATTTTTGACAATTCATCTAATTGAGATAATGAAGCAACTTTTAATTTATCCGAGTTATTCTCGAAGAAAATTTTGCTTCCTATGTACGTTATTCTAACAATATCTGCTTTTGTAATTTCTGGGCAACCTTTGTTTGCTGATGTTCCTTTTGCGTTAGGACAACGGTCATCGATATCGGCAATTCCGTCAGCATCAGCATCAGGACAGCCTTTTAGTGCTATAACTCCTGCTATATCTGGACAACGATCCATATCGTCCATCACACCATCGTTATCACTATCCATTGGACATCCTTTGTCATCTACTTTTGTCCCTTGTTTAGTGTTCGCACATTTATCATCTAAATCAGCAATACCATCTTTATCGGCATCTGGACAACCATTTAACTCAGTTGTACCAGGTTGATCAGGACAACGATCTTTTGAATCCTCAACGCCATCATTGTCTTTATCTGGGCAACCGTTTAACGATTTCGAACCAGCAATGTCTGGACAAGTATCCAGATAATCAGCAACGTCATCACCATCTCTATCAAGCGGACAACCCTTTTTATCAACAGCAATTCCACTTGGTGTGTCTGGACAATAGTCTTTTCTCTCTGTAACTCCGTCTTTATCTGTATCGATTGAATTTCCGAGATTAAAAGTTAATCCAACAGTATGCATAAGATAATCATCATCTGCTCCAGCAACAACTCCATCTCTACTATCATTATTAGTAAACATAAATGTTTCTTGAAGATTAAGAGAAATAACTGGTGATAATCTAAAGTTGATTCCACCACCAGCTGTTGGAAGTGCTGAATCAATTTTTTCTTTATGAAAGTTCAGTTGTCTATCAAATAAAATAGCACCAATACCACCAAAAACATAAGGACGAGCTATATATTCTTGACCTATAAGGTTTAATCTCAAGTTTAGAGCAACCGAACTAAAATCACTTTTATAACCTGTAACACCACTGTCATAACCCAAAGTTCCTCTAGAATACATTGCATTTATATCTAGATATTTCCATAAATATCTAGAAACTGAAATTCCCCCAAAACCGTACATAGCTTTGTCTGTTTTATACCAATCTCTACCTAAATCGCCGTGATATTGGGTTATTCCGCCGTGTAGTCCAATATTCCATTTTTTGTCTTGTGTTTGTGCCCTTGATGCAAATGTAAATCCTATACATATACATAAAAATAATACTTTTTTCATTTTATTACTATTTGATAATTATTAAGTACAAAGTTGAGACATACATCAAGGTTTTATGTTATAGAACTATTATTAAAAGTTGTAATATTCACATAAATGGCATTTTACATCTTGATGATTTCACCATCTTCCATTTCAATAATGCGATGAGTTCGGCTAGCAAAATCGTTATCGTGTGTCACAATCAACAACGATTGTTTGTATACCTCTGCGAGTTCTTTGAAAACGTCGAATACAATTTCGGAGTTTTTTTTGTCTAAATTTCCTGTAGGTTCGTCGCCCATAATAATTAATGGATCGTTGATTAAAGCACGAGCAATAGCAACGCGCTGTTTTTCGCCACCCGATAATTGGTTTGGACTGCTGAGTGCTTTGTCTTGAATGCCTAGTACTTTTAGTTTTTCGTAGGCTTTGGCTTCGATTTCGGTACTGGATAATTTTGCGAGTTTTAAACCTGGTAACATTACGTTTTGCAAAACCGAAAATTCGTTTAATAAATAATGAAACTGAAATACAAATCCAATTTTTTCGTTACGAACTATTGCTAAATCGGAGTCGGGTTTGTCTTTCATAGAAACAGAATCTATAATCAAATCGCCATCAAAAGCAGTATCCATTGTTGATAAAATATAAAGTAATGTTGATTTCCCGCAACCTGATTTTCCGATTATCGATGCAAATTCGCCTTTATTTATTGAGAAATTAATATCCGTTAGAACCTTCACATCCATTGTTTCGTGAAATGTTTTTGAGATATTTATGGCTTCTAGAATTTTGGTTTCCATTTTATTTTCCTCTAATAATTTCAACAGGATCTACCTTACTGGCTTTCATTGCAGGAAATAAACCCGCAATTGTCGTTGTGAAAAGTGCAAAAACCATACTGATTACGTAATAAATAATATCATAACTAATAGGATATGTTTTTACAGTTGGTAACGAAGCAGTTTCAAAAGGAATAATACTAATGATTGATGAAAAAATAAACCCAAACAACAATCCAAACAATCCGCCAGCAACACCTATAATTATAGACAGTGATATAAATACCCATTTTACATCATTGCCCGAAAAACCTGTTGCTTTTAGAATGGCAATAGTGTCCATTTTTTCATAAATCATCATATTTAAGATATTATAAATTCCAAAACCAGCAACGAGAAGTAGCACCAAACCAACTGCATAGGAAATGATGGTTCGAACGGTACTGCCAGTTTCAAATTGTGCATTAGCGGTTTGATAATCAATGGTATCTGTTTTGTATTTGTCTGAAAATTCTTTAGCAACTGCAGGAGCCGATTGCATATCGAACAATTTCAACTGAATATCGGTAATGTAATTTACAGGTTTATCTAATAATTTCTGTGCAGTTTCGAGTGAGGTGTAACTGAATGTATTATCGATTTCGGCAATGCCAATTTGCGAAGTTCCTACAATTTTTAGCATTGACAAATTACCTCCTGAAGTAGTAATATTAATATTATCGCCTTTAGTTAAAAGCATTTTTTCAGCCAAACCTTTGCCAATAATAATACTGTTATTCAACAATAAATCAGAGACATTCCCGTCAATAATATTTTCTGAAATTTTGAATAATTTTTCCTCGTGTTCCATTTCGATTCCGTTGATAACTCCTGCGATTTCTATGGTTCCAGAATTAAAAAAAACTGGGGTATTTATTTTGGCAGCCACATCTATAATTCGTTTATCGAGTTTTAAATCTTGAATTATTATTTTGCTATTATAAATCGATTTCCCTCTGTCTTTTGGTTTTATAGAATTGATAAAATTGGCATTGTTTTTATACTTTTTAGATAACAAAACAGGTTGATTTTGAGATGGCTTCACTTCATTATACAATCGAACGTGTGGTGTTTTATTAAGCATTAATCCATCGAGCAAATCGTTCAAACCATTCATAAAACTAACCAAAGCAATAAACATAGCAATGCTAAAAGTTACACCAACCGCTGCAACAATAGTTTGTTTTAGCCGTGCTCTAAGCAAATGAATGGCAATATTTAAGATTAATTTGTAGTTCATTCTTTGAGTTTATAAATCATTTCATCTGCTTTTAAACCTTCCAGAATTTCCACTTTTTGATAATCAAACAAACCAATTTTTACTTTGCGTTTTTCTTTTTTATTTACTTGTACAGAATCGCCTTTTAATAAATAGTTTTTCGGAATTGTAATGGCATTTTTTTTGGTTTGAATGATAATATTGGCTTCGGCAGAAAGATTTGGATATAATTTTTGTGGCGGATTTGTAAAATGCGCTTCGATTTTAAAAGTTCTTGAACGCTCATTCATTATTGGATAAATTTTATCAACTTTGGCTTCAAAAACTTGGTTTTTATAGCTATCTAATGTGATCAAAACGGATTGATTGACTTTGATTCGTGCCATATCGTTTTCATCGACTTCGAGTTCTAATAAGAAAGCGTTTTTTTGACCGATAATTGCCAACGGAATTTGTGGCGAAATTAAAGTGCCTTCTTTTACCAAAACATCAAAAAGTTGACCCGAAAAAGCACTTTTAATTTGATAATCATTCTGTGTTTTTTGACCAATTTGCAGTAAAATATTATTTTTATTTTGGTCAAAATTCAACTGCGATTTTAGTTGCGACAATTGTTTTTGCGAAGTTTTTAAATTCAATTGAGACGATTTGTATGCTAATTCCACTTTTTCAAAATCTACTTCTGATATAATATTGTATTGTTTGATGCGGTTATTTCTATCATAAAATGATTTGTCAACCAACAATTTATCGCTAGCCAATTGCACTTTGATTTCCATTTCCGAGATTTTATCTTGAATATAATGGTTGGCATTTTGACTTAATTGATAGGTTAATCTGGCGTTTTGTGTATTCAGTTCGGCTTTGTCGTCTTCTAATTCAAACAGCAATTGATCATTTGAAATGGTTTGCCCAGCAACAACATCAATTTTTTTGAGAATACCACTTACGGTCGAAAAAACGGTGTATTGATTTTCAGATTTAATTATTCCCGATGCATATACACTTTCCGTTACATCGCCAATTGTTGGTTTGGTTTGGTCGAGTTTGTCTTTGCAGGAACTGAAAAATAATAGTGTTATAAAAAGTGTTTTTTGCATAAGATTTGTAATTATTAATTAACAAATCCTTCTTTAAGCATTTGTTTGTAAACGACTTTGGCTATTTCGCTAGTCATAGTTTTTAACCCATCAGGATTTGTTGTTTCGGTTAATGCGGTCCAAATAATTTTGTCTTCTTTGATAGAATATACATTGGTTTCGACCGTGAAAGTTTTGGTTGTTGTATAATAACCTGATGTTGTATTGTAATTCCATCGGTTGAAATAATAACCACTAAAATCTCGGTAATACATTGGATAAAAATTAGCGTCGCTAGGGGTATAAATTTTCTCTTTATCAACATCAATAAGTCGCATAGTTACTGCCCCATCAAAGCCATCTTTTTTGATTTTTGTACGAATAGCTTCTTCATTTTCTTTATTGAAATTAGATTTGAAATAATTGTAGGATTGCTCTCCTTTTCCGTTCAAATAACCAACCATTTGATCTTCGGCTTTATGCTGGCTGGTTTGGTTATCGAGCAAGGCTACAACCAAAACTTTGTTGAGATTGTTTATTTTGATTTCTTTATTGGGTTCACTCCAACTACTGACAATTTTTGTTGAAGAACAAGAAATCACAAGTAGTATTAATGGTAAAAACAACTTTTTCATAATACGCTTTTTGATAGTTAAAAAACTGATTTTAAACTCTCAAAGTTTGTAATTTTGTATAGATAATGACTTATAAAATTTTATCAAAAAGTTGTAAAATTGCTACATATCTTCTTTTTTATGTTGGCTTTTTTATATGAATTTTATAACAATTTGAATTAGTTGTGTAACAATTATAAAGATGAAATAATGAAACTTTGGCATAACATTAAATCATAAATAATGAAAAATAATAATAAAATAGAACCAATGGAAATAGATGGTATGCTGTACCAAAAAACCAATGAAGATTTTAATAACGAAAAACCAAACCCATTTGATCCAACTCAAATAAAAGTTAATCCATTGCCAGAAGAAAAGGAAATAAAACCTTTTAAGAAAACGAATAAAAAAAAGTAGTTTAAAATACTTGTTAACTTCTAAATCTTAAAAATATGAATTATACTGCAATAGTAATCGTATGCATTTTAGCACTTGTATTGGTGGTTTTTACAATTATTAGGAATCAAAAAGATAAAAAAGACCTTGAGAAAACATTGAATAATGATTACCAAGAGTCAAATGATCAAAAAGGAGATTTTGATGAAGAAGATGATTTATAAATGTGAATTAATATGACTAAATGAAAAAGTTAGTAGATAGAACATTTACCGAAAATAAAATACAACTCATTCAAAGTGGTAAATCCTATTTTGATTTATTCCTAAAACTTATATCAGATTCCACTGAAAGTATTCATATTCAAACCTATATTTTTAATGATGATGAAACAGGGAAATCAATTGTAAATGCACTAAAAGTTGCCGCTGCTAAAAATGTAAAAATTTATTTAATGGTTGATGGTTATGCTTCTGAAAATTTATCGGAAATTTTCATCAAAAACTTAAAAAACGAAAACATTGAGTTTCGATTTTTTAACCCTTTGTTTAAAAATAATAATTTTTATTTCGGACGAAGATTGCATCACAAAATGATTGTAGTAGATGCAAAATATGCTGTAGTAGGCGGAATGAATATCGCTGATAGATACAACGATTGTCCGAATATTAAGGCTTGGCTAGATTTTGCCATATTTCTTGAAGGTCCAATTGCAAAAGAACTTTGCATTTTATGTTGGAAAACTTGGAACGGATTTAAAGTGAATAAAACCCTTGAATATTGCAAAGAAAATAACACTTTATTTGAATTTAAAGAAAACGAAATTGCTTTATGTCGGATAAGACGAAACGATTGGGTAAGAACCAAGAATGAAATATCGACTTCTTATATAGAAATGTTTAAAAATGCAACCCACCAAATTACCATTATTTGCAGTTATTTTATCCCTGGAGGTATTGCAAGAAAATCAATAAAAAATGCAATTAAAAAAGGAGTAAAAGTTAGATTAATATTGGCAAGCCAATCTGATGTGAAAATTGCTAAATCGGCAGAACGATGGATGTACGATTGGCTTCTGCGAAAAAACGTCGAAATATACGAATACCAACCTACTGTTTTACACGCAAAAATGTGTGTTGTCGATGAGAAACTTGTTATCATTGGCTCTTACAATATTAATGACATCAGTGCTTATGCTAGCATTGAATTGAATATTGATATCAAAAATGCAAACTTTGCTAAAGAAGTCAGTAAAACTTTAAATGTGATTATCAAAGAAGATTGCATTCAGATAACCAACGAAGTACATCACAAAACAAATACTATTTTCAATCAGTTATACCATTGGGTTAGCTATAAAATTTTCAGAATAAGTTTTTTCTTGTGCACTTTTTATTTTAAACAACGAGAATGAATTTATGTTCAATCAGGAATTTTGAGAGTTTTGGAATTTGGTTAAAAAAGTTTACCACGAATTTACACGAAAAATGATACCTTTTAATTACCAAAATCCAATTTGAATCTTTATAATTTGTGTTAATTCTTGTTATTAGTGGTAAAACCTTAATTTAATTACCTTTCATTCTTTCAAATAAGGAAGCAAATGTTTTTTCATTCCAACCCACAAATCGTCCACGTTGCACAACAAGTGTATTGTCGTATTCTTTATGCAAAAAATAATGAAACACAAATTTCCCTTTAGGGTTTTCCCAGCCTTTTATTTGTCCAAATCTTAAATCGTTAAAAACAAGGGTATCGTTCCATTTTTCGATGGTATAAAAATTTTGCGAAAAGCGTTTCAGTTTATATAAATCTTCTTTATCTTCTATTGTTTCTAGCAAATTATTATTACGAGCAAAATAAGTGAAATCTATCGTTTTTTTAGTGTCAAAAATTGATTTATGACCAACATAGAATCCGATTTCATTGCCTGCAACTACATACCATAAACTATTCTGAAATGGTGCTGGTGTTGTTAAATATTGCGTGTAATTTATATTCTGTTGTAGCAATGATTTCTTGACATCTGCATCAATTTTTATTTTTATTCCAATGCAAATCAATAAATAAATGGCTGTAAAACCAAGACCAAATTTCCAAATTCTTTTTCGGTAAATCGTATTTTTTCTAAAATAAATAAATGCCAAACACGCCAATCCTGTCCAAATAGAAAACAATGGATCAGCGACATAAATCATATTAAAAGAAAATCGTTTATGGCTAAATGGTTCTAACCAACCCACACCATAATTATTAAAAGCATCTAAAAAAATATGGATAAAAATAACGCTACCAAAAAATAACATCCAATGTTTTAAACTAATATTGTGCGGTCTGTGCCAATATTCTGCAAGCAAAGCAAATAAGGGTGTAATGATGATACAAAACAAAAAAGAATGTGTAAAACCACGATGCGCCAACAAGTTAGACGAAGTATCCATCCAAAAAGAAGCCACAAAATCGATATCAGGAATGCTTTGTGCCAATGCGCCCCACAACATTGCTTTTTTGCCAAGAGTTTTTCCTGCAAATGCCTCGCCCATACAGGCTCCAAGTGCTACGTGTGTGAGTGAATCCATTTGTTTTTATGTAATTTCTTTTAACAAATCTTCTAAATCTAATGCTGCTGAATACATTACAATCGTTCCGTCTTCGTTGTAAAGCCAGTCTTCTTTTGGTCTGTCCCAATACAATTCGACACCATTATTATCTGGATCATTCAAATATAATGCTTGCGAAACACCATGATCTGCTGCGCCAGTAAATGGATAATCGGCTTCGAGAATTCTACTATAAATGGTGGCTAAATCTTTTCGGGTTGGATATAAAATAGCGGTGTGAAATAATCCAACTCCTTTTTCGTGTGCCAACGGAAAATTTTTACTGTACCAAGTATTCAATCCAATGTGATGATGGTAACCACCAGCAGAAATAAATGCTGCTTCGGTTCCGTGCATTGTGGTTATTTCAAAACCTAATAAATCGCAGTAAAATTCGAGTGAACGTTGCAAATTTGAAACTTTCAAATGCACATGACCAATTCGGGTTTGGGTTGGAATTGTGTAGTTTGTTGTCATTTTCTATAAAATTTTTTCGTTTGTGGTAATAAAGCAACGATAATCATCGGTATAGCATACAACATATAAAATGTTTGTAGCCAACCAACTCCTTGAATAAAAATGGTTTCGACTTGTATCCAAATTATTAATGCAAATGCAATGTAAATACTAAAAGACCAGGCCCAAAACATATCTGAAAATAAATTGAATCGTTCTGCAAATGTGGAAATTGTTTTTTTGATTAATGCAAAGACAATAAAAAGAGGAAAAATTCCGAGCACAATAAACAAAATAATACCCGGAATTAAAAAATTATCGAATGGCGAATTTTTCAAAATTGACAATGGCAATCCGCCCAGCAATTCGCCGGTTGGTGAAATAATTAATGCGCCGCCGCCGCCAATAGCACTTAATCCGAGAAATACTAATAATGACAAATGAATCTTTCTTGCTGTGTTTTGTAACATAATTTTAAACTTTTAATTCGAATATTGCATAACTATTTGTTCTAAATTTTTTGCAGAAATAACACCCGATTGTCGCCATTTTATTTCCTCTTTTTTAAAAAGTATAAGCGTTGGAACGCCTTTAATTTTATAGATATTTGCTAATTCTTGATTTTTGTCTACGTCTATTTTTATGATTTTAACTTGGTCGCCTATGTTTGCTTTAAGTTCTTTTAAAATGGGTCGCATTGTTTTGTAAGGTCCACACCATGTGGCATAAAAATCGACCAAAGTTGGTGTTTCGCTATTGATGATTTCTAAGAATTTTGTTTTCATTTTTTACTTGTTTAAAATTCTATAAATAAATCCAATTATTATTGCTAAGAAAAGACTGGTGTAAATTTGTTTGTTATATTTTGCTAACCAATTGGGCAAATAAATATCAAAATTTTCTTTGGTTGAATTAGAATATTTTCGAGCCATAATAGTTAGTGGACACATCATTTTGAAAAATAAAAGTACTATGAATTCAAGAACAATTAGTCCAATTCCTATCCAAATAAAGTTGTCAATTTTATTTGTAAATACTTCATAAGCCATGTAAAACAATACTAAATTAAAAAATATCCAAATCATGGTGTGGATTGTTTTTATTAGAATTAATTTAAATTGGTTATTCATTTTTTAATTTCTCATTACTCACTTTCAATAATTTTATAATTGTAAATAGCAATTTTTCTAAATCTCTCGATATACTTCATCAAAAGGAATTCTCATTCTTTCGCCCCAAACGCCATTTTCTTGTCGAATGCCACAAGAAACCACCATATTTATTTCTGCACCATACGGCAATTTTAGAATACTTTTCACTTTTCTACTATCAAAACCTTCCATTGGGCAAGTGTCATACTTTTCATTTGCCATTGAAAGCATAAATGTTTGAGCCGCCAAGGCACAGGTTTTGTGGACGACAACTCTCATATCATTTTCAGATACTTGGTACACAATTGGTCTAAAAAGCCCAACGATATTGACTATTATTTTTCTGATAATTCCGAAAATCCCAAAGAAACGGAAGTACAAAAAAGGCATTATTCGATTATAATACATTTTCCAACTTTTTAATCTTTTTTCTTGTTTTGCTATTGGACTATTTTTTAACACATTTTGAGTTTCTAATTCCATCATTACTTTTGCTCGTTTACGGTATAAATCCTGCCTTGTTACAAAAACTACCATTTGCTGTGCAGTTGTTGCTGATTGTTGATTTAAACAAGCAATTGCTAATTTTTTTAGCATTTCGGGATTTGTGATATGGTAAAATTGCCAAAGTTGCATGTTGGAACTATTGGGTGCCAAAGTGGCTAGTTCAATACAATGTTTTACTTTATCATTATCAATTGGTTGATTTTTGTAATGTCGCACCGAACGTCTGTAATTTATTATTTCTACTAATGTCATTTTTGTTTAAATTTAGTTTTTAAAAGTATTTTACTATTATAAATCAATAAAAAAACCGAAATCAAACCTGCCACAATCAAACCATAATCTTCTAAAATTCCAAATTGAAAAACAGCAGTAAATCCGATAAGTGACCACAAAATTGGAAATATTAAAATCCAGATTGTACGTTTTTTTAGGTTTAATACTAAAAGCCCTAAAGTAAAAATTGTAGTTGGGCACGGCAATCCAAATGCGGGTGAAAATGGATAAATATGACCAAATAAATACCCTAAAATTGGAAAAATAATCATTGCAAAAATCATCAAAATCATTCCTGTAATTCCATAAATATCTTTTTTAAAATGAAAGGTTAATTTATCTTGATTATTACCAAATACTAAAAATAAAATACTTTGAATAATAAATAATCCGCCAAATACATTTGCAAATTTATTTATCGCTGAAAAGAAAGTTATATGATAAACGATTCCCATCCAAAACCAAAATAATGCTAGTAAAAAACTAATAATGCTGTCCGATTTTGGATTGGGTTTTATTGTAAAATAAATCATTAGAAATCCCAGAAAAACAATTAAAAATTGCATCGGAAAAACTGCTTGATTGTAGTTTTTGAATACTTCAAGAAATTGTTCTGATGTGAATGGTGGATTCATTTTGGTAAATTATTTTTGATTTTCTCCTAATTCCATAACTTCATTAAGCCACTTTTTTCTTTTGGTTTCATCTGATGATTTAATAGGCGAAAAGACACTTATTTTTACAGGTTTTATGCCGCAAAATTCCAAAACCCCAATTTTCATTGCATTGTGTCCAGCACTTCTATTAATAATACAATAATACCAACTTGGCGTATCCATTGTTACCAATAATCTGGCAGTTTTGCCTTTTAATAATTTATCCCAAAAAGGCGAATTTTCTCGATAATGAAACGCAAATCCTGGCACAAAAACCCTATCAATAAAACCTTTAAGCAATGCTGGAAAAGTAGACCACCAATTTGGATAAACAAAAACCAAATGATTTGCCCACAAAATATCTTGTTGCATTTGAACCAAATCAGGTTCTAATTCCATTATTTTTCGATAACCATTTCTTAAAATTGGATCAAATTTCAGATCAATTAAATGCAGTAATTTTACATTGGCACCTGATTTGTAAGCACCCATTTTATAACTTTCTGCAAGTGCAAAACAGAAACTTTCTTTGTCAGGATGTGCGTTTATTATTAGAATGTTTTTCATAATATGAATTTAAAAAATTACGAATTTAAAAATTCAAGTAAATCACTATTCAATTTATCTTTATCAGTATAAAACAATCCGTGTGGCGCATCATCATAAATTATAAATTTATTATCAGCAATTAATTTTGCTGTTTTTTCAGAAGAAATTTCAATGGGTACAATTTTGTCTGCATTTCCGTGAATAATTAATGTAGGCACTTTTATTGATAAAACTTCTTGTCGGAAATCTGCAATTGAAAAAGATTTGGCACATTCGGTAGTTGCGTGTGGCGAAGCAAAAGAAGCCAGCATTCTATAATATTCTAATAATGATGTGCTTAAATTATTATTAATAAAACCTACGCCAAAAAAATTATTCCCAAAATCGTTCAAAAAGTCAATTCTGTCTTCTTTTATTGCAAGTTGTGTAGCTTCGTTTTTTTCTTTCGTACGACCATCTGGATTGTCATCACTTTTTGTCAAATAAGGAATTATCGACGAAATAAGAATAACTTTTTTAATATTTGCGCCAGCGTGTCGACTAAAATAGCGAACAACCTCGCCGCCACCCATAGAAAAGCCTACCAAAGTTACATTTTTTAACTCCAATTGGTCAATTATTGCTTTTAAATCATCTGTTAAAGTGTCGTAATCATAACCATTCCAAGGTTGCGAAGACTTTCCGAAACCACGACGGTCATAGGTTATAACTCGATAATTATTGGCAACAAGATTTTCCATTTGATATTCCCACATTTCGTTAGAAAGGGGCCAACCGTGTATTAAGATTACAGGATTACCAGTTCGATATTCTTTGACATTTAATTTTACGTTTGGTGCTGTTTCAATAAATTTATCTGTATTTTGTTCTTTTGCTGAAAAACCGAAATTATTTATTGATTCGGTTTTATTTACTAGTGTATTTTCCATTTTTTTATGTTTGTTAATTAAATTCTGGATTATTTGTGTTGAATTTATTGTGCTTTAGTATCTGAAATTTGTTTCGTGAAAAAATAAACCATTATACTAATCACTGATGAAAAAAAGCACCAAACCGACAGTATATAATTTTCGTAAAAGAATTGTGTAATTATATAGGATATAAGAATTGTAATTCCTAAAATCCACATTCGTTTGATATGCGAAAAAAAAGGTGGTGCAATGGTTGCCAATGCATATAAAAATATCCAAAAATTAGTCATTAAATTAGAATAACCAAGAATATAATTTATGTGATGCCCTTCGATTACTGCTTTCACAGGATAGTTTGCCAAACAATAGGTTAAATAAATGCTTACAGCAATTCCAGTTGCAACTAAAAATTTTTGAAATTTTTTTCTAGTACTGCTTTTTTCAATTAATAAAATTGCAATCGGAACCCATAATGGCCAAAGAATATGCGCAAAAAATAAATAAAAATAAGTTGCAATTTTCTGTAAAATAAAATAATCTTGTTTCGGAATGGTTAACCACAAAATTCCTTCTGCAAATTGTTGCACACCAAACATAAATGGAATACTTGCAAAAAGTAGTTGCGATTTATGATTTGCCTTTTTAATTGATGCAATACCAATTACAGTAAGTACGACACCTGCAGTGAAACTTGCGGTTGCTGAAAAACACATATATTTTATTTTTTAGATTTTTTATCTAATCCTTCGGCTTCGCTCAATGCTATGGCAATGGCTTGTTTTGGATTGGTCACGATTATGTCAGACTTTCCAGAATGCAAATCGCCTTCTTTGAATTCGTGCATTACATCGGCAACTTTTTTTTGATGTGGAGATAGTTTTTTCTTTGCGGTTGTATTTTTATCGGTTTTCATAATTTTATTTTATTAAAAACAAAAACGGTATTAGAAAATCATCTAATACCGTTTTCATAAATTGTTAAAGAGCATAATCATA
>NZ_JANOQD010000071.1:0-6985 GCF_031422135.1 Flavobacterium sp. | reverse complement strand
CTTTATCCGCCAAGTTGGGTCTTGAATTTAAAGTTTTGGGCTTTTTTGCCAATTTATATCGATAAAAAAATGAACTTTTTTTTTCAAATGAAAAAAATAAAAAATTCAATTATCTTTGAGCCGAAGAAAAAGCGTTTTTTGAAAGATTGAGTAGTGAGTTTGAGAAAGGGAAAGCCTCGGGCGAGTTAAAAATGGAGTAGGTCTTTTTGTTAGTGGACTCAATCATGCGATGCATCAGATGGATGGTCCAAATGATGAATATGACCAAGAAGGCAGAAAAGTTACTAAAGAATCTTTAGGAATTAAAAAAGGAGATTCTTCAGAAACTATGATGGGAAAATTAATGAAAGGTATGAGACCCGGAGATTATATAGATGGTGGCGATTTAGACTTTTTGAATTCCAAAATTGGACTCATTCTTGATAAAGCTACAATGTCCCCAAATGGCACTTTGCAATTAGACAGAACGTTTGCAGGAAGAATTGCAGGAGTTGGAACTGATGCTAAATTAAGTATTAAAGCACAGACTTTAAACGGAATGAAAGGTTACGACTTTAAACTGACAGGAGTTTCTACAACTAAAATTTATACATCAGGTTTTGTAAATGATAATAAACTATATTTTTATGAAAAAGGCAAGTTATTTTCTGCACCAATTAAATAGTGATAAGAAAGCCCTAGCTTTTTGTTTACTTATCTTTTTTGTAAATCTTTTGTATTTGTATCAAAATAATGATAATTATTTTATTTTGGGTTACGGTTATGGATTAGAAAAAATAATAAATTTAAATGAAACATCAAGTCCAATTATAGACATCAATGTTTTTTTCTTGAGAGTATTTAGTTACCTTGGGAATATGATTTTCTTTAATTTTATTTTTCTAATGATTTACAATCTTGTTTTTAAAACATTTAAGCCTTGTAAAATAGAAACATTATTTATTTATTTTATAAATATTCTATTAATATTAGGGATTTTATATTTTTATATAATGATGGTCTAATTAAAATATTTCACTAAAAAGCCGAGCATCACTCGGCTTTTCTATTTTACATCGTGAAGCACATTTTGAAGAGCATCTTTGAGTTTTCTTTTACCAATAAAGGCATCGAGCATAATATAAATAGTTTGTTTTTCTTCCTCGTTTAAACTTTCCATAAGCGATACTTTTTCCATAATAGATTTATCAAAAGAGTTTATTTCTTTGAGTTCTTCGGTAGAAGCAAATAAATCAGATAATGAAACGCCCATAGCATTTGCAATGCGTTCTAGAGTTGCAACAGAAGGGTCAGTTTTTCCATTTTCAATACGGCTATATTGTGCAGTATCAAGTTTAGCATTTATAGTTACTTCTTTTTGCGAAAGGCTTTTAGCAGTTCTTATTCGTTTAATATTATCGCCTATATTCATATTATGGATATTTAAAGCAACAAATTTAGCGAATAATACCATAATATTAAAACAGTTAAAAATAAACTTGTGTAATAATACAATAATATATATTTTTGTCCCATTGTAATAAAAGACAAAAAATAATTTTGCTATGGAAATTTCCGAAATAAAACAAAACTTATCCTTATCCCAAATCCTATCCCATTACGGCTTAAAACCCAAAAACAATATGCTCAATTGTCCTTTTCACGAAGATAAAACGGCGAGTTTGCAAGTCAATTTAGAAAAGCATTTTTACAAATGCCACGCTTGTGGAGCAAAAGGCGACCAAATACAATGGGTGCAGGACTATGAAAAGATAACCAAACACGAAGCCATTATAAAATGTGAGCAACTGGCAAACAGTCAAGAACCAGTAGTTTGGGAAACTAAAAAAACTACTGAAATCTCACAACTTCAAAAGGTAACTTTTTTAGAAATAATGCTTAAGAGTTTTAGAAAAGGATTAGTAAATAGTACACCAGCAAGAGAATATTGTAAGAAAAGAAATTTAGAATACAGCAAAATTGAAATCGGTTTTAATAGCGGACAATTCCACCACGGAGAGCGAAAAAGCGAAGAACTAATTAATAATAGTTTAGCAGTTGGATTGCTTTTGGATAATGGTTTAAAGTCAAATAATGGAGAAACGGCTTATAATGTTTTTGGAAAATACAGCCTAGTTTTTGCACTGAAGAATAAAGAAAATGGAATCGTATCTTTTTACTTCAGAAGCATTTTAGACAAAGAGAATGCAAAACATTTTTATCTGAAGAACCGAAGCGGACTTTATCCAAATTACCCAAATCCAGCAACTAAAAAACTCATTTTAACCGAAAGTATTATTGATTGTGCTAGTTTGTTGCAGATTGATGAAATAGCAAAAAATCACAGCGTTTTAGCGTGTTACGGAACAAATGGATTAAATGAAGAGATACAAAAAGCGATTTTAGAACTTACAGAATTAGAAGAAATAATTTTTGCTTTTGATAATGACCAAGCAGGAAAAGAAGCGGTAAAGAAATATGCTAATCAATTGCGAATTATCAATGAAAAATTAAAAATAAGCACAGTAGAACTGCCAAACAAAGACATAAACGAAACGTTACAATTGCACGAAAACGAAATATTTACAGAACTTTTAGAGCAAAGAAAAGAAGTTCCTTTTTTATTTTTAATAGAAGATTTTTCAATTGAAAATTTATCACAAAAATTACTTGAAATAGAAAGTTTAGACGATGTAAAACCAATAGTTAAAGGCGAGAATATAAGCGAAAAAATAGCTAATAAACAACAGCCAAGAGCCATAAGCCAAGAGCCAATACCTTTTCTAAAAACCAAAGAATTACTCAAAAGATTAAACGTTCAAATCGGGAAATCTGGAATAGTTGGCGAAGAAAACAGCAGGTTATTATTGTTCTTAATCATCATTAGTTATATGAACAAAAGCCCAATCCACGCCATAGTACAAGGAAGTTCGGGAAGCGGAAAAACCCATATTATTAGTCGAATTGCAGACTTAATGCCAGGAGAAGACGTACTCAGATTTACCAGGATCACCGAAAGCAGTTTGTACAATTGGGGCGAGTTTGATTTGTTTAGAAAAATCATCATTATTGAAGATTTGGACGGACTAAAAGAAGATGCTTTGTATGCTTTGAGAGAATTAATTAGTAATCAATTTTTGAGCAGTTCAGTATCAATGAAAGATAAAAAAGGAAATAATAAATCGACCAGAAAGGAAGTGAAAGGACAGTTTAGCAGTTTATCGGCAACGACCAAAGGCGAGACTTACGAGGATAATATGAGCAGAAGTTTTTTAATTGCAGTTGATGAAAGTAAAGAACAAACGCAAAGAATTATAGAGAACCAAAACAAACGGAATGCGGGAGAAATAGACCCAAAAGAAAGCCAAAAAGCAGTACAATTTATTCAAGCAATGGTTAGAAATTTGAAACATTATGAAGTGATAAATCCGTTTGCAACTAAACTACAATTACCCGAAAAGGTTCATAAAATAAGACGATTAAACGAAATGTATCAAGCAGTAATTAAACAAGTTACATTTTTAAATCAATACCAAAGGCAACTTACAAAAGACAATCAATTAATAACCGAAATCGAAGATATAGAACAAGCAACAGAGATATTATTTGAATCCATCATTTTAAAAGTGGATGAACTCGATGGAAGTTTAAGACAGTTTTTTGAACGATTGAAAAAGTATGTAAAAGACAAAGAAAACATTTTTACACAAAGAGAAATCCGCCAAGAAATGAACATCAGTAAAACCCAATTACAGCGGTTTATAAATAGTTTACTGGAGTTGGAATACATAAAATACAAAGGTGGTTTTTCTAACAAAGGATTAAAATATCAGGTTGATTATTGGGATAATTATTCTAAAATTAGAACAGAAATTAAAACGTTTTTAGTGCAACAAATAGAGCAATTAAAACCAAATAAGGTATGACCAAGAAAACAGGTATGACAAGGGTTTGGGTCGCTGTGGGTCGCTAGTGGTTCGCTATAAATCGTTGTAAAGTATTGTAGAATATAGTTTTTTAATCAAAAAATAATCTAGCGACCCTAAACCCAAAAAAACGAGTAAGCAAAAAGCATCATAGGTTTAAAAAACGTCATACGATGAAACAACTTTACAATAAAAACTACCAAGAAGAAGCCGAAAAGTATCAAGATTACTTACAAACATTAGGCTATACCAAAGCAACTTATCAAGCAAGATATTTATATTTAAAACAGTTTTTTAGTTGGTTAGAAAGTTTACAAATCAATCAATTAGAACAAGTTATACCCAAAAATATAGCAGATTATCAAAGCATTATTAAAACTCAAAAAAACGTAAGAACCAAAGAAAATTTATCAAAAGAAACAGTTTATAATCGACTGCGAAATATTCAAACTTTTTTTGGTTATGCTTTAGAACTTGGAAAACTAAAAACAAATCCAGCATCGAGTTTTAAATTTTATTCGCCAAAAGAACCAGCCGAAAGAATAATATTTACTCAAAATCAAATCAAAGAATTATACAAGACTATCGAAAACGAGCAAGAAAAAATGATTTTGAATATTGCTTATGGTTGTGGACTGCGAGTTGGGGAAATGGTAAAATTGAATAAAAAGGATATTGATTTACAAGAAAATAGATTAATTGTAGAAAATGGAAAAAACAATAAAAGGCGAATCGTTCCTATTACAAATCAAATAGTTATAGAATTAAAAGAATATTTAGAAAGTTCCCAATTATCAAATAAACCAATCTTTTTAAATATTGAAAATCGAAGAATGCAAAAATGGAGTTTTACTTTAATCTTAAAGAAATTGATTGATAAAACCAACTTTGGAAAACGATTTAAACAAGCAGAACTTAACAAAATAGGAATGCATACTTTACGCCATTCTATCGCAACACATTTACTTGAAAACGGAATGAAACTAGAACAAGTACAAACTTTTTTAGGTCATAGTAATCTAGAAACTACGCAAATTTATACACATATTAATCAAGAACAACTTAAAATTTTAGAAGATGACACTTGAAAATTATTTACTCAAAAAATACAAAAAAAGTTCCTTAAATCCGTATTTGTGTAGCATTAGAAAGTACTTTAATTTTATACAAAACAGAGCAGAAACAGCTACATATCAAGACATTTTAGAATACGTTGGGCATTTACGAAAGAACGAAAATCTACAACCAAAAACCATCAAACATTATTTATTAAACGTTAAAATTTACTATTATTATTTAATCGAAATTGGTAAAAGAAACGACCATCCTTGTAGTGAATTATACCTAAAAGACAAGATAAACAGACAAATTGCAGTCGATACTTTATACACTCCAGAAACACTCGAAAACTTCTTAAACGACACGCACAAAGACAAAATTTTACAAAGAAGAAATCAAGTAATTATTAGTTTGCTAATTTATCAAGGTTTAACGGTTGGGGAAATTTGTAATCTACAAATCGAAGATATTAATCTGGAGAAAGCCGAAATTTATATCAAATCTAGCGACAAGAAGAAATCAAGAACATTGCCATTACAAGCCAAACAAATACTACTTTTTTTGAATTATTTAAAAGAAGATTATCCAAAATTAATCCAACATATTGTATCAGAAAAACCAATAAAAACGCTCATTACAGGCAAATTAAAAGAAGAAGTTCGCCCGAATGTTTTGAACAGAATGATTAATGATCACCGAGAGAAAAGTCAACAATTACAGCCTATTAAAATCCGCCAAAGTGTAATTGCAAATCTTTTAAAAAAGGAAAATGATACTAGAATTGTACAAGTTTTTGCAGGACACAAACGAGCATCAACCACGATTTTATACAAACAAACAGAGTTAGAAATTTTACAAAATGCGATTAATTTATATCATCCAATTAGAGAAATTTAGGTTTAAAAACGAAAATCCAAATCCTAAACAGCAGAGCAAAAAAGCGGTCTCTCTTCGGTCGTTTCCTTTGTTCCGTTGCGCTGCTCCAGTCGGTCGTTCCTTCCTCCGTTCCACAGACCACAACACTTTTTTATTTTTTACAGCCTAGAAAAAAGGCAGTAAAAAACAAAAAAAGTGTTGCTCGCAATCTCCACACGGTCTCTACCCTTCTTTCGTCGTGGCTACTTTGTCTGCAACACAAACCCGCAAGAAAAATGCAGGTCAGTGTTACATCCACCGCCACTTGTGTTTTGGCGGTTGCTCAACCGCCAGCCATCACGGTTGGCGCACTTCGTTTGCCCTGAATCAAGGAACGCTAACGCTGAACTAAATTTTTTCCGTGCCGTTACACGCTCACAGCCCTACACCACTGAAAAAGTGGCTCTCGGTCTGTGGTGGCTGTCAGTGACCGCAACACCGCCACCCAGTCACAAGAAAACCAAGAAAAATGGTTTTCTTGCTCCTTTGGGGTGTTTATTTTGCTCTTCTAAATCCTGGGAATAATGAAAATCTTTTAAATAAAAAATGATGATAAATACTAACGCCCTGCGGTTGTTTGCTCATTTTTTTAGAAGAAAACCCAAGAGACTTTTCTTTAAAAAACGGCTTTTTAGTTCGGGTTTCCTTCTAAAAAAATCGAGCGCCTAATTTTTGGCTTATCGATGAAGATTTGGCAAACTCTGAATGTTTTGGGATTTTTTGGATTGGTTTTTTGATAGAATTGAAATTTTTTTTTCAAATGAAATATAAAAGTAAAACCTATTTAATCCAAGGCAAAGCCATAGATAAAGCATAGATAATGTATGAAACTTTTTTTTTTCAAATGAAAAAAATAAAAAATTCAATTATCTTTGAGCCGAAGAAAAAGCGTTTTTTGAAAGATTGAGTAGGGATTTTATGAAAGGGAAAGCCTCGGGCGAGTTAAAAATGGAGTAGGTCTTTTTGTTAGTGGGCTGAATCACGCGATGCATAAAATGGGGGATGACGGGGAGATTGACCCACCCGCAAAGAAAGGTGTTGTTCAAAAAGTGAAAGAAACAGTAACAGAGGCAATTGATTTTGTTGAAGATTTTTCTGGAGGCGTA
>NZ_JANOQD010000070.1:0-3966 GCF_031422135.1 Flavobacterium sp. | reverse complement strand
ATAAAATATTTCATTGCATTCAAATTAGATGGTTGAGCTGCTTCAATGTTTTCTCCAATACTTGGCCATCCAGTTTCTGTAATAATTACTTTTTTACCTTTGGCCACTTGTTTTGTTAATTCAATCATTCCGTCTAGATAAGATAACGAATAAGCAATATCTGCTCCTTCCCAGAATGGATAACAATTGGTTAAAATAACATCGCAAGCGTCTACTAACGCTGGTCTTTCAAGAAATTGATAGTAAGCATCTACATATCCAATAGGAATAGAATCTGGCAATGCTTGCCTAACTCTTTTAATATATTGCAATAATTCTTGTTCTGATAGTTCTTCTCTATGTAACACCTCATTTCCAATGGCAGCAACATCAACTAAACCCGCTTTTGCCATAGTGGTAAGGGAATTAATTTCTCGTTCATTTCTTTCTCTATCATCACTTATCCAAACGCCAACTAAGGTTTTTAATCCTTTTTGTTTCGCTATTTCTGGAATAAATTCGTTACCTTCCAAACAAGAGAATGATCTAATCCATTTAGTATGTGGACTAACTAAATCTATTCTTCTCTGTATTTGATTTTCTGATAAGATATCACCAGCTTTTTGTCCTTCTAGATAAGGACTAAAACACAAACCGTGTAACCCATTATTTAAAATTTCTGTAAATTTTGTTTTAATTTCAATTTCGTTTTTTGAACTTAAATCACTACCTATTTTTGTGTTAATTGCGTTTCCTTGTTTTTTTAAAGAAAGTAATTTTCCAGAAAGATAAGCTGAAGACTGTTTTTTTAATGGAGCTTTTCTAGTATCTAATTCTTTTTTAATATCTCTCGCTTTTTGTTCTGTTAAGTCATAATTTCTCATCACCCACATAGCAATCAAAGTTCCAATAATTGGGACACCGGAAAAGAAAAGTCTCAAGCCAGTAACAGCACCTTCGGGTTGTGTTGGAGCACCAGCTTTAAATGCAACAGCCGACATAATTACACCCGTTAGCAATCCTGCAATGGCAAAACCGAACTTTACCATCCACCAATAAATAGCGCCAAAGACTCCTTCTCTTCTTTTGCCTGATTCTAACTCATCCATATCGCAAACATCTGCAGTCATAGACATCATTAGTGTAAACAAACTTCCAATTCCAAATGAAAAGAAAGGCAATGCGAATATAAACATATAGGGTTTTCCTGGAATGAAAAGGAACCAAAGAAGGATATATCCAAAAATTGAAATTCCTTGACAAATTAAAAAGGCCTTCTTTTTTTCCATTTTTTTTGAAATCCAAGAAACAATTGGAATAACAATAAAGGTTGTAGATAAAGCGCCCAAACATCCAAAAAGTGTAGGCCAAATCCAAGCATCAGTTGTATTGCCATTAAATAAATAATAAACAACTATAAAAAAGGTAAAACCAGCAACAGTATTAAAAGCGTTAAAAATAAAGAATGTTGCAATGCACAATTTTCTAAAAGGTTTATTTGCAAATGCCTCTTTAAAACTGATTAAAATTTCTTTAAAACTCCCACCAATGGTTTTGAATGTTAAAGGTTCTAAAGTATCATCAAACTTTGTAGATTTGCTTTTGATAAAAATAGCAGGAACCATTGCTAAAAACATAAATATTACACCCACCCAAATTGCTAATGTTCTCGTAGCGGTATCAGCATTCGGGAACCATGATGGATCATACATAACTACCCAAAACCAAGGAGCAATCACCCAAGCCCACTGACCAATCCATTGAGAAACTGCCATAATACTTGTTCGTTCATGAAAATCATCGCTCATTTCGTAACCCATGGCCACATAAGGAACACTGAAAATAGAAAGTCCGATATGAAATATCAGTGAAAATGTTAGAAAAAAAGTAAAATTGTACATAACACTATCTTCTCTATATAATTGCCACATAATCATAAAGGCAATTCCCATAATTATAGAACCAATAAAAACATATTGTCTACGTCTTCCCCAAACAGATTTAGTATTATCGGAAATAAATCCCATAATTGGATCGAAAAATGCATCGACTATTCTTGGAACAAAAAATAAAACACCCCACATCCATGATGGCATACCTAAGTTTTCGACCAAAACCACCATAAAAATACCTAAGGCAGCTGGAAACATTTGGTTGGCTAACATTCCTAATCCAAAGGCAATTTTTTGAGTCATTGGAACCACCATTTTTTTATTTGAATTATTATTTGACATAGTAATGTATTTTATACCTTTTAAGGCTTAATTACCACTGTTTGCAATGCTTTTGCACTAATGGAAATATTTTTTTTGTTATTATTTAGAATTAATTGAATTGTTTGATTTTTATCAGTTGGATTAAAAATAGCCACAGCAATTGATCCATCCGGATTCTTAACTGCAGTTGACATTATTTCTTTATCATTAATCTCACAACCAATTTTTACCGCACCAGGTCGCATGAATTTGCTAAAATGCGCCATAGTATAATATAAAGGGGTGAAATAAACTTCATCTTTTTCAGTATCTACAATAATGGGAGCAATACACCAATTTTTAAACCAATTTGGACCACCTTGCTTGTCTAAAACCATATTCCAATCGACCCAACCATCAACCCAATTATTCAAGCAACCAATGATATCATTAGCATAACGATTTACTGGAGCATATTTTGGGTGTAAATATTTGTCTTTTTCGCTGGCCCAATCCCAACCCCAATCAGTGGCTTCTTTGCTCCAATACCAAGCGTCATCGTTCCAATGTGGAATCTCAGAATCTATACAACCTTCGGTTTCAATCAGGTATTTGTTAGGTGCTTTTTTGTGAGCATATTGTAATTCTTTTGGAAAGAATTCATAGGTACTCTCATACCAATGAATGGCTGTTCCAGCAAAATATTTAGAAGTTTTTTCGTCCTTATACATCGCATCAACCCATTCAGGTAAACCAGCTCTGTTTTGATCGTATCCAAAAATTTTTACATTACTCCAACCGTCTTTTTCTAATTTAGGTCCGAGATGATTCTGAACAAACAAAGTCATTTCTTCAGGGGAAAAATGGGTGCTTTCCCAATTATTCCCATTTCCGTGAGGTTCATTTATTACAGTAACTCCCCAAATATCAATACCTTCTTTTTTGTAAGCATTTAGGTATTTTGAAAAATATAGAGCAAAGGCATCATTGTATTCTGGTAATAATTTTCCACCTACATACTTTTTATTATCCTTCATCCAAGGCGGGCATGACCATGGTGAAGATATGATTTTGAAGCCTTCTTTAGATATAGAATGAGCTTCTAAAATCATTGGAATTAAGTCTTCTTTATCATCTTCAATAGTAAAATGCTCCATTGCCAAATCATTTTCCACTTTAGCATACGTATAATTACTTAATGAGAAGTCGCAGGAAGCAATATGGGTTCTTGTTAATGAATAATTTGCACCTTCTTCACTAAAATAAGCGTCTAAAATTTTCTTGCGCTTTTTTTCACTCAATCGATTGAGTAATGAAGCTGAAGATTCGGTAAATGATCCTCCAAAACCAGTAATCTTTTGAAATTCTTCATTAGGATTTAATGAAATTACTATGTTAGACCCTTTCACTGAAAAAGTTTCCATTTTTTTTAATGAATTCCCATTCGCCGAGGTTTCGAATACCTCAACTTCCATTTGTTTTGTAACACTACAACTCATTATACTCATTGCCAATATTGGGTAAATTATATTTTTCATTTTCTAAAGAAATTATCTTGAAAAGAAATATTTATTTGAAAAATCTCCCCTGTTCTTTGAAATATTTTTTTACTTTGAATGTCGTCTAAAATCATTGTTTCATTTTCTTCAATTTGACCATTTGTATAAATGATTTTTAATTGATTAACACTTGCAATTGTGTAAATAATAGGTACTTGGCAATAGGTAAATGCCAAACTATTTTTTTCTAAAAAAATGGAATTTGGAGTTCCTTCAACATCAATAAAATTTAC
>NZ_JANOQD010000069.1:0-2658 GCF_031422135.1 Flavobacterium sp. | reverse complement strand
GAATTTTTGGAGTCCAAGCTGGATCGTTGTTCAATCCACCTAGAGCAGAACCTTGAATTACCGGACCGTTATCTCCATCATACTCATAGAATGACAAAAGATCTCTAATTTCCATTTCAACAAGTTCCAACAACTCTTCGTCATCAACCATATCCACTTTGTTCATGAAAACTACCATTCTAGGAATACCAACTTGGCGACCTAAAAGGATGTGTTCACGAGTTTGTGGCATTGGTCCATCTGTAGCTGCTACAACAAGAATAGCACCGTCCATTTGAGCAGCTCCTGTAACCATGTTTTTTACGTAATCCGCGTGACCTGGACAGTCAACGTGAGCATAGTGACGGTTTGCAGTTTCATACTCTACGTGAGAAGTATTAATTGTAATACCTCTTTCTTTTTCTTCTGGAGCATTATCAATTTGATCAAATGATTTTGCTTGACAATAACCTGCATCTGACAATACTTTTGTAATTGCAGCAGTTAATGTAGTTTTTCCGTGATCCACGTGCCCAATTGTTCCAATGTTTAAGTGGGGCTTGTTACGGTTAAAGGTTTCTTTTGCCATTTTACTTAGTTTTTAATCTTTAATTATAATATATTAGTGTTCAAATTTTACTTTGTTGAGCCAACTACGGGAATTGAACCCGTGACCTCTTCCTTACCAAGGAAGCACTCTACCCCTGAGCTAAGTCGGCAGATTCCTTGATTTAGGAATTGGGATTTTAGATTTAGGATTTTGAAAGAATTTTAAAAAATCCTAAATCGTAATTCCTAAATTTAAAAATTATTCTTGTGGGGAGAGCAGGATTCGAACCTGCGAAGTTTACACAGCAGATTTACAGTCTGCCCTCGTTGGCCGCTTGAGTATCTCCCCATTTTTTTTAAATTTCAATAATTTAAAGAACAAATTCCAAATCGCATTGGAATAAAAAGAGCCGGCGGAGGGACTCGAACCCACGACCTGCTGATTACAAATCAGCTGCTCTAGCCAACTGAGCTACGCTGGCAAAACATAAAAAAAGTCCGCTATTTCTAACGGACTGCAAATGTATGTATTTTATTTATTAATCAAAACTTTTTTGTAAAAATATTTATTAGATATGTGCTCTTAATTTTTCTTTCCTTTTCATTAGCTGTCTTTCAAGGGATTCTGAAGCTAATTCCACACCTTCTTCAAATGTCTTGCATTGTTTTTTTACAATAAATTCATCGCCAGGCACAATTACTTTTACTTCGACTATTTTATTTTCTTTAT
This sequence comes from Flavobacterium sp., assembly GCF_031422135.1. Lineage (GTDB taxonomy): Bacteria > Bacteroidota > Bacteroidia > Flavobacteriales > Flavobacteriaceae > Flavobacterium. The sequence continues at coordinate 1,400 of NZ_JANOQD010000069.1, read as the reverse complement.
CACTTGTTTTTTCTACCTTCAAAAACACATCCGACGAAACGACTTTATCATAGTATTTTTCAAGTTTATTTAATTTTTCTTCTACAAAATCTACTAGTTTCTTGTCAACATTAAAATTGACTGCGTGAACATTTACCTTCATAATCTGATAATTTTGGTTAAACATATAGTGAAAATTTATTTTTGGTTTCTTGGATGGGCATTTTGATATACATTTTTAAGCTCTGTTAAACTTGAATGGGTGTAAACTTGAGTTGATGCAAGACTCGAGTGACCTAACAATTCTTTAATCGAATTCAAATCAGCTCCGTGATTAAGCATGTGAGTTGCAAAAGTATGCCGAAGCATGTGCGGACTTTTTTTTACCTTCTCAGAAACATTACTAAAGTAATCATTTATTAATCGATAGACAAATGTTTCGTTTAGTTTATTTCCGTTTGACAATAAAAATAAAATATTTGACTCTGAAGTAAACACAAGTTGTTTTCTTTCAACTACATATCGCTCCATTTGTTTGGCTATTACAGACAGTATAGGAATGATTCTTTCTTTATTTCTTTTGCCTACCACTTTTATAGTATTATTTTGCAAATCTACATTATACATTTGAAGCCCTATTAGTTCGGAACGTCGAATCCCTGTGGTATAAAACAAATCGATTATAAGCTTGTCTCGAATTCCTTCGAATCCTTCCTTATATTGTATGTGATTTAAAACTTTGTCAATTTCGTCTTCAGAAAATGGAATTTGTATTTTTTTTGGAGATTTTAATGCTTTATGCTTGCTTAATGGATTTACTTCTATCTGTTTTGTTTTCAAAAGAAACTTATAAAAGACTTTTAATGAAGCTATTTTTCGATTTACTGATGTGTTTGTGATATTTGAATCAATCATAGAAACTATCCAACTTCTTATTAAGGTATAAGAAACTTCTTCAAGTGCTGTACTATCAAAATTGTCTTCAAGGAATTTTTTGAAAAAATCTAAATCTTTACCATAAGCCAAAGCTGTAAGCTTAGAATAGTTTTTTTCGAGAAGTATGTAGTCTTGGAATTTTTGCTGATTACTCATTAATAGGATTAGATTGCTTCGTTCCTCGCAAAAACAAGAAATCGTTAGTATAAAAGTACGAAACTTAAATAACTAACGATTTATATTAACAGAAAATTAAAATTTAACTTTCTAAGTTCTCTCTCATGTTTTGAACATAAGCCGCTTTTTGAACCATAGCTCTGTTTATAACAGATGGTTTAATGAAAGCTTGACGTTTTCTTAGTTGTCTTACGACTCCTGTTTTGTCAAATTTTCTTTTATAGCGCTTTAATGCTCTATCGATATTTTCTCCGTCTTTAATTGGTATAATTAACATAATATAGACACCTCCTCTCGTTAAGGGTGCA
>NZ_JANOQD010000068.1:0-92634 GCF_031422135.1 Flavobacterium sp. | reverse complement strand
GACAAGTGCTTTGACTGCATTTAATCCAAAAACGGTCAATGTAGATAACGAAAAGGAAATGTACGAAGCCATTTGTAAAACAATGGGTAAATTTCTTGTTTTGGCTACTTGGACCTACAGAAAATCTATGGGTTATCCGTTGAATTATTATGACAACACAATTGGTTACGTAGAAAACTTTATGCAATTAATGTTTAAATTGCCTACAGAACCATATACTATTAAACCAGTTATTGTTGCAGCATTAGATAAATTATTTATCCTTCACGCAGATCACGAACAAAACTGTTCTACATCAACAGTGCGAATGGTTGGATCTTCTCACGCGGGATTATTTGCTTCAATTTCTGCAGGTGTTTCTGCACTTTGGGGACCACTTCACGGTGGTGCAAATCAAGCTGTTCTTGAAATGTTAGAAGACATTCAAAAAGACGGTGGCGATGCCGAAAAATATTTGGCTAAAGCCAAAGACAAAAATGACGAATTCCGTTTAATGGGCTTCGGACACAGAGTGTACAAGAATTTTGATCCAAGAGCAAAAATCATAAAAAAAGCAGCTGATGAAGTGTTGGCAACTTTAGGAGTAAATGATCCAATTCTTCAAATTGCCAAAAAATTAGAAGAATCAGCATTAGTAGATGAATATTTTGTTTCAAGAAAATTATATCCAAACGTAGATTTCTATTCAGGAATTATATACAGAGCTTTAGGAATTCCTACAGATATGTTTACCGTATTATTCGCTATTGGTCGACTTCCAGGTTGGATTGCCCAATGGAAAGAAATGCGTGAAAACAAAGAACCTATTGGTCGTCCTCGTCAAGTTTATACTGGTGAACCATTGCGTGGTTTTGTCGCTATAGAAAAAAGATAATAACTCAATAATTTAAACCTAAAAGCTTCTCTTAATCGGGAAGCTTTTTCTATATTTGCCAATAAGCCTAAAGCTATTTTATGTTACAAATTAATGTTAAAAATGAATGGTCACGATTAAGAGCAGTTGTACTAGGTTCAGCTATTAATAATGGGCCAACGCCAACTGCTGAGGAAGCTTATGACCCAAAATCTTTAGAACACTTACTTGCAGGAACCTATCCTGTAGAAGCAGATATGATTAACGAAATGGAAGCTTTTAATCAAGTTTTTCAGAAGTATGATGTCAAAGTGTATCGTCCTGAAATGATAGAAAATTATAATCAGATATTCACTCGTGATATAGGTTTTGTGATTGATGATACTTTTATTAAAGCTAATATCTTGCCAGATCGCGAGCGAGAACTTGATGCAATTCAATACATTATTGACCAAATAAATCCTGCAAAAGTTGTTCGTCCGCCTGAGGAAGTGCATATAGAAGGTGGTGATGTGATTCTTTGGGACGACTATATTTTTATAGGAACATATAAAGGGTCTGATTATAAGGATTATATAACAGCAAGAACTAATATTCAAGGTGTAGCATATATCAAAAAATTATTCCCAAATAAAATTGTCAAAGAATTTGATTTGGTTAAATCAAAAATAGAAGCCCGCGACAACGCTTTACACTTAGATTGTTGTTTTCAACCTCTCGGTCAAGGCAAAGGAATTATTTACAAAAGTGGTTTTCGTGAGGAAGCTGATTATATGTTTTTAGTGAATTTAATAGGAAAAGAAAATCTATTTCATATCACTCGTGATGAAATGTACGAAATGAATTCTAATGTATTTTCGATTGCTCCAAATGTTGTAGTTTCTGAAAAAAACTTTATCAGATTAAACAATTGGCTTTGTGAAAACGGATTTATTGTAGAAGAAATACCGTACGCTGAAATCGCCAAGCAAGAGGGGTTATTACGTTGTTCAACACTACCATTAATAAGAGATTAATAAAATATTTTGAGTATTAAGTTTGTTTTACAAACCCAAAAACTCAATACCTAAAATACAAAAGAAATGAACCAAACAACCAATTCCATATTAATGATTCGCCCAGTGGCGTTTCGTATGAACGAACAAACAGCTGTAAATAACTATTACCAAAAAGTATTAGATGGTTTATCACCTGAATCAGTTAATGCTAAAGCACAAGAAGAGTTCGACACTTTCGTAAATAAATTGCGAATGGTAGGTGTCGATGTAACTGTGATCGATGATACATTAGAACCTAGCACACCAGATTCCATATTCCCAAATAATTGGATTTCTTTTCACGAAAATGGAGATGTGGTTTTGTATCCAATGTTTGCAGAAAACAGAAGACTAGAACGTAGAGATGATATTTTAGATGTTCTTGAAGACAAAGGGTTTCAAATTAGTGATGAATTAACAGATTATACTTCAGCTGAAGAAGATGGTTTTTATCTTGAAGGCACTGGAAGTATTGTTTTAGATCGCGAAAACGGAAAAGCCTATTGTGCGCTTTCGCCTCGTGCTGACGAAGAATTGTTTATCGAATTCTGTGAAGATTTTGAATTTACACCAGTTATTTTTGAAGCTTTTCAAACCGTTGATGGTGAACGTAAATTGATTTATCACACGAATGTAATGATGTGTATTGCCGATACTTTTGCAGTTATTTGTGCAGATTGTATTGATGATAAGAAAGAACGTAAAATGGTTTTAGACAGCTTGAAAGCGGATCAAAAAGAAATTATTTTAATCTCTGAAGATCAAATGAATAATTTTGCAGGAAATATGTTAGAATTAGTGGGTTCTGACGAAAGACGTTATTTGATAATGAGTGCTTCTGCTCACAAAAGTTTGACTAAAAAACAAATAGCACAACTAGAGGAACACATTACTATTTTAAGCTCTTCATTAGATACAATTGAAGCTTGTGGTGGTGGTAGTGCTCGATGTATGATGGCCGAAATTTTCTTGCCAAAGAATGAATAATTAAAATAATTTCACATAGGTAGTAAATGAGTATTTATTTTACTACCTTTTTTTGTGGTGTTTTTGTTGCTATTTTAGTTGTAGTTTTTGCTACAGGTTTTGAATTTGTTACAGGTTTCGTGTTTGTTTTAGCAATTGGTTTAACAATTGGTTTTGTATCAGCCTTAGGTTTAGTTGTAATAATTACTTTTTCAAGAATATAACCACCCTTCGTTGCACCCCAAACTTGCTTGTCATTTTTATCAAAACCTTGATCCCAAGCGATCATTCTGTTTTTGTCAATATTTATTTTTGAAGTGGCATATTGTGCGCCACGCAACTCACTTGGACAGGATTTTCTTCCGCTTTTTCCAACAAAACTACTATCGTTTTGGCGCTTGAAAACTACTTCACAACCCTTTTTTAGTTCCAAATCGCTTTCTAAAAGAGCATCAAATGATTTTGGAGTTTTATATTTTCCAATCCATTTTTGCTCCTCCTTAATACTATAAATTTCATTTAAAAATTCGGAATTATTTTTTTGTGAAAGTTTGTAAATACGAACTCGATACGGTTTATATTGTTTATTAGCCAATGCTTGTTCGATATACAAATAGCTTCCTTTGCTTTTCCAAATAGGGGTCATTCTTAATGTAATGTAGTAGTAGGTTTTGTCTACTTTTGATTGTTTTTCAGAAGTGTAATATCCTTGCATTGTAGACATTAATTGGCTTAAATATTTTGGATTATATACTTCTGATTTAGTTTTTGTAGCCGTTTTGGACGGGCCGCTTGAATTGGGAATTGAAATGGAAGTGCTGTCAGTTTTGCAACTAAAAAAAAGAACTGCAACGACTAAAGAAAAGATGATTCTGCTCATAACTTTTTAACTATTTTAATTATTTGAATTTGCAATATTTTTTAACATTCCGTCAAATATAAAAAAATGAAATGGAATCATTGCATACCAATACAATCTTCCTGGAATTCCAGTAGGTCTAAAAGTAGCAATTTGGTGCAAAATATTGTCTTTATCTATCCTGAATTCAAGCCATGCCTCACCAGGAACACGCATTTCTGCAAAAAGTAATAATCTTTTTTCTTTTTTATCGGCAAGTAAAACTCTCCAAAAGTCTAAGGCATCACCATTGTCAAGATGTGTAGGGCTTGTTCTGCCACGACGCATTCCAACGCCTCCAAAAATTTTGTCTATCGAACCGCGCAATTGCCACATCCAGTTGCCGTAATACCATCCTTTTTCGCCACCAATGGTCCAAATGTTTTCTAAAGCTAAATCAGGATTTGTTAATTGAAGTTTTTTACTGTCTTTTAGACAGCCATAAGTTGGAACTTGAATATAGGCGGATAGGTTTTCTTTAAATCGACTGCTTGCTAAACTATCTTTCCAACTGGAAATAACTAAATTTTGTTCTATTTTTTTAAAGGCTAATTTTATGGCATCCACATAGGAAATAGGTTTTATTCCTAACATTTTTTGTAATCTATTGTCGCTACAAATTACTTCCATCTTCATACTATCCACCAAGTTCATTGCTAGTTTGTAGGAAGTTGATGTGACAAAATACAACCAATAGGAAGATAACTTAGGTGTGAAAACAGGAATTGTAATGATGGCTAGTTTTATGCCACGCGTTTTGGCATACAATTGCATCATTTGTTTGTAGGTTATTACGTTTGGGCCACCAATATCAAATGATTGGTTGAAACAATCCTCTCGATTTATGACACCTGTTAGGTATTGTATCACATCACGAATGGCAATGGGTTGCGATTTTGTTAAAACCCATTTTGGAGTTATCATTATGGGTAGTTTTTCACATAAATCTCTAATAATTTCAAACGAAGAACTTCCAGAGCCTACTATAATACCTGCTTTTAAAACGGTAGTGTTGTACTTCCCTTTTTGCAAAATTTGTTCCACATTACTTCTAGATCGCATGTGTTTTGATAAGTTAGGATCATTGACTATACCACTCAAGTAAATGACTTGATTGACTTTCATAATATCCATATAGCTATTGAAATTGTGAGCCGAAGTAGCTTCCATTTCATCAAATTTTTTTATAGAGGACGACATAGAATGAATCAAGAAATAAGCCACATCGATTCCTTCTGGACAACTATCTAAAACTGGAGTTTTAAGAAAATCAACTTCCCAAACGGTAACTCTTGCTAATGTTACAGCATCAAGTCCAAGACGAAGTTTATCTCGAACACAACATACTACTTCGTGACCTTGTTCTAATAATTCTGGCAATAGCCTACGACCTACATAGCCGTTTGCTCCAGTTAAAAGTATTTTCATACTAAAATAATTTCCATAAAGTTACAGAAAATTATTTGAATTATAATGGAATGTTGATTTATTAGCCCCGATAGAAGCGGCATCCTTTTGCTTTTTTTTAAAGCAAAAGATAGAGCGGATAGCGGGAAATAGCTCCAAATAAAAATTAAATACCTCTCACAATACTCAAAATAGAGCTAATGATATATTGCACACCGATGGCAATTGTCAAAAACCCTATAATTCTAGAAATGGCTACAATGCCTGATGCTCCTAGTATTTTGGACAAATAATGTGCGCTTCGTAACACCAGATAGATTACAATAGAAACAGCTAAAATGGCAAATGAAGAGATAATCATTTGATTGGGTTCGTGGTGTTCTTGATAAAAAGCGATGAGTAGCGATATAGAGCCTGGTCCAGCAAGCATAGGCATAGCAAGTGGCGTTAGGGCAATATCATTTCGAGTTTGAACATCAGTTTGTACTTTTTTATTAATGCCTCGTTTTTTACTGAATTTTCCTGAAAGTAACGAAAACCCAGAACTAGCGATAATGATTCCGCCTGTAATTCGAAGGGCATTGATGGTTATTCCGAAAAAAGATAAGACATATTGACCTACAAAAAATGAAATAATTAAAATAATAAAAACATCTATGGCTGTCCAGAGAGAAATTCGGGAACGCTCGTCTTTACTATCGTCTTGCGTAAGGCCAACAAAAATAGGGACTGTTCCTATGGGATTTAAAACGGAAAATAAGGCAAAAAAAAGATAAATAAAAAGTTCCATAGTTTTTGTGTAAAATTAGTTCAACTCCTTTCTGCAAAGTTAAAATTAAAAACAAGCTAACGTTAAAAATTAGAATTAAAACCGTCTATTTTTGTATTTTTGCAAAATGAAAAATAAAAAAACCTTAGTTTTAGGTGCTTCTGCAAAACCAGATCGTTATGCTTTTAAGGCAATTACTATGTTGGTCGAAAAAGGGCATTCGGTTATTGCTATTGGGCAAAATGTAGGCGAAGTTGCTGGAATCAATATTAGAACTAAAAATATTCCATTAGCAAATATAAACACCGTTTCGTTGTATCTAAACCCAACCAGACAGCGTGATTATTACAATTATATTGTGGAAGCCAAACCTAAACGTGTTATTTTTAACCCTGGAACCGAGAATCCAGAATTCTATCAACTGTTAGAATTGAATAAGATTAAAGTTGAAGTAGCTTGCACTTTAGTGTTGTTGGCAACTAATCAATATTAGTTTTTTTTGGAGCTATTTCCTGCTATTCGTTCCAATCTTTTGTGCCGAAAAAAATCGGCACAAAAGGATTTTCACTACTATCAGGGCTATTATCAAAATTTCCGTACAATGAAAACACCATTCAAAATTAAAATTTTGTTTCCGAAGTAGCTGGTTTGCTTATTAGAAGCAATCCTATAAAAGTTATCAAACCATTTACAATAATCAATTCGTTATCAAGCACATAATTTCCAAATAGTTTTGCAGAATTTGTACTAATAAAAAAGCAAATTGCTGGCGAAATCACGCAAATAAATGGCACCAATTTGTCGTTAACGGTTTTCGATTTTACAAACAACCCAAAAGCATACAATCCTAAAAGAGGACCATAGGTATAGGATGCGATTTTGAAAATCATTTTTACTACCGAAGCATCATTCACCGAATTGAAAATTACGATTACCAAAAACATCAATAACGAAAAACCAATATGAACAAAATGGCGTGTTCTCACAATATTAGGTTTGTTCAGGTTTTCGGCTTTATCCATTCCAAGAAAATCGACACAAAATGAGGTTGTTAAAGCGGTAAGAGCAGAATCGGTCGTTGCAAATGTAGCAGCGGTTAATCCCAACAAAAACACAATGGCGGGAATTAATCCTAATGATTTTAATGCAATTTCAGGAAACAGAAAGTCTGTTCTGGCAACACCATCAACCATAGGAATTTGAATTCCATTTTTTTCTGCAAAAAGGTATAATAACGCACCAACACTCAAAAAGAAAATATTGATTACCACAAATATTCCAGTAAAAGTGAACATGTTTTTTTGGGCTTCGCCAATGTTTTTACAACTCAAATTTTTCTGCATTAAGTCTTGATCCAGCCCAACCATAGCAATAGTTACAAACATTCCACCTAGGATTTGTTTCCAGAAATAATTTCCTTTCATAAAATCATCAAAGAAAAATATTTTGGAATAATTGCTGTTTTTGACTTCTTCAAATGCAGTCACAAAACTTAAATCAAGACTTCTGCAAATAAAAATAATAGTTAGAAAAACAGAAGAAACAAGAAAAAATGTTTGCAAAGTGTCGGTAATAATAATGGTTTTTAGGCCGCCACGATACGTATAAGCAAATATCAAAAGCAATGAAATTAAAACAGTCGCCGTAAATGGAACGCCATAATAATCAAACACATAACGTTGTAAAACTATAACCACTAGATATAGTCTGAAAGCAGACCCAATAGTACGACTTATTAAAAAAATAGTGGCAGCAGTTTTGTAGCTTACAACTCCTAAGCGTTGTTCAATGTAACTGTATATAGAAGTCAGATTCATTCTATAATACAACGGGAGCAAAACTTTAGCAATAATGATGAATCCTAAAGCATTTCCTATTACGAACTGAAAATATTTGAATTGTAAATCAGGATTTCCTACTTCTCCTGGAACTGAAATGAATGTAACTCCAGAAAGCGCCGTTCCTATCATACCAAAAGCGACAAGATACCATTTGGAATTTTTGTTGGCTTTAAAAAAAGCTTCGTTTCCAGTATCATTTTTACTCATATAATGCGAAATAATAAATAATATGCCAAAATAAACGATTATTAAAGTCAAAATTGCAAATGGAGTCATAAGTCAGGTTTTAATTTAATGGCAAAATACAATTTTTTGTTTAATCGTTTAATTGTTTATTCTTTTTTTTAGATTTTGATGAAAATTTGTAGCTTTTAAAAAAATAATCAAATAAAAAAATTAACAAAAAACATTACTTTTGCAAAATGGAATTTTCTTCAAAACTATTAGAAAAAGCAGTCAATGAAATGTCGCAGTTGCCAGGAATTGGAAAACGAACGGCACTTCGGTTAGTTTTGCATTTGCTAAAACAACCAAAAGAGCAAACCAGTTTTTTGTCGCAAGCATTAGTGAAAATGCGTGACGAAATTCAGTTTTGCAAGAACTGTTTTAATATTTCTGATGTTGCTATTTGTGAAATTTGTTCCAACCAAAAACGAAATCATCAAATTGTATGTGTAGTTGAAGACATTAGAGATGTAATGGCAATTGAAAACACTGGGCAATTTCGTGGCGTTTATCACGTTCTGGGCGGAAAAATATCTCCTATTGATGGTGTTGGTCCAAGTCAACTCAACATTGTGCCTCTTGTTGAAAAAGTAAAATCTGGAAATATTTCTGAAATAATTTTCGCTTTAAGTTCCACAATGGAAGGTGATACGACTAATTTTTATATTTACAAACAGATCAAAGAGTGTCAAATAATTACATCATCAATCGCTAGAGGAATTTCAGTTGGTGATGAACTAGAATATGCTGATGAAGTGACTTTGGGGAGAAGTATAGTCAATAGAGTTCCGTTTGAAAATTCATTTAACAACAATTAATGGAATTAAAAATAAGATATATTTCTTTTTTGCAAATGAAAAACTATATTTGTTATACCAAATGGTTCAAAAAAATGCCTAAAATATACAGTTTTATACTAATTTTATTTCTTTTGATGTTTACTTCTTGTATCCCAATCAAAGATTTAGAATATCTTCAAAAAACAAACAAGTCAAACCCTGAAGCTACTATAGTTCCTGCTGTTTTAAAGCCTTATCGCATTCAAATAAATGACGTTGTGAGTGTTAGGATTAAAGCATTAGATCAAAAACTAGTGAATATGTTTAATACATCATCAATAGAAGGTATGCAGTCCAACTCTTCAGAAGCTTTATATTTTGACGGATTTACAGTAAATGATCATGGAGAAATAAGAATTCCGGTTTTAGGAGAAGTTGCAGTTATCGGACTAACACTTGACGAAATTAGAATTAAAATTGAAAAGCAATTGTTAGCTGAATATTTTAATAAAGAAGCTGATATTTTTGTTTCAGTAAAATTAGCAGGATTAAGATATACCGTAAATGGAGAAATTACAAATCCTGGATCAAAAATTCTATATCAAGAAAAGGTAAATCTGCTTGAAGCTATTGCAAATAGCGGTGATATTACAATAACTGGAAATAGAAAAGAAGTTCTGGTTGTAAGGCAATATCCTCAAGGTACGGAAATGCATACCATAGATTTAACGTCTGTTGAGGTACTCAAATCGCCTTATTATTATGTACAGCCTAATGATTTTATCTATATAAAACCATTAAAACAGAAATCGTGGGGAACTGGAACAAATGGATTGCAGTCTTTCACAACAATATTAGGAGCTGTTTCACTATTGTTGACCACATTTTTACTATTTAAAAGATAATTATCAAAATGCTTGATACTAAAGACTTTTCTTTTTTTGAAACACAAAATAATTTTGATTTCAAGTCCTTTTTTACAAAAATACTAGGGCATTGGAGCTGGTTTCTTGTTAGTTTGCTAATCGCTTTTACGGTTGCCTACCAAGTAAATGTTAGAAAAGAAAAAATTTATGGAGTTTCTACTACAATAGCTTATAAGGAAGAAAACAATCCTTTTTTTACAGCAAACACAAGCTTGGTTTTTAATTGGGGAGGAACTTCGGATCAGGTTCAAACCCTGTTAACGACTATAAAATCTCGTTCTCATAACGAAATTGTTGTTAAAAACCTCAATTATTTTATAGAATATTTACGACAAGGGAAATACAATATTGAAGATGCTTATGGTCAAGTTCCGTTTTATGTAAAAATAAACAAAAACCTCCCTCAGCTGGCTAATCAACTCATTACTATAAAGTTCGTAAGTCCTACGGAATATGAAATTAGTATCAATTTTGAAAACCCAAGAGCTTCCTTAATGAATTATACAACAGAAGTTTCAAGTGAAACAAATGTTCAAGTTGGAGATTTCAAAAAGCGATATAAAATAGGTGAACAAGTCACACTTCCATTTTTGCATTGGAAACTAGAATTAACTGACAATCCAGGTTTTTATGATGGGTCATCACATATGGTTCGATTTGCTGATTTTAATAGTGTCGTAAATCAATACAAAAATATTGATATTGATTCGGATACTAAAGGTGGTGCAATTTTGCAATTAAACTTGCAAGGAACTAACAAGCCAAGAATGGTTGATTATCTCAACGGGACAATAAACACGCTTATAAACAGGCAGTTGATGGCTAAAAATCAATTTGCTACGAATACAATTGCATTTATTGACAGCACGCTTGTAGCAATGGAAAGTCAATTAAAAAATACAGAAGATGAATTAAAAAGCTTCAGTCAAGACAAAAATATATTTGAAGTAGAGCTTGGAGGACAAAAATTTACAGATCAAATCACAGCATTTGATGTAGAAAGAGATTTGATAAGTCGGAAACTATCGTACTATAATTCTCTAAAAAATTATTTGAATAATAGTGTAGATTATTCAAAACTTCCAGCGCCATCTGTTGCAGGTATTGATGATCCGAATATTTTGACTAATGTTTCTAAACTCACCACATTATCTGCCGAAAGGGCAGAAATGTCGTATGCAGTAAAAAACGATAAGAAGTTCAAAGATTTTGATGTTCAAATGGATGCCTTAAAACGAGTTTTGTTAGAAAATATATCCTCAGCAAAAGCTTCTATTCAGTACGATTTATCATCAGTAAATAGGAAAATTAGTTTTGCAGAAAGCACTATTAAAAAGCTGCCAGGACAACAACAAGAATTAGTCAAAATTAATAGGAAGTACGATTTGAATAAAAATGTGTACAACTCTTTCTTAGAAAAAAGAAGCGAAGCAAACATTGTTAAAGCAGCTAATTTGTCTGACATCCAATTTATTGATCCTGCAAAAGATACAGGAGGTGGTTTGTTAGGGCCGAAAACCAGTATAAATTATATTTTAGCCCTGTTTTTAGGACTTCTATTACCACTTGCTTTAATTTTTGGAATTACAATTATAGACAACTCCATTAAAAACACGGATGATATTACTAAAATGACCAAAATTCCAATACTTGGGGTGGTTGGAAAAAATACATACAAAACAAATTTAGCCGTTTTTGAAAAACCAAAATCTGGATTGGCTGAAAGCTTTAGAGCCGTTCGATCCTCGCTTCAGTTTTTGTATAAAAGACAGCAATCTGGTTCTAAAATATTAATGGTAACATCATCTATAAGTGGTGAGGGGAAAACATTTTGTTCCATTAATATTGCCACTGTTTTTGCGCTCAGTGAGAAAAAAACAGTCATTGTTGGACTTGATTTAAGAAAACCTAAAATTTTTCAAGATTTCCATACGGACAATACAATAGGTGCTGTAAATTATCTAATTGGTCAGAAAACACTAGCCGAAATAACACAAGTAACTCCGATACCATTTTTAGATTTTATTTCCTCAGGACCTATACCTCCTAATCCTGCGGAGCTTATTATGAGTGAAAGTATGAATGAAATGCTGGAGGAATTAAAACTCAAATACGATTATATTATTTTAGATACCCCACCGATAGGATTGGTTTCAGATGCGTTAGAGTTAACACCGTTTTGCGATGCAACACTATATATTGTAAGACAAAATGTAACTAAAAAAGACATGCTTACTCTAGTGAATAATAAACACAAACGAGGAGAATTAAATAACATTAGTATTGTGTTTAATGGTTTTGAAAACAAAGCGAAATATGGCTTTGATAACGGCTATGGTTATGGCTACGGTTATGGGAATTATGCCAATGGATATCACGAAAATGAGAAGTCACCAAATGGATTTGTTAAATTTATTAAAAAAACATTTAATAAATAATGTTAGAAAAAAAATATAAAATATTAATAACTGGTGGTGCTGGATTTATAGGTTCTAATCTATGCGAATATTTTGTGAGTCAAGGATATCAAGTGGTATGTCTTGACAATTTTTCAACAGGATATCGACACAATGTGGAGCATTTATTAAATAATCATAACTTTGAAATTATAGAAGGAGATATTTGTAACTATTCAAATTGTCAGGATGCAATGAGTGGTGTCGATTATGTATTGCATCAGGCAGGATTAGGCTCGGTTCCAAGATCCATTACAGACCCAATTACGACAAATAGTATAAACGTTTCAGGGTTTTTAAATGTATTAATGGCTTCAAAAGTAGCAGGTGTTAAGCGTTTTGTATATGCAGCAAGTTCTTCTACTTATGGGGATTCAGAAAGTTTGCCAAAAGTTGAAGATGTTATAGGTAAACCACTTTCGCTTTATGCAGCTACAAAATATATGAACGAGTTGTACGCTGAAATTTTTAGTAAAACCTATGGAATAGAAACAATTGGGCTGCGTTATTTTAATGTTTTTGGAAGAAAACAAGACCCTAATGGCGCTTATGCAGCTGTAATTCCAAAGTTTGTAATGCAATTTATGAAATATGAAAGTCCAGTTGTTAACGGAAACGGAGAATATTCTAGGGATTTTACATATATTGACAATGTAATTCAGATGAATGAATTGGCTATTAAAACGAATAATCCAGAAGGAATAAATACTGTTTTTAATACTGCATTTGGAGACAGAACAACATTAAACGATTTAATTAAATATTTGCAAGAATCATTGTCTAAATTTGACCCGAAAATTGCAGCTGTTAAAATAGTATATGGACCAAATCGTGCAGGTGATATCCCTCATTCATTAGCAAGTATCGACAAAGCAAAAAAGATATTAGGATACAATCCCAAGTTTTCCTTTAAGCAAGGATTAGATCAAGCTGTACAATGGTATTGGGAAAATTTAAAATAAAAAAATGAAAATAGGAGTCATAGGTTTAGGTTATGTAGGATTGCCTTTGGCAAGATTATTTGCTACAAAATATGATGTAGTTGGTTTTGATATTAATAATAAAAGAATTACAGAATTAAATTCCGGAATAGATAACACCTTAGAAATCAGCAGTGAATTACTGAAATCCGTTTTAAAAATTGAAAACACTAATCAAATAGGGCTTTATTGTTCTACTAATGTCGATGATATTAAAACCTGTAATTATTATATAGTTACTGTGCCAACACCAGTTGATAAAAATAATAAACCCGATTTAACGCCTTTATATCAATCAAGCGAGACCATTGGAAATGTGCTTAAAAAAGGGGATATTGTGATTTATGAATCCACAGTTTATCCAGGCGTTACTGAGGAAGAATGTGTTCCAGTTTTAGAACGCGTAAGTGGATTAAAATTTAATATTGATTTCTTTGCAGGGTATTCTCCAGAAAGAATAAACCCAGGTGACAAAGAACATACAGTTGAAAAAATTCTTAAAGTTACATCAGGTTCAACCCCAGAAATTGGTCTTAAAGTCAATGAACTTTATAAATCAGTAATTACTGCAGGAACGCATCTTGCACCAACTATTAAAGTGGCTGAAGCAGCAAAAGTTATTGAAAATTCGCAACGAGATATCAATATTGCTTTTGTAAATGAGTTGTCTAAAATATTTAATATTTTAGATATAGATACACAAGATGTGCTCGAAGCAGCAGGAACAAAATGGAATTTTTTACCTTTCAAACCCGGATTAGTTGGAGGACATTGTATAGGAGTTGACCCCTATTATCTAGCTCAAAAAGCACAAGAAATGGGATACCATCCTGAAATTATTCTCGCTGGAAGAAGGCTAAATGATAGTATGGGCGAATATGTAGCCTCGCAAGTAGTGAAACTAATGATTAAAAAAGGAATAACTATAAATGGTGCCGAATTGCTAATGTTAGGAATAGCTTTCAAGGAAAATTGTCCTGATGTTCGAAACACTAAGATTGTAGATGTAATTATGTCATTAAAAGAATACGGAATAAATACTACAATATATGACCCTTGGGTAAATCCAAAAGAAGTGCACCATCACTATGGTTTTATTACTTTAAAGACACTGCCAAAAACAAAATTTGACGCAGTGGTTTTAGGAGTAGCCCATAAAGAATTTTTAGCATTAGATTATAAATTATTGCAAAATGAAAACAGTGTTTTGTATGATGTAAAAGGGGTTTTAAGAAGTAAAGTGGATGGAAAATTATAAATTTGCAGTTAATAGATAGAATGTTATAAATGAAAATTAATTCAATTTGTTGTATTGGAGCTGGATATGTAGGTGGTCCTACTATGGCAGTTATTGCCCAAAAATGTCCACACATAAAAGTCACTGTGGTAGATCTTAACGAATCTAGAATTGCAGCTTGGAACGATACTGATTTAGAAAATCTACCAGTTTATGAACCTGGGTTAGATAAAGTAGTTGGTGAAGCTCGAGGTAGAAATTTATTTTTTTCGACAGATGTTGATAAAGCAATCGATGAAGCTCAAATGATATTTATTTCGGTAAATACACCCACTAAAAATTATGGAGCTGGCAAAGGAATGGCAGCAGATTTAAAATATATTGAATTGTGTGCAAGGCAAATTGCACGTGTGTCAAAACAAGATAAAATTGTAGTCGAAAAATCAACTTTACCTGTTAGAACCGCTGAAGCCATAAAAAATATATTGGACAATACTGGAAATGGAGTTCAGTTTCAAATACTCTCCAATCCAGAATTTCTTGCTGAAGGAACAGCAGTTCAAGATTTGCACAACCCCGATCGGGTCTTAATTGGTGGTGATAGCACTGAAACCGGAAAAGACGCTATTCAGTCGCTTGTTGAAATATACTCCAATTGGGTTTCAAAAGAAAAAATTCTAACCACTAACGTTTGGTCATCAGAATTATCAAAACTAACAGCAAATGCTTTTTTAGCCCAAAGAGTTTCCTCCATAAATGCTATTTCGGAATTATGCGAAAAAACGGGTGCTGATGTATCGGAAGTATCCAAAGCGATAGGAATGGATGCTCGTATAGGATCAAAATTTCTAAAAGCGTCTGTGGGTTTTGGGGGTTCTTGTTTTCAGAAGGACATTCTCAATTTAGTCTATATTGCAAAATCATACGGTTTAAATGAAGTAGCAGACTATTGGGAACAAGTGGTTATAATGAATGACCATCAAAAAAATAGATTTTCAAAAAAAATAGTCAAAACATTATACAATACCGTTTCTGGTAAAAAAATAACACTTTTAGGATGGGCATTCAAAAAAGACACCAATGATACAAGGGAATCAGCAGCTATTTCTGTGGCGTCAAATTTACTTGCTGAACAAGCCGATGTTTTTGTTTATGACCCAAAAGTTTCTGAGAAACAAATCGTATCAGATTTAGTATCTTTGGACGCTGATGAGTTGCAAAAACTAAAAGTAATTTCAAATCCTTATGAAGCTTGTAAAGATTCGCATGCTATTGCAATTTTAACAGAATGGGATGAGTTTAATACCTACGATTGGAGACGAATTTATGATAGTATGCTCAAACCAGCTTTCATTTTCGATGGAAGAAATATCCTTAACAAGGAAGAAATTAAAAAAATAGGGTTTAGATACATAGCAGTAGGAAGTTAAAAATAATTACAATTATGAAAAAAATATTAATAACAGGTGGAGCAGGTTTTATTGGTTCACACGTAGTAAGACGATTTGTTCAAAACTACCCTAACTATCATATTTTCAATCTTGATGCATTAACCTATGCCGGGAATCTAGAAAATATAAAAGACATCGAAAACGAATCCAATTATACTTTTCTCAAAGGTGATATTGTAAACGAAGAATATATTAACGATTTGTTTTCTAAACATAATTTTGACGGAGTATTGCACCTTGCAGCCGAATCTCACGTAGACAGATCTATCGAAGATCCATTATCATTTGTGAAAACAAACGTTATTGGAACTATGAATTTGTTAAACGCAGCTCGCAAGCAGTGGAAAGACAATATGCAAGGCAAGCGTTTTTATCATATCTCTACGGATGAGGTTTATGGATCACTTGGCTCTGAAGGATTGTTTACGGAAACTACTTCTTACGATCCTAATTCCCCATATTCAGCTTCAAAGGCCAGTTCAGACCACTTTGTGAGAGCCTATGGCGAAACCTATGGTTTACCTTATGTATTGACAAATTGTTCTAATAATTATGGTCCTTTTCATTTTCCTGAAAAACTAATACCATTGTTTATCAATAATATTATCAATAATAAACCTTTACCAGTTTATGGTGACGGAAACTACACACGTGATTGGCTTTTTGTAAAAGACCATGCGGTGGCAATTGATTTGGTTTTTCACGAAGGTAAAAATCACGAAACCTATAATATAGGTGGTTTCAACGAATGGAAAAATATCGATTTAGTGAAATTACTTTGTAAAGTAATGGACGAAAAATTAGGACGACCAGCAGGAGAATCTGCAAATTTGATTACTTATGTAAAAGACCGTCCAGGTCACGATTTGCGTTATGCAATCGATGCTTCTAAGATTAATAAAGAATTGGGTTGGAAGCCTTCAGTAACTTTTGAAGAAGGACTAGAGCAAACTATCGATTGGTATTTGGCCAATACAGATTGGTTAAATAATGTTACATCAGGAGAATATTCAAAATATTACGAAAAACAATATAAATAGAAATTAACCATATTAATGAATTAGCGAGCAGAATTCGTGATAATTTGTGTAATTCGTGGTAAAAATAAAACTTATGAAAGGAATAATATTAGCAGGAGGATCAGGAACACGTTTGCATCCATTAACACAAGTGGTTTCAAAACAATTGTTGCCAATTTACGATAAACCAATGATTTATTACCCGCTATCGGTATTAATGCTAGCAGGAATAAAAGAAATTTTAATTATATCTACTCCACAAGATTTGCCAAATTTTAGACGTCTTTTTGGTGATGGAAGCCAGATTGGTTTGAAGTTGTCTTATGTCGAGCAGCCTTCGCCCGATGGATTAGCACAAGCCTTTATTCTTGGCGAAGATTTTATAGGTAATGATGATGTTTGTCTTGTTCTTGGAGATAACATTTTTTACGGAGCTGGTTTACAAACGTTGTTAAACAATGCAGTGACTATTGTAAGCGAAAAGAAAGAAGCTGTTGTTTTTGGGTATTATGTTGATGATCCTGAACGTTATGGTGTAGCAGAATTTTCTGAAGATGGAAAAGTTTTGAGTATTGAAGAAAAACCAGAAAATCCAAAATCTAATTTTGCAGTTATTGGCTTGTATTTCTATCCAAATTCAGTAGTCAATATTGCCAAAAATGTAAAACCATCACACCGAGGAGAATTAGAAATCACAACCGTGAACCAAGAATATCTAGAAGATAAAAAATTAAATCTTCAATTAATGGGTCGTGGTTTTGCATGGTTAGATACAGGAACACACGAATCACTTACAGAAGCTACGGAATTTGTAAAGGCTGTCGAAAAACGGACAGGACTTAAAATTGCGTGTATTGAAGAAGTTGCCTATAGAAAAGGATTTATTGATAAAGAAAAATTTGCAGCAACAGCCACTAATTTAGGTAAAAGTAGTTATGCAGATTATTTAAGAAAAATAGCGAAGTAGATTTAAGAAAGTTGGATTTTTTTATATTAATGATCATTTAATGTTAGCATTTTTAATAAGTTTAATTTTTTCCGTTGCTTCTTTCTTTTATAAAAAATCAAAGGTTTTATTGGTTATTGTATTTGTTTTGATGTGGTTGCTTTTTGGATTTAATTTTTGGAATGCTGATTATCCTATGTATCAAAGACTATATAATGTTCCAATAGATGAATTGGTTTTTTTTAAATTTGAAGGAGGTTATTGTTTTTTGATGTATTTTTTTAAAGCATTAGATTTAAATTTTCAACAATTTTTAATATCTATTTCTGGTATTATATTGCTTTTAGTGTTTCGATTTTTTTTTGTATTTTCTCATTTTCCAGCTCTTTTAGCAGTTTGTTTTTTTTGGTTTTTTTTTCCTTTTGAATATGTAATTTTAAGAAATTTTTTAGCATTTGCAATTGTGTTACAAGGGCTGCATTGTGTTTTAAAGAATGAAAGACACTATAAATTAAAATTTATTTTTTTTGTTATCTTGGCTTCAACCATACATATTTCTTCAATTTTTTATTTAATTTTTTTATTGGCATTTAGAGAAAAAGAATTAAAAATTAAAACTATCTCATTAATAGTAGTTTGTTTATTACTATTAGTTTCTATCTCTCATCATTTTATTTTCTATATTTTATCGCTATATTCAAAAGAAAAAGTTTTGTTTTATGCCACTGGATTTCCTTTGTTTTTTTTATATTCTTCACTACTAATTATAAATTTAATTTTGGTTTTTTATATTTTTAAAAGCGTTAATTGCACTCAAATTGAAGAAGGTAAAAGAAACAACATTCTAATTTTAAATTGTAACATTCTAATGTTGTTTCTAATAGTAGTGTTTTATGAATTGGGTGTCTTTGTTAGAATACTTTTTAATATATCTATCGTAAATGCAGTTTTTATTATTAATATCTTATTTGTGAACAATTCTAAAATAAAATTAAAATTGGCATATTTTTGTTATTTGTTAATCTTGTTTTTCATTTTCATTTTTTTAGTAAAAGAGATAACTCTTTTTCCACTTTTTAAAAATAATTTTTTATTGAATTAGATTGGTTCAATTTTTATAAAATAAATAAAATATGAAAAAAAGCTTAAATAACGATGTTCTAAAATATTTGATTGTAAAGATATTTACAGCTCTATCTGGGGTGCTAACTATTTTTTTTTTAACAAGAACCCTATCCTTAGGGTTATTTTCTAACTACGCTTTTGTAATGGCAACAATTTTGTTGTTTGGACAATTGATTAGTGGTTGGATAAATAGTTCTGTGATATATTTTTATCCTGAGTATAACTTGAATAACAAAATTGATGTGTTAAAAATGAATATGATTGTCATACAACTAATTTTATATTTCTTAGGAGTTATTGGCTTTTTTATAGTTTGCTATATAGGTTTAGAAAGTATTTCGCAAATATTTATAGGGATTTTAATGTTGTTTTCCCAGACTTTTATAGGCTTGCTTTACAGTTTTTTACAAGCTGAAAGGCGTATTTTAATTCAAATTAAAGCCTCTATTATTCAAAGTGTAATTCAATTGTTGGGTTTTTTATACTGTTTTTTACATTTTAGAGAAAATATAGAGATAGTTTTATTTATTTATTTTATAAGTTATATGATTCCAGTGCTGTATATAGTGTATTCTGACAAAATATACATTATGTTATTGAAAAAAGCGAATTACAATTCTGTTAATTTAGAAACAGCAAGAAAAATCCTTTTTTATGGATTACCAGTATGTTTATGGTTTTTTTTATTTCAATTTTTTTCAATTGGAGATAGGATTTTATTTAAATATTTTAACGTTACAAATCTAGTTGGGAATTATGCTTCTTTTCGAGATTTGTCACTTGGATTATCTGCATTTATAACGAATCCTTTATTAATGGCATCACATCCTGTGATAATGAGTTTGTCTAGTAGCAATGCGGATAAGAGTATAATTGAAAAGATTATTGTAAAAAACATTGTTTTGTTAATTACTTTTTTTACTCCAATTTTTATTGCCGTATTGTTATTAGGAGATTGGTTTTTAAGCAAGATAGTTGAAAAAAAATATATGCTAGAAAATTCATTAATGTTTTTGGTTGTTTTGTCTGTTTTTTTTAGTGCTGTTTCAATGTTTTTACATAAAGGATTAGAGGCAAAAGGAAAAACTATGTTAATGACAAAAATTGCATTAGGAGTAGCTATCGTTAGTTTGATTTTAAATATTATTTTTATTCCTCGCTATGGTGTTAAGGCCTCTTGTATTATATCTGTTTTTTCTCAATTTTTATATTGTTTTGTTGTGTATAATTTTTCAAGAAAAATATTCTTACTAAAGATTTCTTATTTTTTTGTGATGAAAAACATTTTAGTTATCTTTTTTACTTATTTGATCACACATTATTTTTTGTACCAAGAAACTTTTTACACATATAAAATTGTTATTTTTGCATGCTTTACTTTGTTTATATTGTTAAGCACACCAGAAATAAGAGAAATATTAAAATTTAAAAAATAAAATAATATTACTAAGTAGAAATATTTTCAATCACAAATAGTAATAAGCTAGTTCTATAGTTGCTTATTAAATTCAAATGATTCATTAAAAAACAAACAAATTGAACAAACTAAAATTAAAGACACATCATTATGTTTTATATTTATTATTGGTTTTGGTATTTTCATTTCCAAGAACAATTCAAGGGATAAAAATAGTTGTTCTGGCTGTTATGATATTATTATTTTTGTTTCAATTAAAAATTAAAAAGGATTTTGCAAATAGAATATTATCATACTTACTTTTTTTTTTAATTCCACTTTTTACAGCAGGTATTTATGGTAACAATGTTTCCTATGTTTTTGAAGGGATTAAGATTTACTTTTTATTTCCTTTGCTTATAGTATTAATTTTACAAATTTTTAAAAAAGATGACCTAATAGAAATTATTTATAATTCTTCATGGATTGCAATAATATTAATCGCCATTAATGGAGTATTATCATTATTATATGGATTTGGAATGATATCATTTAATATTAATACCGTTTTTTATGCCGATGAAGAGGAGGTTGGGGTGTATGAAGGTTTTATACATCTTATTAATTCGTCTCTTTCCTATCTTATTTTTATTGTTCCAATATGCTTTATAAATCTTAATAAATTAAAATTCAATAAATTGTCTTTTTATTTTTTTATTTTTTTATTCATTTTTTCATTAATTAGCGGTAGAAGAATTCTTGTTTTGCCTTTTATATTATTAATATTATATCATTTTAGACGTTTTTATAAATATTTAATTGTAATTACCTTAATTGCTTATTTTGTACTCGATACTACAAAATTTGAAAATTTTGATCCTAGCGCTGTTATCATTAGATTTCAAGAAGCGATTAGTTCATCTGGAGATTCTGAAGTACGCGAAGAACAAGTTTATTATTTTGAGACGCATATTTATCAAAAGCCAATTTTTGGTCATGGTTTAGGAGCTTATATGAATGATTATATTAGGAATGTTGATTTTGAAACTGCCTATGAGAAATCATATTATTACCTATTCTTTGTTATGGGTATACCTTTTGCGTTTTTTTTTATACTATATCATTTATACCTTCTATATAAATCGCTAACTTTAACAGTAAATGATGAAATAAAGAAAAAAGGTATTTTATTAGGGATAATTTCTTTATTATTAGCCAGTAGTACAAACCCATACTGGTTAAGTAGTTTTGATTATACGATACCATTAGCAATTTTAATAAGACTTTCACAAGATGATGCAAAACAAAGTTTTGGGTATATTAGTAACATATAATCCTGATCTCTTAACGCTAAAAAAAAACATTGAACTAATCTTAGCTCAGGTTTCAAAATTATATATTTTTGATAATAATTCTAATAATATATCTCAGATTGAAAGTGTCCTCGATAATTCTATTGTGCTGATAAAAAGTAATCTTAATTTAGGACTTGGTAAAGCATATAATATTGTGCTAGAATGCGAAAAAATTAACTTTGAATTCTTTGTTACATTTGATCAAGATACCTTAATACCTGATAGCACAATTTTTAAATTAAGAGAATTACTTTTGGTTAATAAAGAAATTGGAGTAATCGGGCCAGTTTTTTCAAGAAACAACCAATCAATTAAACAAAGTGGAAAAATTCAATTTAAATATGTAATTATTCAAAGTTGTGCCATATTTAGAATGCAACTATATAAAGATATAGGAGGGTTTAATGAAGAATATTTTATAGACTCAGTCGATTTTGAATATTGTTTGCGAATACTTAAAAACGGGTACAAAGTTGCAATTTACGATGGTATAGAAATAAATCATGAATTAGGAACCCAGAAGCAAATAGGTTATATTAATTATGTTTCTCACAACGCTTTTAGAAATTATTATATTGCAAGGAATCATAAAAAAATAACATTAAAATACCTTAAAAGTTTTCCTTTTTTTATCGCAAAAAAAAATCTTTTTTTTGTCCTTCATTTACTAAAACTAATTGCATTAGAAAGAGATTTTAAAAAAATTAAGTTTTTCTTTAAAGGTTTGTTCAGTAATTAAATTTTAAAAAAATGGACAGAAAATTATTTTTATATTCAGTAGCATCATTTCTAGCCTTACCATTTGTAAATGTAACAAAATTCAAAAAAAGTAAAGAACTAAACTCCAAAACCATTTTGTTGGGTAATGATTATATAAAATGCACAAAAAAACCAAATGGCGAATCCATAATTGATGATATGTGCGATGGTTTAATATATATAAAACAAAACAACTCATACTATTACAATAAAGCAACAAGATTAGATATAAAAGATTTTGGTGCAATAGGTGATGGAATTACCAACGATAGTTTAGCCTTACAAACTGCCTTAGATTTATGCGTAGAACACAAAAAAACACTATACCTTTCAAGACCTGAGCGGTCTTATTTGTCAACCAAAGAATTGTATATAAATGGACCATTATACATATATGGGGATGGTATGGGATCATGCGGAATTAATTTTTTAAATTGTAATGGGTTTGTTTTAAAAGAGAACCCCAAAAATATAATTATAGAAAAAATTAGTATTAACCAAGCAACAAGATTCTCTAATAAGAAAAATAATTTTGTAGCAATAGATATATTAGGAACAAACAGTAATCGTGCTTACACAAACATTTTCAGAGATTTGCTAATAGATGGATTTTATATATCAATAAGAGTTTTCTGGATGTGGGATTCATTATTTGATAATGTCAAAACTATATTTTCAAATAGAGGAATTGAAATATTGGGAACATCAGTAAATAACAATATAATAAATTCAAGTATAAATGTTGAAGGAGAGGATTCAAAAGGAATATTTTTTAGCGATTCCAATTATCCAACAGAAGGCTTTATGATTACTAATAATCTAATTTTTGGGGCAGAAATTGCAATTCATGCGATATATACTAATAATATCTATCTTTGTTCAAATATTTTAGATTTTATTGGAAAAAACGCTATTTTATTAGAAACAGGTAACGGACCATCTACTAACTGGCAGATATCTGGAGGTTATATAGCTATGAGTACTACTCATGGAGAAGCAGCTGTAAAAATCAATAACAGTATATATCACAATCAAATTAGAGGTGTTAAAATTAGTAATGTAGATATCCTAGCATATAAAGATGCCAAATGTAATTATGGCATTCTAACCATAGGTGAGTATGACAGGATTATTATTTGCGAAAACTCATTTACTAATTTTAACACCTTAGATATTAAAATAATTAATTCAAACTATAACAATCATATAAGGAGTAATTTCTTAGAAAAAGGACTTTCAGTTAATAACAAACTCGTTACCCAAAATAATTAGAATATGAAAACAGCCTTTGTTTGTGTTAACTACAACAATTCAAAAATAACCCAAGATTATATTGTCAATGTTCTTGATATAAAAAAGAACTACGATGTAAAAATAATAGTGGTTGATAATGCCTCAGAAGAAAACGATGTTAACGGATTAAGCGTATATATAAATTGTTTAAAAAACGACAATGTTATTTTATTAAAATCAAATTCTAATTTAGGCTATTTCAAAGGACTTAATTTAGGAATGAATTATCTAGAAAAATCAGAATTCGACTATTTTGTAATTGGAAATAATGATCTTATTTTTGATGAGAATTTTATAAACAACTTAAAATCTAAAAAAATAAAAAATGAAGTTTTTGTTATTGCTCCCAACATAATAAGATTAGACGGTGTTCATCAGAACCCACACATTGTTACAAAATTTTCACCAATTCAAAATTTATATCGAAAAATATTTTTTAGTAATTATTACATTGGCATTTTTGTTCAGTTTGTTTACAATAAATTGAGAACAAAACTTGTTAAGGAAGATCGAGTTAATAACGATAAAGAGCAAGAAATTTTAATGGGCTATGGAGCTTGTTATATTTTAACAAAGTCTTTTTTTAATATTTTCAATGAATTAGATGCTCCAGTATTTTTAATGGGGGAAGAAGGTATCCTAGCTAATCAAGTGTTAAGTGGAAATGGAGTAACATTATATTGTCCTGATTTAATAGTAAATCACCACGATCATTCCTCAATAGGCAAAGTTCCTTCTAAAACACTTTATAAATTTTCTCAAGATTCATTTAAATACTATTTAAAAAATTTAAAACATATTCAATAATGTTTTGAAATAAAATATATAATGGCAAATACAGGTATTACAAATAAAATTTTATCAATGTCACCTTATTTAGAACTTTTAATTAGAAAGTTTTATTGGAGTAATAGGGATTTAATTTCAAAATTTAAAAAAACAAAACCCCAATTTAATCAATTAAGAGATTTTGATAAGATAAAGGATCAATTGCAAAAATTTGGTATACATACAGGCAGTATTTTGGTTTTACACGGTTCATACGAAGTGCTTGAGGGAACAGGTAACTCGCCAAAAAAAATAATTGATGAATTACTAGACTTAGTAGGAAAAGATGGTACTCTTGCTATGAATTCTTCAAGGATTTTTCCAGAAGAAAAGGTAAAAGATAATTATCTAACGGCTGATTATAGCAATCAAATAGTTAATTATAATGTTCATAAATCAAGAGTTTGGACAGGCGTTTTGCCTTTCTTTATGTTAAAACACAAAGAAGCCAAAATTAGTAGATTTCCTATTAATCCAATTGTAGCCATTGGTTTTCACGCTGATAAAATGATTGAAAACAACATTGTTAACGAATTAAATTCAAGTTGCGGTGTTAATTCTTCTTGGAAATACTGTGTTGATAATAATGCCATTATTGTAGGTTTAGGAACAGATCTAACACATAGCCTAACAATTATGCACGTTGCCGAAGAAATTATGGGGAGCAAATGGCCTATTAAAGATTGGTATCGAGAAAGACAATTCCAAGTTATAGACAATGATTTTCAAAAGATCATTAAAGTAAATGAACGAAAACCAAAATGGGGAACTTTGCATTTTGCAGAAAGGACACTGTGTAGAGATCTTTTAAGAGCTGGAATATTAAAAACCACAACTGTAGACGGAGTTTTAGTAGAAGTAATTAATTCTAAAGAACTTATAGATTTTTTAAACTCAAAAAACAAAAACGGTTATCCTTATTTTAATTTAAAAAAATTATGGAATTAGAATTTAGTTTAAAATTGAAAAATTTTATTACGTTGACTTTTATAAATGAAAACGAAATGCTTATTTCAAAAAGTAACAAACTTTACATTTATGATGTATCAACTAACCAAAAAAAGTTGTTAATTACACTTCCATACTCTCCTGTTTTAACCCTTTTTTCAAAAGTAGGGATAGTTTCAAGGGTTTTAAGGCTTGGTGTTCGTTATGCTTTGCCTATTTCAGAAAACAAATTGTTGGTTGTTTTTGATAAAAAATTTTATGAAATAAACATTCTAGAAAAAACACATCAAGTAACATTCAATATTCCAAGAGGAAATAGACCGCTAAATATTGCAAAAGTAGAAGCTATAAATAATTTTGAAAACGCACTTTATTTTGGGGAATATTTTGCTAATTTTGAACGTAAATCTGTACATATTTACAAAAGACAAGAAAGCACTAATTGGGAAATTGTTTATACCTTTCCTGAGGGCACCATTGAGCATATTCATGCAATAGTTCCAGATAAATTTAGAGATTGTTTATGGATATTAACGGGGGATTTTGATAAAGCTTCGGGTATTTGGATGGCGAAAAATAATTTTCAAGATGTAAAATCAATCCTTATTGGAGAGCAAATCTTTAGATCTTGTGTTGCATTTCCAGAAGAGAAAGGAATTATATATGCAACCGATAGTCAATTTGAAACCAATTCAATACGGATTTTACACGAAAAAGATTCTCAATGGGTTTCTGATTTTATTTGCGAGATAAATGGTCCAGCGATTTATGGTTGTAAAGTTAAAAATGATTTGTTTTTTTCCACTTCAGTTGAAGGAGATAGTATTTCTAAAGGGAAATTTATGCAATTTTTAGACAAAGTGCCTGGTCCTGGAATAAAAGAAGCTTATTCTCACATTGTTGGCGGAAATTTACAAAAAGGATTTAGTGTTTTATCCAAAAACAAAAAAGATATTTACCCTTTTATTTTATTTCAGTTTGGTGCAATAACTTTTCCAACAGGAATAAATGATACAAATTTTTTATTTACATTTAATATCAGTTTAAAAAAGAATAATTTAGATACAGAAATCTATAAAATTAATACATAATTATATGAAAGAAGATATTTTTTTAACAGGACTTAAAATACAATTTGAAGAATCAGATGCGATAAAATTGACAATGGAAACAAATTTCAAAGGTCTTGATACATGGGATTCTCTTACAAGATTTTCAATTATTGCCTTTGTTGAAGACGAATATAAAATTACATTAAAGAAAGAGGATTTAGATAAATTAGAATCTCCGTTAGCTCTATTTGACTATATAATTGCTAATAAAGATAAATCTTAATACTAATTGATAATGAATTCATATATCAGTGCAGTTTCAATTTATCTACCAGAAAATAAATTAACAAATGAGA
This sequence comes from Flavobacterium sp., assembly GCF_031422135.1. GTDB lineage: Bacteria > Bacteroidota > Bacteroidia > Flavobacteriales > Flavobacteriaceae > Flavobacterium. Next base: position 65,732 of record NZ_JANOQD010000068.1, on the reverse strand, counting down.
ATTTGAATGATGAATTTCCTGAATGGAGTGCCGAGAAAATATCAACTAAAACAGGTATTTTTGAAAGAAGAATTTCTTCAGACGATCAGTTTGTGAGCGATTTAGCTATTCAAGCAGCCCAAAATTTATTCAAAGAACATTCTATAGACAAAAATAAAATAGATTTTGTGCTTTTATGTACACAAAGCCCTGATTATTTTTTACCCACAACAGCATGTATAGTTCAAGATAAGTTAGGGCTGCCAACAAGTTGTGGTGCTTTAGATTTTAATTTAGGATGTTCTGGGTTTGTGTATGGTTTAGCATTAGCCAATGGTTTGATTGCTGGTGGTACTGCTAAAAACATTCTTTTAATAACCTCAGAAACATATACTAAATTTATAAATAAAGAAGATAAATCAAATAGAACTATTTTTGGAGATGCCGCTGCAGCTTGTTTAATTTCTTCAGATGCAAGTTCTGGTTCAATTGGTAAATTTATTTTTGGAACAGATGGAGCGGGTGCAGAAAATCTTATAGTAAAAAATGGAGCTGTCAGATTCCCTGAACGCAATGCAATAAATGTGTATTCTGATAATGTATTTGAAAGTAATGACAATAACCTTTATATGAATGGGCAAGAAATTTTCAAATTTACTACAGCATCAGTTCCAGTTTTAGTTCAAGATTGTCTTACTAAAAACGAATTGTCCTTAGATGATATCGATTTGTTTATTTTTCATCAAGCAAATAAATTTATGTTAGATTATATTCGAAGAAAAATCAATATTCCCATAGATAAATTTTTTATGCATTTTGAAAACATTGGCAATACCGTTTCTTCAACAATACCAATAGCAATGTCTGAGGCTTTAAAAACCAAAAAAATAATTAAAGGGTCTAAGGTTCTTATTGCAGGGTTTGGTGTAGGATATTCTTATGGTGCTACAGTGCTAGAATTTTAATAATAAAAGGTAAACACCAATTTTATTTTACAAAAAAAATGGATATAAAAAACAAAACACTTCTCATAACTGGAGGAACGGGTTCTTTCGGAACAGCAGTTCTTAATAGGTTTTTAAACACAGATCATTTCAAAGAAATACGTATTTTTTCTCGCGATGAAAAAAAGCAAGATGATATGCGAACCCTTTATAAAAATGAAAAACTTAAGTTTTACATTGGCGATGTAAGAGATTCAAGCAGTATCGAAAGAGCGATGCGAGGAGTAGATTTTGTTTTTCACGCAGCAGCACTCAAGCAAGTGCCTTCATGCGAATTTTTCCCAATGGAAGCCGTTAGGACTAATGTGATGGGAACCCAAAACGTGATTGATGCCGCAGTAAAACACGAAGTCAAAAAAGTAATCTGTTTGAGTACAGACAAAGCTGCATACCCTATTAATGCTATGGGAATTTCTAAAGCAATGATGGAAAAAGTGGCTGTTGCGGCCTCCAGAAATTTAGACAAAACAACTGTTTGTTTGACCAGATATGGTAACGTTATGGCTTCTCGTGGATCTGTGATTCCTTTGTTTGTCAAACAAATTAAAAGCGGACAGGATATTACAATTACAGATCCCAACATGACTCGTTTTCTAATGTCATTAGAAGAAGCAGTAGATTTGGTTCTTTTTGCTTTCGAACACGGAAATTCAGGAGATTTATTTGTCAACAAAGCACCAGCAGGAACCATTGGCGATTTAGCTCAAGCCTTAAAAGAAATGTTTAAAGCAGATACTGCAATCAAAATAATAGGCACACGTCACGGCGAAAAACTTTATGAAACGCTTTGTACAAGAGAAGAAATGGTCAAAGCAGAAGATATGGGCGATTTTTATAGAATTCCTGCCGATAACCGAGATTTAAACTATGCTCAATATTTTTCTGAAGGCGAAGTAGATATTTCGAAAATTGAAGATTATCATTCCCATAACACCAAACAAGAAGATGTGGAAGGAATGAAAAAATTACTTTTAAAACTTCCACTCATCAGAAAAGAAGCTTTGGGAGAAGAAGATATAAGACAATATCCAGAATAATTATGTTGCCAAAACTAATTAAAGGAAATATTCATAAAGATGTTCGAGGAAATTTGAAGTACAATAACGACTTCGATTTATCGGAAATTAAACGAGTTTACATTATCGAAAATGCAGATAATCAATTGAAAAGAGGATGGCAAGGGCATAAAATAGAACAACGTTGGTTTTCAGTAATTTCCGGAAAATTTGAAATAATGCTTTTAGAAATTGACAATTGGGAAAACCCTTCAGAAAATTTGAAACCATTACTTTTTGAATTAACATCAGAAACATTGGATGCGCTTCATATTCCTTCAGGCTATGTTACCTGTATTCAGTCTCAAGAATTGGGCTCGAAATTATTAGTTATGGCGGATTATAATGTAGGAGAAATCAATGACGAATATAAATTTGCTCTAGAGCAGTTTGAATGTTCAAAAATATAAATTAAAATGAAAAAAATTGGAATCACTGGGCAAAATGGATTTGTAGGTAATTACTTATACAACACTCTTGGTCTAGCGCCAAATGATTTTGAACGAATCGAATTTAAAAAAGAGTTTTTTGATGAACCAAATTTACTGGACTCTTTTGTGCAACAATGCGATGTTATTGTGCATTTAGCGGCAATGAACCGTCACGAAAGCCAAGAATTTATCTACGAAACCAATATCGAACTAGTAAAACGACTAGCCGCTTCTTTAGAACGAACTGATTCTAAGGCACACGTTTTATTTTCATCATCATCACAAGAAGAAAAAGAAAATTGGTACGGAAAATCTAAAAAAGAAGGACGAGAAATATTAGCCAATTGGGCAAAAAACAATAATGGTAAATTCACAGGAATGATTATTACTAATGTTTTTGGTCCATTTGGAATGCCTAATTACAATTCATTCATTGCCACATTCTGTCACAAACTCACGCACGGAGAAACACCAGTAATTGATAATGATGGTGAAGTAAAATTGATTTATGTTGGCGAATTAGTTAAAGAAATTATAAGTCAAATAAAAGTAGCGGAAACTAACGAGATATATGAAGTTGCTCATACTTCAACCAATAAAGTGTCTGAAGTTTTATCAAAATTGAATCATTTTAAATCGACATATTTAGATAAAAGTGAAGTGCCAGCGCTTAATAGTATTTTCGATTTTAATTTGTTTAATACATTTCGTTGCTATTTCGATTTAAAAAATCATTATCCAGTTTTATTTACTCAAAATATTGACCCACGTGGTGCTTTTGTTGAAGTAATTAGATTAGGAATGGGTGGGCAAGTTTCCTACTCTACAACAGTGCCAGGAATTACAAGAGGCAATCATTACCACACTCGAAAAATTGAGCGTTTCGCAGTTATAAAAGGTAAAGCATTAATTCAACTTCGAAAAATTGGAACTTCTGAAGTATTGGATTTTTATCTAGATGGAGAAAATCCTGCATTTGTAGATATGCCCATTTGGTACACACACAATATTAAGAATATTGGCAACGAAGAATTGTTTACCATTTTTTGGATAAACGAACCTTATAATCCTGAAGATGCCGATACCTATTTTGAAAACGTATAAAACAATATGAAAAAATTAAAAGTAATGACGGTCGTTGGAACCCGTCCAGAAATAATACGTTTGTCTAGAGTGCTTATGGCATTAGACGAATCTGAAGCAATTGAACATATTATTGTTCATACAGGTCAAAATTATGATTACGAACTCAATCAAATTTTCTTTGATGATTTAGGACTTAGAAAACCAGATTATTTCTTGGAAGCTGCTGGAAAAACAGCGACTGAAACGGTTGGTAATATTTTAATAAAAATTGATCCATTGCTAGAAGATATCCTACCCGATGCATTTTTAGTTTTAGGAGATACCAACAGTTGTTTGTGCGCTATTCCTGCCAAAAAAAGACAAATCCCCATTTTTCACATGGAAGCAGGAAACCGTTGTTTTGACCAGCGAGTTCCAGAAGAAACCAATCGTAAAATTGTAGACCACACCTCAGACATTAATTTGACTTACAGCGACATAGCTAGAGAATATTTATTGCGGGAAGGTTTGCCAGCCGATAGAATTATCAAAACAGGTTCGCCTATGTTTGAAGTGCTACATCATTATTTACCACAAATTGAAAAATCCGATGTGTTGTCAAGATTGAATCTTGAAGAAGGAAAATATTTTGTAGTATCCTCACATAGAGAAGAAAATATCAATTCTGAGAAAAATTTTAGAGGTTTAATGGAAAGTTTGAATCAAATAGCCGAAAAATTTGGCTATCCAATAATCGTTTCTACACATCCAAGAACTAGAAATATGATTGATAAAATGCAAATCCAAGTGCGACCTGAAGTTCAGTTTTTAAAACCACTAGGGTTTCACGATTATAATGCATTGCAAATGCGATCGTATGCTGTTTTATCTGATAGTGGTACCATTTCTGAAGAAAGCTCTACACTTAATTTCAGAGCGTTAAACATTCGTGATGCTCACGAAAGACCAGAAGCTATGGAAGAGGCATCGGTTATGATGGTAGGATTGTCGCCTGAAAGAATTATGCAAGGATTAGTACAATTACAGCAACAAGAAGTAGGTAAAAATAGAAATTTCAGAAGCGTAGCAGATTATTCGATGCCTAATGTTTCTCAAAAAATGGTACGAATCATTTTGAGTTATACTGATTATGTAAACAGGGTAGTTTGGAGTAAAAACAACTAAGAATGAATGTATTATTTTTGACATTAGTCGAAATAAATTCCATTCAAGAAAGAGGGATTTATCAAGATTTACTAAGAAAATTTGTAAATGAAGGTCATAATGTGACTATTGTTACTCCCATGGAGAGAAGAAAAAAAGTAGCCACAAATTTGAAAGAAGTTGGCAATGTAAAGCTATTACAAGTAAAAACGCTGAATATACAAAAGACAAATGTTCTTGAAAAAGGAATAGGCACTTTAGCTATTGAATACCAGTATTTAGCTGCTATAAAAAAGTATTTAAGTGATTCTAAATTCGATTTAGTCCTGTATTCAACTCCGCCAATTACTTTTTATAAAGTGATTCATTTTATTAAAAAACGAGATAATGCTTTCGCCTATTTGTTGCTAAAAGATATTTTTCCGCAAAATGCAGTGGATATGAAAATGATAAAAGCAGGAAGCCTTTTGCATAAAATGTTTGTTAAAAAAGAAAAGAAATTATATCAAATATCGGACGCTATAGGGTGTATGTCGCAAGCAAATGTTGATTTTGTATTGCAACACAATCAAGAAATAAAAGCTGAAAAAGTAGAAGTAAATCCCAATTCCATAGAGCCTAAGTTTATAGAGTATTCTGATAATGAAAAAAAGGAAATTCGTGCAAAATACGATTTGCCGTTAGATAAAAAGATTTTGGTCTATGGTGGAAATCTAGGGAAACCGCAAGGACTAGAATTTTTATTAGAAACTATTGAAAAAATTGCTATTGAAAACATTTTTTATTTAATTGTTGGAAATGGGACGGAATTTGATAAAGTTGAAAAATGGTTTTCAAACAACGATCCTAGAAATGCAAAATTGATTCAATCACTTCCTAAAAAGGATTATGATTTATTATTAGGCGCTTGCGATATTGGACTTATTTTTTTGCATAAAGATTTTATTATACCTAATTTTCCATCACGATTGCTATCGTATCTTGAAATGAAAATGCCAGTAATTGCAGCCACGGATGTGAATTCAGATATTGGCAAAGTGATTGAAGAAGCGAACTGTGGCGTATGGGTAGCCACTGGCGCTATTGATGAGATGAAAACAGCAATTCAAAATTGCATTGCAAACACTGATATGATGGGAGAAAATGCCAAAAAATTACTACTAGAAGAATATCACATAGAAGTTTCATATAAAAAAATAACTAATCGATTAGATAATGTACAGTAAGTTTTTTAAAAGGATATTTGATATTTTTGCCTCAATTATAGCTATTGTGATTTTTTCTTCAATATTTATTTTTGTAACAATTGCCTTGTTTTTTGCCAACCAAGGAAAACCATTTTTTTTTCAAGAAAGACCGGGTAAAAAAGGTAAAATTTTTAAGATTATTAAGTTCAAAACTATGAATGACAAAAAAGATTCTTTTGGAAATTTATTGTCAGATGCTGAAAGGTTAACAAATATAGGAAGCTTTGTTCGTAAAACATCACTTGATGAAATTCCACAATTAATTAATGTTTTGAAGGGAGATATGAGTCTAGTAGGACCTCGCCCTTTATTACCACAATACCTACATTTGTATAGCAATTTTCAGAATAGACGGCATGAAGTCAAGCCAGGAATAACAGGTTGGGCACAAGTGAATGGACGTAATGCAATATCTTGGGAAAAAAAATTTGAATATGACGTTTGGTATGTAGAAAATATTTCTTTTAAGATAGATTTTAAAATTATATATTTGACGATTATTAAAGTATTGAAATCAGATGGAATAAATCCAAATGATGTAAGTTTAACTGAACCGTTTATTGGGAACTAATATGGGAGCAACAATAAAGGCAATAGAATATGTTTTTCCAAAGCAGAAAATCTCAAATGACGATTTGCAAAAACAATTCCCCGATTACGATTTTGCTAAATTTGAAGATAAAGTTGGCATAAAAAATAGATATTGGGTTGAAGAAAATGAAACTGCTTTCGATTTAGCAAAAAAAGCATGCTCAAAATTATTTGAAAACTGTAACAAAAATGATATAGACTATATTTTGTATTGTACACAAAGTCCAGAATATTTTTTACCTACAACAGCTTGTATCTTGCAGGGTGAACTTGGTTTAAGAAAAAATATAGGAGCCTTTGATTTTAATTTAGGATGCTCTGGATTTACTTATGGAGTTAGTTTTGCTAAAGCATTAATAAATTCTGGTCAAGCCAAAAATATACTTTTAGTTACTGCCGAAACCTATTCAAAATACTTACATCCTAAAGATCGGTCTAATAGAGCCATTTTTGGAGATGCAGCTGCGGCAACTTTAATTTCGTTTTCTGAAGAAGAAAATATAGGAGAATTTCTCTTTGGTACTGATGGATCTGGTTATGATAAATTGATTGTAAGAAATGGAGCTAGTAAATTTCCATTAGAAGAAAACCCATCGGAAATTGAATATGGCACCGAAAACAAGTATACAAACAATCATTTGTATATGAATGGGCCAGAAGTTTTCAACTTTACAAATGAAGTGATTCCAGATTTCACAAAAGAAGTTTTAGCTAAAAATAATATAGAAACAGATAATGCAAGTCAATATGTGTTTCATCAAGCTAATAAATTTATGCTAAATTTTATGAGAAAAAAACTAAAAATTAATCCAGAAAAATTTTATATAAATTTAGAAGATGGAGGGAATACGGTTTCATGTACTATACCTATTGCTCTAAAAAAATATAGCCAATCAATAAAGACCTCCCAAAATATAATAATTATAGGTTTTGGTGTAGGTTTGTCCTGGTCAGGTGGGCTAATAAATATAAATAACAAATTATAAAAGCAGTATAATATGACAATTCAAGAATTTATAGTAGGATTACAAGAAGAGCTAGAAATCGAAAACAATTTAGAAAACACAACAAATATAAAAGACTTGGACGAGTGGGATTCTATGACCGCAATGCTACTTATAGGATATGTTTCTAATGAGTTTAATGTAACGCTTACTGCAAAGGATTTAGAAGCATTATCAACGATAGATACATTAATAGAAAGAATAGGCGCAGACAAATTTAATTAACTATGACACAAGTTTTCGAAGGTCTTGAAATAAAAGCAATAAGTGCTTGTGTTCCTAAAAATAAAATAGGAAATGATTCTTTTGTTGATTTATTATCACCAAAGGAAATTAGAGTATTCGAGAAAACCGTTGGAATTTTAGAAAGAAGATGGGCTGATAATGCCACAACAGCATCGGATTTAGGACTCAAAGCTGCTGAGAATTTGTTTGAAAAATATAAAATAAATAAAAACGAAATAGATTGTTTGATTTTTTTGAGTCAAACACCAGATTATAAAATTCCGTTTACATCAAATATTTTACAACACAAACTAGGACTCAAACAAGCTACATTGTGCTTAGATATAAACGCTGGTTGTGCTGGTTTTATTCAAGGTTTAAGTACCTCATTTGCATTAGCAAAAACAATAAAAAAAGGTAAAGTACTTTTTATAGTTGCCGAAACCTTATCTAAAATACTATCAAACAAAGATCGAAGTACAACTATGCTTTTTGGCGATGGAGCAGCGGCAGTATTGATAGAAAATACTGAAAATTTAGAAAGTAAATCATTTTTTAATTTCTTCTCGGATGGCAACAATGCTGATGCAATTCAGATTCCAGATGGAGGTTACAGAAATGGAATAACATCTGAAAGTTTATTGAAAAATGAGGACGAAAAAGGGAATTCTAAAAGCAAACTTAACCTTGCTATGGATGGACCAAGAGTTTTTGACTTTACTTTAAGAGAAATTGCCCCTAGTATTGAATCTATCCTTAGATATTCTAATACTCAAAAAAGTGATATTGATTATTTTTTGTTACATCAATCCAATCAATTTATAATCAAGCAAATTGGGGCAAAACTAGATGTTGAAGCAGAAAAAATGCTACTAAACATAGGTAATTTTGGTAATACTAGTGGTGTGTCAATCCCATTATTAATATGCTCAAATTATGAAAAATTAGAAAAAAGCAAAATGATTTTAATGAGTGGATATGGTTCAGGATTAAACTGGGGAAATTGTATGCTAAATATAGCAAAAGCAACGATATTTCCGATAATTGAGATATAAAATATGAAAGCATTAATAAAACCAAATGAATATTTTCAAAAAAGTACTTATGAAGAAGAAAAATCAAAACTTTTCTCTCAGATATGGAATTTTGTAGGATTTATTTCAGATTTTAATCAAGTTAATGATTTTGTAGTTTCAAATGTTTCAGGAACTCCAGTTGTTGTTCAAAATTTAAAGGGAACTATTAGAGCTTTTAAAAATGTATGTTCTCACAGACATTCTATTATTCAAACTACACAAAAAGGCAATAGGCCATTAATGTGTCCTTATCACGGTTGGGCTTATAATGAAAAAGGAATTCCATTTGGCATTCCCAAAAAACCATTATTTAGTTTTACTAATGAAGAATTAGAATGTTTAAAACTTGAAGAATATGAAATTGAAGTTTGTGGGTCATTGGTATTTGTTAGAACAACAAAAAATAAGATTTCATTAAAAGATTTTTTGGGTAATTTTTATCCTGAGATTGAAAAAATGTCTACTAATTTTGGTAAATTAATAGATGTAAATGAAATAGAAATCAAAGCCAATTGGAAAATCATAGTCGAAAACACACTCGAAAGTTACCATGTTGCTTTAATACATTCTGAAACATTTCAAAAATTAGGTGCTCAAGGATTAGATTTTGTTTTTGATAAAAACAACTCTTTATGGGACGCGCCAGTTTTAGTAAAGGAAAACGAAGGCAAGCAAGCAAAGATATACAAACCGTATCAAAAACGAGATTATAAAATAGACGGGTACAAACATTTGATAGTTTTTCCAAATATTTTAATATCATCAACTTATGGCATTTCATTCAATTTATCACATATAATTCCTGTTAGTGAAGGAATATCACTATTTAAAAGTTATGTTTTTGTAACAAAAAAAGATGACGAAGATAAAAATGAAATTATCGAAAAAATGTTTGAAGATTCACTAATTCATTTTAACAGAAAAGTTTTTGATGAAGATAAAGTGATTTGTCAAGAAGTTCAAAAAGGAGTGCAGTACTCAAATTATGACGGACAGTTAAGCGACGAAGAAAGACGAGTAGGTTATTTTCAAGAAAAATACAAACAATATATTCCTGAGGTATTATGATAACTAATAAACAAATACTAATTACTGGTGCAACCTCAGGAATAGGATTGTCTTTGTGCGAATATCTACTAGAAAATAATTGTAAAGTTATTGCAGTAGGTCGTAATGAAGATAAAATTAAGAATTTAAAATCAGACAATTTTACATTTGTAAAACTAGATTTAAATGAGTTTTCTGAATACTCAAAAATATTTGATGAAGCATTAAACGGAGAAAAACTAGATGGTTTTGTGCATTGTGCTGGAATGGAAGAAACCCTGCCAATAACACTTTATACGCCTGAAAAAATTCAAAATATATTTAATATTAATGTTTTCTCAGGCATTGAATTGTTGCGATTTTTTTCTAAGAAAAAATATTCTAATGATGGTTCAAGTGTTGTTTTTATATCGTCAGTAATGGGAGAATTAGGGCAACCTGGTAAAGTGGGATATTGTGCTACAAAATCAGCAATTTTAGGTTTGGTCAAAGCATCAGCATTAGAACTAGCCAAACGAAAATTCAGAGTAAATGCTATCTCGCCAGGTGTAGTAAACACACCTATGACTCAGAAATTATTTTCACAAATTGACCAAGATAATATACAAAGAATAAAAAATATGCATCCATTAGACATTGGTGAGGTAGAAGATGTAATTCCGCTTTTAGCTTTTTTATTGTCAAATAATAGTCGCTGGATAACAGGTCAAAATATAAAAATAGATGGAGGATACTCAATACAATAATAGAAAAATAATAATTATTGGGGCTGGTGGATTAGCAAGAGAGCTAGAAAGTTGGATTAGTTCTGATCAAGAAACTAAAGAGAGCTGTAATATAATTGGATATTTAAATGACGATCTTGAACTAAAACATGTTGGGCTACTACATCCGATTATTAATAAAATTGATTTTTCAATAATTTCAAATGAAAATTTTTTTCTAGTTGGAATTGCGGATTGTGTTTTTAAAGAAAAACTATCTATTGAAGCAAAAAAATATGGGATTAAATTCGAATCCTATATTCATAATACGTCATTAATTGGATCACGTACAACTTTGGGTACAGGAATAGTGATGTTGCCCTACTCTATAGTATCGTGCGATGCAATAATTGGTGATTTAGTGTTTATAAATAATGGTTCGCAAATAGGGCACGATGTAATTATTGGTGATTATTGTAGTATTATGGCTAATGTAGATATTGGAGGTGGTGCCCAAATAGGAAAAAATGTATTAATAGGTTCAAATGCTGTAATACTTCCAGGTGTAAAAATACCCGAAAATACTGTAGTTGGAGCAGGTTCTGTGGTTGTTAAATCTATTAAACAATCAGGCAGTTATTTTGGCAACCCAGCAAAAAAAATATTTTAATATGAATAACACTAAAATATGGCTTTCCTCTCCACATATGGGTGGAGCAGAACAAAGCTTTGTAAACGAAGCATTCGATACTAACTGGGTAGCGCCTTTAGGACCTAATGTAAATGGTTTTGAAAACGATTTACAGGATTATATAGGTCAAGATAGTTGTGTGGCTGCTTTAAGTTCAGGAACCGCAGCAATACATCTAGGACTTATTTTGTTAGGAGTTCAGGCTGGAGACGAGGTAATTTGTCAAAGTTTTACATTTTCTGCTTCGGCAAATCCTATTATGTATCTTGGAGCAACTCCGGTTTTTATTGATAGTGAGGTTGATACTTGGAATATGTGTCCAAAATTTTTAGAAGAAGCAATTTTAGATAGAATTTCAATAAGCAAAAAACCAAAAGCAATTATAGCGGTACATTTATACGGAATGCCTTGCAAAGTTGACGAGATAAAAGCAATAGCTGTAAAATATGAAATACCTATTATTGAAGATAGTGCAGAAGCTTTAGGAAGTTCCTACAAAGGACAAAAATGTGGTACTTTTGGTGATATTGGTATTTTATCTTTCAATGGTAATAAAATCATAACAACATCGGGTGGTGGAGCATTAGTTACAAAAAACAAAAAGATAAAGGAGAAAGCAATTTTTCTATCAACACAAGCAAGAGACAATGCACCGCATTATCAACATAGTGAAGTGGGTTACAATTATAGAATGAGTAATATTTGTGCAGGAATAGGTCGTGGACAAATGCAAGTCTTAGATAAACACGTTGGTTTAAGAAGGGATATGCATCATTTTTATACTGATCTGTTTAAAAATAATGAAGGCGTAAGTATTTTAACGGAACCAAATGCTGATTATTTTTCTAACCATTGGCTTTCTGCAATATTAATTGATCCAACCAAAACGAACGGAAAAACCAGAGACGACTTGAGGTTGTTTCTTGAAAAAGAAAACATAGAAACAAGACCGTTATGGAAACCAATGCACTTGCAACCCGTTTTTGAGAAATATCCATTTTATGGAAATGGAATTGCAGGTCAATTATTCGAAAACGGATTGTGTTTACCATCAGGATCCAATACAACTGTTGAGGAAAAAAACAGGATATACAAAAGACTTCAATGTTTTTTTTAGTATCTTGTGCCTTAATTTGTATTAGTCTCAAGTAAAAAAGTCAAATAAATTACCTCAAAATTAAAATAGATTACTTTGGAGATTGAAGAAAAAAATAAAATAAAATCTTTTATACATCATATACTAATGTCAAGTAGATCTGAATTTAGTTTAAAAAATTTAGGGTATTTGCCTAGATGGGTTATTCTGTTAATTGATGTTTTTGCTATTTTTTCTTCAGGAATAGTTACTTTTTTTTTATTTAGAGGTCTTGGTTTACAATATTATAAAGCCACAGATGAAGGATGGAAAATACTATTATATTTTGTAACAAATATATTTTTCTTTTGGTGGTTTAAAACCTATTCTGGAATTATTCGACACTCCTCATTTATAGATGCTATAAAAATCGTTTTTTCACAAACTGGGACTTTACTAGTTTTGATCATAGTAAACATAGGATATTCTGTTATTTTAAAGGAAAATTTATTCATAACAACGGCATTGTTGATTAATATAATTTTTTCATTTTGTCTTTTATTTCTATATCGCGTTCTTGTAAAACAAATATTTGAAGTCTATTTCAAAGGAATTCAAAACGGAAAGCTAGTAAATGCATTGGTTTACGGAGCAGATGCAAACGCTATATCAGTATCCAATGCTTTAATTTCTGAAAGACCAACACGATTTAAACTTGTTGGATTTGTAGATAAGTATAGTAATAATGCATCTAAACGAATATTAGATTTACCTATTGTTAATCTGAAAAAGAAAATTTCGGTTATTATGCGTTCTATGGATGCTGAGGCACTTATTATAGCTGACAAAGGATTGTCTAAAGATGAACAACTCGCTATTGTTGATGAATGTCTAGAATACAATCTAAAAGTGTATACCGTTCCGCTTATAACCGATTGGGAAAATCAAAAAGAAATATCCCGAAAAATTAAAAGTTTTCAAATTGAAGATTTACTAGACCGGAAACCGATAGTTTTAGATAATAAATCGATATCCTCTCAGTTAAAAAACAAAACTGTTTTGATTACTGGAGCAGCAGGATCAATAGGAAGTGAGATTGTAAGACAGGTAATAGATTTTAATCCAAACTTGATTTTAATTCTTGATCAAGCAGAAACACCATTGCATAATTTAACACTTGAAATTCAAAAAATTGATTGTAAAGTAAAAATTATTTCAATCATTGCAGATATTAGAGATAAAACTGGGTTAGAAAAAATTTTTAACAACTATAAGCCTAATTTAATATACCATGCAGCGGCATACAAACATGTGCCTTTAATGGAAGAAAATCCATCTCAAGCCATATTTGTAAATGTATTAGGAACAAAAAATTTAGCCGATTTAGCCATTCAGTTTGGAGTAGAAAAATTTGTTATGGTTTCTACCGATAAGGCTGTAAACCCAAGCAATGTTATGGGAGCAAGCAAGCGTATCGCTGAAAAGTATGTGCAATCACTATATTTTAATGAATTAAAGAAAAATGCCGACACAACAAAATTCATAACAACACGTTTTGGAAATGTATTAGGTTCAAACGGCTCAGTAGTACCGTTATTCTCGAAACAAATTGCCGAAGGTGGCCCACTAACAATAACACACGAAGACATAATAAGATACTTTATGACTATTCCAGAAGCGTGTCAACTGGTTCTTGAAGCAGGTGCTATGGGGTGTGGTGGTGAGATTTATATCTTTGATATGGGAAAACCAGTCAAAATTTATGACTTAGCAAAAAAAATGATACGTTTAGCAGGTTTTGTGCCTGAAAAGGATATTAAAATAAAAGTTATTGGGCTTCGTCCAGGAGAAAAATTGTATGAAGAATTGTTAAACAACAATTCAAAGACATTGCCAACTCATCATGAAAAAATAATGGTAGCTCAAGAAGTAATTGACGATTTTCCTGAAATTAAATCTGCAATAGACGATATCCTAATAGCTACTAACAACTATGAGGATAATGAAATAGTTGTGAAAATGAAAAAAATAGTACCAGAGTTCAAAAGTATGAACTCTACATTCGAAATCTTAGACAATTAAATTCACCTAAAAAAATAGCATTTTATTTTAAAAATGTATCTTTGCCGAAACTTTCAAAATATGGAAAAAAGTATTTTTTATAAATTTTTTGTAGTACTAATTTTAATTTTTTGTTTTACTTCATGTAAGTCCACAAAAAAAATTGCGTACTACCAAAATTTAGAGAGCCTAAATACAAGCAACACTCAGGTTAACTTCGAATCTACAATTCAGTCTGACGATTTGTTAATGATAGTGGTATCTGCAATGGATCAGGAAGCTGCAGCAGCTTTTAACTTAGAAACTATTGTTGTTCCAACGCCCATTGGACAAGGACAATTAGCCCAGAGACAACAACAATTGTATTTAGTGGATAATTTAGGTAATATTGAATTTCCAGTTTTAGGGTCAATAAATATTAAAAATAAAACGAAATCAGAAATTATTATATTACTTAAACAAAAGCTAAGTACTTATATTAAAAATCCAATTGTGAACATTAGAATTATGAATTATAAAGTCACAATTCAAGGAGAAGTTTTACGTCCTGGAAGTTATCCAATAAGTAGTGAAAGAATCACACTTCCTGAGGCTTTAAGTTTAGCTGGAGATTTAACAATATATGGTAAAAGAGATAATATCATTTTAATTAGGGAAACTAACGGAAAAAAATCTTATAATATTATTGATATAACCAAACCTGATTTTATCAATTCGCCTTTTTACTACATGTCACAAAATGACCTAATATATGTAGAGCCTAATAAAGCAAAAAAAAATACTTCCACTGGGTTTAATCAAAATATTCCAGTGATAATAGCTGTATTAAGTCTTGTAACTTCAGCAATATTTTCAATCATTGCAATAAATCAAAAATAATAATTTATGAATAATATATTAGCCAATAATGATGAGCTGTCTTTTAATTTAAAAGATAAGTTTTTAAAATTCAGCAAACATTGGAAATGGTTTCTATTAAGTCTATTATTATGTCTAATTATTGCAAAATTTTATCTAAGATATTCCAAATCAATATACAAAGCGACTACAACGCTTTTGGTAAAAAGTGACAATTCTGGTTCAAACCTTTCAGAGCTTTCTGCTTTTAAAGATTTAGATATGTTTTCTAGTAATGATAACAATATCGAAGATGAAATAGAGATTTTAAAATCAAGAAGTCTTGTCGGAAAAACTATAAAAGAAGGAGAGTTTAATATATATTATATAGCCGAAGGGCGAATAAAATCATCAGATGCATATAATAATAATCCTATTAAAGTTGATTTTAAAGAAAAAAACGATACTTTTTATAAAAGAGATACAATAATAAATGTCGAAATAGTTTCACCTGTAAAGTTTGAATTGTTAAATGAAAAAAATGTTTCATTAGGCTTTTATAAATTTGGACAAACTATAACGTCAGAAGTTTTAGGAGATTTTATGGTATCAAAAAGGGATGTGTATGACCAATACAATCGTTTGCAAAAAATCAAGCCAGCTCGAATTTCTGTAAGTCTAAATTCAATAGAAATTATAACGGATGTAATGATTGGTAAATTAAGTATTGCATCACTAACGAAGTACTCTAATATTTTGCAAATAACCTGTGTGGATGAAGTGAGTGAAAAAGCGGAAGATTTTTTAGATTTATTAGTGGCTATCTACAATAGGGATGCAATTGCAGATAAGAATATGATATCTGAAAAAACAGCAAAATTTATAAACGAAAGGTTAGAAATTATAACAGGAGAGTTAGGTAGCGTAGAAAAGCAAGTAGAGACATACAAAAAGAGAAATGATATTACAGACATAGTTTCGGAATCCGAAATTTATTTAAAAAGCGAAAACGAATTTAAAACAAATTCTTTAGCAGTCAATACGCAATCTCAAGTGGTAGATATGATGCTTAATTATATGAAGAAGAGTAAAGATTCAGATATAATTCCAGCAAACATAGTTCCTGACGACAATAATTCAGGATCTCTTATAAACGAATATAACAAATTAATTATAGAAAAAGAAAGAATTTTAAAAAGTTCGACATCCGAAAACCCAACTGTAATTCGGCTTAGTGAACAGATACGTGCCTATAAATCAAGTATTATAGAAAGTTTGTCAAAACAAAAAGCATCTTTATCTGTAAAGACTAAAGATATTGGAGATTTATCAAATGCTATTGGAAGTCGAATTTCAAAAATTCCACTACAAGAACGTGAGTTTAGAGGTATTTTTAGACAACAACAAATAAAAGAAGAACTGTATTTATATCTATTTAAAAAGCGAGAAGAAACCGCAATTACACTTGCGGCAAGTGCTCCAATATCTAAAGTTGTGGATGAGGCATATTCTAAAAAATCACCTATTTCTCCAAAGAGAGAATTAATTTATATGATGGCATTTGCTTTAGGCCTTTTGATTCCTTTTTCAATAATATATCTTTCAAATTTATTGGATACAAAAGTAAAAGACCGACATGATATCAATACTCATTTAACAATTCCATTCATAGGTGATGTACCTCATTCTGAACACAATAATGAAATAATGCAGTCTTCAAGTAGAACAAGTACCGCTGAGGCCATACGAATTGTCAGAACCAATTTAGAATTTATTCTCAACGATATTGATGATAATAAGGCTAAAACAATATTTTTGACATCAACATTGCCAAAAGAAGGAAAAACATTTATTGCAGTAAATCTTGCCGCAACAATTGCTATTTCTGGTAAGAAAGTATTGCTCATAGGAATGGATATTAGAAATCCTAAACTGGATGAGTATATTAAACTACCAACCCGTGGACTTACAAACTATTTGTCATCAAACGATGCTAATATTAAAGATTTTATTGTAAACCAAAAAGGATATGAAAACTTTGACATACTTCCAGCGGGCGTCATTCCACCAAATCCAGCAGAATTGTTAATGAGTAAAAAAGTAGAAGTATTATTTAATGATTTGAAAACACAATACGATTATATTGTAGTTGATACCGCACCAGTTAGTTTGGTTACAGATACGCTATTAATTTCTAAAAATGCAGATGCCTTTGTTTACGTTGTGCGATCAAACTATTTAGAAAAAGAATTGTTAAGAATACCAGAGACTTTATACCTTGAAAAGAAACTTCCTAATATGTCAGTATTACTAAATGATACTGATACCACAAACGGATATGGATACGGATATGGTCAAGAGATTATTAAAATACCGTGGTACAAAAAAATATTTAATTTTTCATTTTTCGGATAATTTTCAAATAAAAAAGAGGCATTCGCCTCTTTTTTATTGATTAAAAAACTGATTATTAGCAATCGCTTCTTCTAGTGGTTTCGTGTCCTTAATCAAAACATTTTTGTAAAAAGAATCAATGTGGTTTTTATGGTGCACATCAGATCCTACATAATCAATTAAACCTTTTTCGAGAAGTTTTTTGGCGGTTTCTGTGACAGATTCTCCATAATAGCCTACTGTTGAGAGTAAGTTCAATTGAAACAAACAACCCGCATTTTTTAGTTTCAAATATTCGTTGAAGTTGTTGTGATAAAACAAATAACGTTCAGGATGCGCTAACAAAGGTTTGTATCCAGCCACTTGCAAATCAAAAATAATATCATAAAGTTGAATTGGAGCATTTAAATAGGACATTTCAACCAAAACAATATTGTCTTTCAATGTTAGAATTTCTCCTTTTTTAACCAATGCTACAAAATGATCATTCATTAAGTATTCAGCAGCTGCTTTAATCGGTATAGAAATGTCTTTTGCACTTAAAATGTTTTTGGTGTCAACTTCGAGATTTTGAATTCCATCTCTAGTATTGTCCCACAAGCCACTATAAATATGTGGTGTAGTGATTATACTTGCAATTCCTATTTTTTGTAATTCAGAAATTAAAAAAAAAGTATCATCAGTCGTTTTGGCACCGTCATCAATTCCTGGTAATAAATGAGAATGAATGTCAATATAATCAGTTGGAATTAAATCCTTTAGTAGCGTTTTATTTTTCTTTAAAAAAAACAATTTTTTTCATTTAAAAATTAGAGTGCAAAAGTATAATTAATATTCCTACAATCGCAATTCATTACGATACTTTTAGCATTTTTTATACTCTATATGAAATTTAATTTATAGATTTACGGTGCTAATATGTAGTGCGATTAATGGTGCAAAAAAATAAAAAGAATAAAGAAAACTGGCTGTTTGAAATCACATCTGAAAGAGGTTTATTTGAACTCGATGTAAAGGAATTGTGGCGTTATAGAGATTTGCTTTTTCTTTTTGTGAAACGAGATATTGTAACTTTTTACAAGCAGACAATTCTAGGACCATTGTGGTTTATTATTCAACCTCTAATTACCTCATTAATACAGTTTGTAATATTTAGTAAAATTTCAAACATACCTTCAGATGGTGTTCCTTATTTTTTATTTGTTCTAGCAGGAAATGTGCTTTGGTTTTATTTCTCTGATTGTTTCAAAGCCACTTCCGAAGTATTTAAAACCAATCAAAATTTATTTGGGAAAGTGTATTTTCCTAGACTGATAATGCCATTTGCAATAGTGTTTTCTAATTTAATCAAGTTTGGAATTCAATTTGTATTTTTTTTATTGGTTTTAGGGTATTGTATGTATAGAGGATATAATGTAGACCCAAACATATATGTGTTGCTTCTGCCCATATTGCTTTTAGTAATGATTCTTTTATCCTTAGGATTGGGAATGATTATAACCTCATTAACCACTAAATATCGTGATTTAACTTTTGTTATAACTTTTGGAATATCCTTATATATGTATGTTACGCCTATTGTATATCCCACTTCATTAGCATTGGAGAAATTGCCAGAATCGCTACATTATTTAGTATATTTAAATCCGCTAACGAGTATTTTTGATTTTTTTAAGTATGCTTTTTTAGGAAGTGGAACATTAAACTTTTTTGGAGTTTTGTATTCCTTTCTATTTTCGGTGTTGGTTTTTTTAACAGGGGTTTTTGTTTTTAACAAAACAGAAAAAAACTTTATAGACGTTATTTAAATATGAATGAAGTAATTCTAAAAGTCGAAAATATATCCAAACAATACCGATTGGGAGAAGTAGGAACAGGAACTATTTCACATGATTTAAACCGTTGGTGGGCAAAAATAAGAAGAAAAGAAGATCCTTTTTTGAAAATTGGAGAAACCAATGATCGAAGTAAGAAAGGCAGTTCCGATTATGTTTGGGCATTACAAGATATCAATTTTGAAGTCAATCGAGGAGAAGTTGTAGGAATAATTGGCAAGAATGGGGCAGGAAAATCTACCTTGCTCAAAATTCTTTCACGAGTTACTTCTCCAACGACGGGAAGTATAAAAACGAGAGGTAGAATTGCCTCTTTGCTAGAAGTAGGTACAGGATTTCATCCAGAAATGACAGGTCGAGAAAACATCTATCTCAACGGAGCCATTTTGGGAATGACCAAAAAAGAAATAACATCAAAAATAGATGAAATTATCGAGTTTTCGGGTTGCGAGCGCTATATTGATACTCCAGTAAAAAGGTATAGTAGTGGGATGACAGTTCGTTTAGCATTTGCCGTAGCGGCACATCTTGATCCAGAAATTTTGGTAGTCGATGAGGTTTTGGCAGTCGGAGATGCTGAGTTTCAGAAAAAAGCCATTGGAAAAATGCAAGACATGTCTCAAGATGGTGGTCGTACAGTTTTGTTTGTAAGTCATAATATGGCAGCAGTTCAAAATTTGTGTCAAAGAGGAATTGTAATGAGAAATGGAAAAGTCTTTTTTCAGGGAAATATAGAAGATTCAATACAAAATTATTTAAAAGACAATTCAACTTTTGAAACTTTATCAAGTTATGATAATAGAATTGGTTCTGGAGTTATAAAAGTAATTGGAGCATCAATATATGGCGAAAGTAAAAATTTAAAACCACAAGTTGGGAGATCATTTCATATTGAATTGGATATTGAAAATCCTCAAGAAATCAATTCTTCTCAAATTTTCTTTGATTTAAAAATAGACGATCAAATGGGACAAAGAATAGCTTGGCTCAGTAACACTATATTTAATAAAGAACTGCAAAATAACGTATGTAAAATAATCTTCAAGATAGATAAACTAAATCTAAATCACGGAGGTTATTATATAAGTACAGATGTTTATGTAGATAGAAAAAGAGCTGACTGGCTTCAAAGTGCTATCTATTTTGAAGTTATAGACGGGGAATATTACAATACTGGACGAGATGTTCCTGTATCCGAAAGTAGAGTATTGTTCGATTTTGATGTAAATTTTTATTAAGATGAAGCACAATCAAGAATCAAGAATTTTTTTTGTATGTGGTGATTTGAATACTCCTACTGGTGGTATAAAGCAAATATACAGGCAAGTGGATGTATTAAATAATAATGGTTTCAATGCGTTTGTACTACACAGATGGTTTGGGTTTAGATGTACTTGGTTTAAAAACGAAACTAAAATTGCCTACTATTTTCCATTGTTTGAAAGTATAGATAGACTACTTGGAATCAAATCCAATCAAAAAGGATTTTTAAATTTACTGTTAAAAATTAAAAAAATCTACACAAAAGGTATTAAAGAGAATGTTTTAAAAATAAAAAATAAATCAAAAAACATTTCAATAAAACAGGATGATATTTTTGTTTTTCCTGAAGTATTCGGACCAAACGTTGCTGATTTAATATTAAATAACTCTAAAATAATTTATAATCAAGGTGCATATCAAACCTTTTTTCACTACGGATTAGATTTAAAAAATAAAAAATCACCCTATTTAAATGAAAAATTAATAGCAACTATAGTCAATTCTGAAAATGCAAAAGAATATATGAACTATGCTTTTCCAAAAATGAAAGTGAATAGAGTGCGTTATGGTATAGATGCTAAAAACTTTTGTTTTAACGAAAACAAAAAAAGAAAAATTGCTTTTATGCCAAGACGTCTGCGTCCAGATTTGCTTCAAGTGATTAATATTCTAAAATTTAGAGGAGTTTTGGAAAATTGGGAGCTTATTGAAATTCATAATATGAATGAAATCGAAGTAGCAAACAATTTAAAAAACTGTGCGTTTTTCTTGAGTTTTAGCATAAATGAAGGATTTGGAATGCCACCAGCAGAAGCTATGGCGTGCGGTTGTGTTGTGGTTGGTTACGCCGGAAAAGGAGGAAAAGAGTTTTTTAAAGAAGATTTTTGTTATCCAATAGAAGATCGTGATGTAATTGCTTTTGCGAAAACACTTGAAAAAGTTATTAAAGAATATGAATTTGATGATAAACCATTTTTAGAAAAAGGAAAAAAAGCGTCAGAATTTATTCTTTCAGAATACAGTATGGAAATGGAACAGAAAACGATTGTAGATAGTTGGAGAGAAATACTAAATTAAATGCCAAAAGTCACAATAATTATTCCTAGTTATAACCACAATGCGTTTTTAATTGATCGATTAGAAACAATTGTTAGTCAGACTTATAAAGACTGGGAAGCTATTGTTATTGACGATAAATCTACGGACAACAGTGTAGCGATTATTGAAAAATTTATAGAAAAAAATCCAAGTTTTAAAGTAAAACATTTTATTATAAATACCCAAAATTCTGGAAGTGGTTATACTTCTTGGGAAAAAGGAATAGAACTAGCTGAGACTGATTATATCTGGATTGCAGAAACCGATGATTATTCTGAACCAACGTTTTTAGAAGAACAAATTTCAGTTTTAGAACAAAATAAAAATGCTGCCTTGAGTTTTTGTGTCAGTAATTATGTTGAAGATGGAAAAATCAGGTACGATTCAACAAAACGCACCAAAGATTTGAATGTAATAGATGGAGAAAATAAAGTTTTTAATGGAAAGGTGTTCATCGACAGAATGCCTTTCAATACCTACATTACCAATGGAAGCGCTGTAGTTTTTAGAAAACCTTTAAACCCAATTCCTAAAGCTATTTTTAATAATAGACAAACGTCAGATTTATTTTTTTGGACTTTTTTACTTCAAAATGCTGATTTTATTTTTTTAAATAAAGCGTTAAATTATTTCAGAAGACATTCAGATTCAACAACAACCAAGATGAATTTGGTAGAACAAAAAAACATTTACATTGAAAAAATTAAGTATCTCAATTTTTTCAATCAAACTCATAAATTCCCTCTTTTTTTGAAACACTATTTTGAGAATTATGTATGGCAGAATAAGCGTAAAGTTTCCGATACAAAATTTTTAAATAACCTAGAGAATGTTCCTCAAATAAAAACAAAATATTACTTTTATTTAGTCAAGTTTTTTATTCATAAAATGATGAAAAGAGTATGGATATAATTGAAAAAATTGTAATATCTATAATAATCCCAACCTATAAAAGAACAGATTATTTGAAACTAACGCTTCAAAGTGTTTTAAATCAAACTTTTCAGAGTTTTGAAATTATAGTGGTAGATGATGGCTCACCAACTGATGAGAACGAAAAGATTTGTTCGCAATATGCTAAAATTAAATACATAAAAATCAAAAACAGCGGTGGTCCAGCAAAACCAAGAAATATTGGAATCAAAGCCGCTAAAGGCAAATACATTGCTTTTGTTGACGATGATGATATATGGTTGCCCACAAAGCTAGAAAAACAAGTCGCCATTTTGGAACAAAATCCTGACTTTGGATTAGTGCATTCCTGTTGCGAACTTATTGATGAAAAGGGTATTACAAAAAATGAAATAATAGGAAGACCTGGAACGCCAGATGTCAAACACGGCGATGTTTCGATGAGAATGATGGGAAATTGGACGGTTATGATGCCAACACCATTAGTAAGGAAAGAAGTACTAGATAAAGTAGGTTTTTTTAACGAAGAAATGCCGCCAGCAGGAGAGGATGTAGAATATTGGACAAGAACTTCGTTTTATACTAAATTTTATTATCTTGTTGAACCATTAGTTCAATATCGGGTACATAGTAATAATATTTCAAACGAAAAGGCAAAATACTTGCAATTACCATTATATTTGAAATTTGTTTTAAAACAACAATTGGAGTTAAAAAGAATTGATAAAAAACAATTTCAGTTACTTTTTAATAATTTGTGTAAAATGCAAATTAGAACAATAAAAACTAGTTTTTTTAAAACAATTAAATATTTATTTATATTAGACTTTTTTTGGATTTTCAAATTCAATAATATTAAAATGATGATATATATTCTTTTTATAAAAAACACACATTAAATGAACTCAACAATACTCATAACAGGCGGAGCAGGCAATGTAGGAAGTGCCATTGCAAATAAACTATCAGAAAATCCAAACAATTTTATTGTTATTGTGGACAATCTCTCCACAGGAAGCGCATCAAAAATCCCTCAAAAGCCGAACGTAAAATTTATTAAAGCCAATGCTAATAACTATAATGATATAGTTCCTATTTTTGGACGATACAATTTTGACTATGTATTTCATTATGCAGCAACAGTTGGAGTAAAAAGGACGCTTGAAAATCCAATGATGGTTCTAGAAGATATTGAAGGGATTAAAAATGTCCTATCCTTATCAAAAAATTCAGGAGTTAAACGGGTTTTTTATTCCAGTTCCTCAGAAGTATATGGTGAACCATTCGAGATTCCTCAAAACGAAAAAACAACACCGCTAAATTCAAGATTGCCCTATGCCATAGTTAAAAATGTTGGAGAAGCATTCTTTAAATCCTATTATCAAGAGTACGGTTTAGAATATACTATTTTTAGATTTTTCAACACCTATGGGCCTAATCAAAGTGAAGATTTTGTGGTGCCACGATTTATTAAAGCAGCACTCAAAAACGAGCCAATATACTTGTACGGAGACGGTTTGCAAACCCGTTCTTTTTGTTATGTAGACGATAATATTGATACGTGTATCAAAGCAATGAACGATGAAAATTGCAAAAATGAAGTGTTAAATGTAGGAAGTGACATCGAAATGACGATTCTAGATTTAGCGCAAAGGATAATCGCTATTTCCAAATCCAAATCGAAACTAATTCATTTGCCACCATTAGAAGAAGGCGATATGACCAGAAGGTGTCCTGATACAAACAAAATGAAAGCAATACTTGGGCGAGAATTAATTTCATTAGAAGATGGAATTACAAAACTTATAAACCATTATGAGAATAGGAAGTAATCCAAATATTCATAAAACTATTGATTTATCAAGTAAATCACATAGAGTTATTATTCCTGTATACATACCAAATGCGGAAGGATATTTTACTGATGCTTTTGCTGTTTTTAAAGTTTGTATTGCCTCTTTGCTAAAAACAATAAATGAAGATACAGTTATCACATTAATATCTAATGCATCATCTGATGAAGTGAACCAATACATTTATCAACTTTGGAAAGATAAAAAAATTGATAAAGCAGTATTCAATAAAGAAAATGTAGGGAAAATGAATGCCATTATTGCCGAAACTCGTGCCAGTTTCGAAGAATTCATAACCTATTCCGATGCGGATGTTTTTTTTGATAAAGGATGGCTAAAAGAAACGTTTTCTATTTTTAAAAATTTCTCAAAAGCGGGTTTTGTTTCTATGAATCCAATGCCAGGAAGCTATGGGTATGCTTCTTCGGCAATAATAGATGCTTTTTTTTCGGGCAATATAAAAATCTCTCAGTCAAGCACAGTTTGTGACTTTCAAGATTTAGAGCATTTTCACAAAAGTATTGGTAGAGACCATCAAGCAACAGAGGAACTATACGATAAACAAATTATTTATTTTACTAAAAATGATGTAAGCACTTTAGTAGGAGCTGGACATTTTTGTTGCACGATTAGAAAAACACCAACACTTAAATATGTCCCTATTAAAAAATCAAACATTGCAGTATCTGGAGGTTCTGAAACCATATATTTAGATTTGCCTTTTGAAAAAACAGGCTTGTGGAAGCTTTCGTCAACAAAATCATACGTTTGGCATATGGGTAATGTTTTAGAAAAAGAATGGTCAACTAAAAAATTAGAAAGTATTTCAAGCTTCAAGGAAGAAAATTTCAGCTTCCATTCCTGTATGTCATACTCAAAATTTTTAGTGTCAAATTGGATTCCTAATCCACTTAAATCAAAAGTAGTTGGTATTATCAAAAAAATTAAAGCTATAAAATAACTATGGTAATAAATTCAAATAATCAACAGGTCAAATACCTATTTCTAGGCATTGTTTTCTTGTTTTTATTTTTCAAGTATATTGAAATTGGTAATTTATATATTTTTAATGGTGATGGACCTTGGAGTTTGAGTCAAACACTATCTATGTTGAATAATGAATGGGGCTGGAGTCGATTTGCTCACGAACCTGACGGACAAATATATCAGAATTATTCCTATGCTATACTATTTTATATTCCATTTAAACTTTTTGGAGTATCGCATTACAGTTATTTATCTGCCTATTTTTTTTATTTAATCCTAACGCTTATAGGCATTTATAAAATTTTTAAAGGAAATTCATTTCTGCAATTTTTTGTAAGTATGTTTTTTGTATCTAGTGTCTATACCTATAATTTTAGATTTGAGGCTTTGGCTATTGTATTTATGGTTTGGGGATTGTATTTTATTTTCAAAAAAGGCAAGTGGATTTACCTTGCTTTCTTCTTATTTTCTTGGGCGGCATTAATACATCCAGCAACATTTGTGGCCTTATTTTTTGTAATAGGTCATTATTTGTATCTTGAAAAAAAACTCTTAGATTATAAAACCATTGGTTTGTATCTGATGGTTTTTGTTTTTTTTGTATTTCTTCTCTTAGGATTTGACATTAATAATTTATTAGATCCCATTTTTGTAAGACCAGAATTAAAACAACGATTTCTAGTAATACGCCCAGAAAACATTATCAAATGGTTAACACTGTCTGGAGTTTTTGTCTGGGGAATTATTGTCTTAATCAGAAAAACTTCAATAGTCTCAGTAGTATTTGTGGGATTGAATATTATGGTATATTTGATTTTCAAAAAAAGTTATTATTATCCTTACCTGCTTTTACATATCATACTTTTGTTGTATTACAAAAGAAATGAAATTACAATACATCCTATATTCAAAATAGGATTTTACATTCATTTACTAGTTTTTGGAGTATTGTTTTTTATTTTTCCAGTTTATAAATCCTATGAGAATCCTGAATATGGCAAAACAATGCGTAATAATGTGGAGTATTTGACAAAAATATCACAAAAAATGTTTCCAAATCAAAGGATTTATGTTGAAAAAGAACTGATAATGGGTATTTCCAATAACAAAAATGCTAGATTGTATTTGAACGAATACAGTGATTATTACAACGGATCGCCTAAAATAAATTTAAACCAAAAGGATAAAATCTATTTTTTTAGACAAAAACAATTGGAAAGTTTTAAGGAAAAAATGGCTTCCGTCATCTATCAAAAAAAAGTAATAATTCGTCAAATTCACAAACCCGTCAAAGGAATTTTAGCTTTCAAAGGACGAAGCGATGGAATAGGACTTTGGGAAATTAGCGTTAACTAAATAATTATGAAAACCATTGCCATAATACCAGCTCGTGGCGGTTCTAAAAGACTCCCAGAAAAAAACATCAAATTATTAGACGGATTGCCACTTATTGCACATAGTATTTTATTTGCGAAAGCCAATTCAGATTGTATAAACGATATTTATGTTTCTACCGATGATCCAAAAATCAAAGAAATAGCCTTACAATTCGGAGCCAAAGTCATCAATCGTCCTGAAAATATTTCTGGCGATTTCGAACCAACAGTTTCAGCACTCAAGCACGTTTTGCAAAATATAGAAGAAGTTGAAAACGTAATTTTATTGCAACCTACTAGTCCGTTACGCCCAGAAAATCTATTAAACGAAGCTTTCGAAATATTTCAAAATCAAAATCTCAATAGTTTATTTACTGTTTCCAGGAATCATCAAAAATTTGGAAAAATCATTGACAATATATTCATTCCTTTTAATTATAAAATCGGTCAACGAAGCCAAGATTTAGAACCACTTTATTTTGAAAATGGGTTGTTGTACATTACAAAAGCAAAATTAATTCTAGAAGATACAATTATTTCCGAAAACGCCTTTCCATTGCAAGTAAATCATATTTTTGCCAATGTCGATATAGACACGCAAGAAGATTTTGATTATGCCGAATATTTACTACATAAATTCTAATTAAAATGAATCCATACATAACAATATCAGGCAGAAAAATCGGACCAGATTATCCGCCACTTGTCATTGCAGAAATCGGAATCAACCACGAAGGTTCGCTAGAAGTCGCCAAACAAATGGTTGATGCAGCCAAACGGGCAGGAGTTGAAGTCGTGAAACACCAAACCCACATCGTTGCCGATGAAATGAACAAAGAAGCCAAAAAAGTAATTCCAGGCAACGCCACCGTTTCGATTTATGAAATTATGGAACGCTGTTCGCTCAACGAAGCCGATGAACTCGAACTAAAAAACTACGTCGAAAGTCTCGGTATGATTTTCATATCCACACCGTTTTCGAGAGCAGCAGCCGAACGATTAAAAAAATTCGACATTCCAGCCTACAAAATTGGTTCAGGCGAATGCAACAATTATCCATTATTGGAACACATTGCCAGTTTCGGAAAACCAGTAATTTTGAGCACCGGAATGAACACCATCGAATCGGTGCAAAAAGCCGTTGCCATTTTCGACAAACACAACATACCAGTAGCGATTTTGCACACCACAAATTTGTATCCAACTCCCATACACTTGGTGCGATTCGGAGCGATGATCGAATTGCAAAATGCCTTTCCAGACAAGGTTTTTGGGCTGTCAGATCATACATTAAACAACAATGCTTGTCTAGGAGCAGTAGCTTTGGGAGCAAGTATTCTCGAGCGACATTTTACCGACACAATGCAACGTCAAGGACCAGATATTGTGTGCAGTATGGACGAAAACGCAACCAAAGAACTCATTATTTCAAGCAACGAAATCTGGCAAATGCGTGGTGGCACCAAAAAACCAGCCATTGAAGAACAAGTAACCATCGATTTTGCATTTGCAACCGTTTGCAGCATTGCCAATATTAAAAAAGGCGATAAATTTACCAGAGAAAACATTTGGGTAAAACGACCAGGAACAGGAAAAATTCTAGCCGAAAAATTCAATGATATTTTAGGAAAAAAAGCAACTCGAGATATCGAAAATGACGAACAATTAACATTAGAAGATATAATTTAAAATATTTATTTGAGCCAATTCCAGCTGTACATTACAAGCTTTTTCATCGCAAACTATTTTTGTAATTTCCAAAAAGAGCTTCCTTTGGTCGCTTTTTTGAAAAAACAAAAATTAGTTTTCCATTTCAAAAGGCTTTCCATTTCCATCTGGGGCAAAAACCCATATAATGAAAAAAATCCTATTTCTAACAGGCACAAGAGCCGATTTTGGCAAAATAAAATCGCTAATTTCAATTTTAGATGATAAATCTAAATTTGAAGTTTTTGTGTTTGTAACCGGAATGCACCTGCAACACGAATACGGATATACTTTGCTAGAAATTGAACGTTGCAATTTCAAAAACATTCATACATTCGAAAATCACACGCACGAAACCACTATGGATTTGACATTGGCAAAAACCATTCAAGGCTTGTCTGAATATGTCAAAAATTGCAATCCAGATATGATAGTTATTCACGGCGATCGAGTCGAAGCATTGGCAGGAGCAATTGTAGGTTCACTCAACAATATTTTGGTTGCACACATCGAAGGAGGCGAAGTTTCAGGCACAATCGACGAATTAATCAGACATTCAACCAGTAAAATGAGTCACATTCATTTTGTTTCTAACGAGTTGGCAAAAAACCGTTTAATACAAATGGGCGAAATATCGGAATCGATTTTTACCATTGGTTCCCCCGATTTAGATATAATGTTCTCGGATAATTTACCTAATTTAGGAACTGTAAAACAGTATTATAACATTGATTTTGATCAGTTTGCAATCGTAATGTTTCACCCAGTAACTACCGAAGTTGCAGAAATGCAAACCTATACAAAAGATTTTGTGAAAAGTCTAGAAAACGACAATCACAATTACGTAGTTATTTATCCAAACAACGATTTAGGAAGCCAATTCATTATCGATGCATATCAAAAATTGAAAGAAAATCCAAGATTTAGAGTTTTTCCATCCTTGCGATTCGAATATTTTTTGACATTACTGAAAAACGCCCAATTCATTATTGGCAATAGCAGCGCAGGCATTCGCGAAGCACCATATTATGGAATTCCAATAATAAACATAGGAACACGTCAACAAAATCGTGCTGTTCATACGGATATAATTAATGTTGATTATCTTGAAAATAATATTTCAAGAGCATTAAAAAGTATTGACAATCATAAAATTATCGTTTCTGAAAACGATTTTGGACAAGGAAATTCTGCCGAATTGTTTCTTGAATCTTTAGAAAAAAACGATATTTGGGAACTCAATCATCAAAAACAATTTAGAGATATTTAAAAAAGGTAGTAATTACTTTTTTTACTTTACATAACATACATAATGAAATTTAAATTCAACAATCTCATAAGTCCACTTTTAAAAATTTTAATCATTAT
The DNA here is from genome assembly GCF_031422135.1 of Flavobacterium sp. Classification (GTDB taxonomy): domain Bacteria; phylum Bacteroidota; class Bacteroidia; order Flavobacteriales; family Flavobacteriaceae; genus Flavobacterium. The sequence continues at coordinate 35,683 of NZ_JANOQD010000068.1, read as the reverse complement.
TTCTTTTTTAATTTTTTGTTATTATTTCTCTTTAAAGGTAGAAGGTACTGGGGATGAACATTTATTTCTAAATGATTTAAAATTTTTAAAACTAAATAATTGGTTTGAAGCTATTTCTAAAAAAATGGCTATCGCTTATTTAATTTTAGCTTATCCAATATCTTTTATAATCAAGGACTATCTGGCTTTGCGACTGGTTAATGTTTTATTATTTCTTTTACTTTTATTGTATTGTAGGAAAATTGGAGAAATAAAAAATAAAATGTTTTATTTTTATTTTTTATTTTACAGTTCAAATGGTTGGTTTTTACTAGGAACTAATGATACCCTTTTTATAGTGTCATTATTTATATTTTTTAATGAAGTATATAAGTTTTTAGAAAACAAAAAGAATACTAGTATCCCATTATTATGGTGCTCATTAATAGTAGCTTTTTTTACTAGAGAACTAGTATATGTTTATATACCAGTTATTATAATATCATTTGTATTATTAATTAATGCTAAAGTGAATTTGCTTAATAAAATCGCAATCCCAATAGGATTGTTAGGGTTGTTTTTTTTAATAAATAGTCCCTCAATTATAACCAACCACTCTTTTTCTTATGATAATAAAAAGCCACCTGTTGGTGTAAAATCAAATTGGGCACAAAGACAATACTTAGCCCAGTTAATGGTTAATGATGGTAAACTGAATGACGAGCAACATCCTAGTTGGCAAGAAACAGATGATTATTTATTAAAAAATGGCAAAAACTCATTGCCAAGTACCATTTCTGAAGGAGTTTTATTTGATTTTAAACTAACAGTCAAAGAGTTTTTTAAAGATTTCTCAAAAGTTATTTTGCAATCTATAAGACAAACAGGATTAATAGTTATTATATTAATAATGTTTTTAATGTACAATGTTCTCAAAAACAAAATAGAAACAAATTTATACATCCCATTTATTCTTTTTTTGATGATAGCCATTTTTTCTTTCATCATAATATCATTTGTAGAAATAAGATGGTTAACCCCTTTGTTTATAATTGCATTAGTATATTACAGTGATTTAGAGTCGAATAAAAAAATTAATAAAAACATTTTTTTGCTAAACAATTTAATGACTATATTAGTCCTATTTTATGGATTATACAGGGTAATGCATAAATTATAAAATTCGGAAAAATATTTTATAAACGCTATGATCAGAAACAAATTAAAGCTACAATAGTTGTATATGCAAAAAACGAAACCAACAATTTCATTTGTAAGTCCAGTTTATAAAGCAGAAAAAATGCTGCATAAATTGGTTGCCGAAATTCAAACTGTAATGGTAGGGATTAATGCTACTTATGAAATTATCCTTGTTGACGATCGTAGTCCAGATAATAGTTGGGAAATTATGCAAAATATTTCACAACAATTTCCTGAAGTAAAAAGCATCCGACTCAGTAGAAATTTTGGTCAACATCCAGCAATAATGGCGGGATTGTCTCAAGCAAAAGGCGAATGGGTTGTTGTTATGGATTGTGATTTGCAAGATCAACCCAAAGAAGTTTTAAAATTATATAATAAAGCTTTAGAAGGTTACGATGTTGTTTTTGCGAACAGAGTGGACAGAAAAGATCGATTTTTAAAGCGTTTATCATCAAAATTATTTGGAATACTATATCGTTTTTTAACCGAAACAAAGTTTGATAACTCAATTGCAAATTTTGGAATTTACAATCGAAAAGTAGTTTCAGAGGTTTTAGAAATGAACGATTATATAAAATCATTTCCACTTTTTGTAAATTGGGTAGGGTTTAAAAATACTTCAGTAAACGTGGAACACGCTGAACGGGAATCTGGAAAATCATCCTATACTATTTCAAAATTGGTAAGTTTGGCTTTCAATACTATTATTTCTTTTTCCAACAAACCACTCAAACTTTGCATTAAATTTGGACTGATAATATCCATTGCAACTGTAATAATAGGATTAGTTACCATTGTGCAATATTTCAGAGGAGAAATAGAAGTATTAGGATATAGCTCGTTAATATTATCCATTTGGTTTTTGTCAGGAACGATAATTACAACTATAGGATTATTAGGAGTTTACATTGGTAAAATCTTTGATCAGACCAAAAACAGAAAACCTTTCATTATTGATAAAATTTTGAATTAATGACACAGAGCAATATTCAAACAGACGAGTTAATACTGGGTACAAACACCATAATTCATCCATCGGCAATTATAAGAGGTGTCAATGGTAATGCAAAAAAAATTCAGATAGGAGACAACTGCTATATTGGACAGAATGTCCAGATTATTTGCGACGATTTTTCGATTGGCGATTATTCCAAAATACAACATAATACCAATGTTCACGGATATTTACCTTGTCATATTGGACATAATGCTTGGATAGGGCAATACACAATAATCGATTCCATAGGTGGAACTAGTATTGGAAACAATTGCGGAATTGGTGCGCATTCGCAAATTTGGAGCCATATCAAATTTGGTGACACTTTAGAAGGATGTAGATTCTTATCTGAAAAACCAATGGTTATTGGCAATGATGTTTGGTTTGTAGGACATTGTATCGTTTCTCCAATTACAGCACAAGACAAATCGATGGCAATGGTAGGTTCTGTAATCACAAAAGACATGAATTATAACGAAATATATGCTGGTTCTCCAGCAAAATCCATATCCGATAAAATAGGATTCCAGTTTAATGAAGTAAATTTGGATGAAAAAATTGATAAAATGAAGCAATATTTGATTGAATCAAATTTGAATCAAAATCATATAAAAATAGTGGCTGATGTTTCAGAAATTGATTTTGAAAACAATGCAATTTCATTTTTTAACATTAGCAACAGGACCTATACAAAGCGTGGAAATGAAGACGAACAAAATTTTATGAAATTCTTATTACCTGCCAAAGCTAAATTCACACCAATTTCAATCTAATGATTCCTTTCAACAAACCATACCTATCAGGAAACGAAACCAAATACATTGAGCAAGCTGTAAACTCTGGTAAGATTTCAGGCAACGGAATGTTTACCCAGAAATGCCAGCATTTTTTTGAACAAAAGTATAGTTTCAAAAAATGTTTGCTCACTACATCTTGCACCGATGCATTAGAAATGGCGGCTATTTTAGCCAATATTAAAGAAGGCGATGAGGTAATTGTGCCAAGTTTTACTTTTGTATCAACTGCAATTGCCTTTGTGCGTCAAGGTGCCAAAATCGTTTTTGCCGATTCCTATTCCAATAATCCAAATATTGACGTCGAAAAAATAGAAGCACTTATAACACCTAAAACTAGAGCAATTGTGCCAGTACATTATGCAGGTGTAGCTTGCGATATGGACAAAATAATGCAACTCGCCGAAAAATACAATTTGATAGTTATTGAAGATGCCGCACAAGCCATTGATTCCTTTTATAAAGGAAAACCATTAGGATCTATTGGTCATATGGCAGCTTTTTCATTTCACGAAACCAAAAATATTATTGCTGGCGAAGGAGGAATGATATCCATAAATGACGATAAATTTATTCCTCGAGCAGAAATTATTTGGGAAAAAGGAACCAACAGAGCCGAATTTTTTAGAGGCGAAGTCAATAAATACGGTTGGGTAGACATTGGTTCGTCGTTTTTGCCATCAGAAGTAATTGCCGCATTTTTGTGGGCACAAATTGAAAATTTAGACAAAATACAAGAAAAGAGACTGCAACATTGGGATTATTATTATAACAATTTGAATCATTGGGCAACTAAAAACGGGATTCAAATAATGAAAATTCCAGACTACGCCACTAATAATGGGCATATGTTTTACCTAGTTTGTGATTCTCTAATTCAAAGAACAGCATTGATAAATGACCTCAAGGAGAATAATATTCTAGCTGTTTTTCATTATATCAGTTTGCATTCCAGTCCTTATTACGAGAGCAAACACGATGGACGTGACTTATTAAATAGTGATAGTTTTACCAATAAATTGCTCCGATTACCTATGTATTATGAGCTTGACGTGGAATTCATTGTAAATAAAATAATTACATTTGGGAATTAAACCCAAAATAGGTTGGGATTTTTAAAGCGCAATGAAAAAAAATAAAATTTTACTACTATTCCCTGATGGAGTTGGCATTAAAAATTATCTGTATTCTGATATTTTTAAAGGAATAAGTGATGATTTAGTATTGATGAGCAATTTTGACCATCAAACCATCGATTGCATAATAAAGACAGTAAAAATTAATGATTTTATAACCATTCCTGATTATAAAGAAGGTTTGAAAGAAAAATTTTTGCGGGAATTAATTTGTCTGTCTAGGTTATATTTCAATGCAAAGAAAGTCGATAATTTGAGTTTGCTAACCAACTGGAATTGGAATCAAAAAGGCATTTTTAAAAAAATATTTTACAAAACAATTCAAACTACTGCTTTTTTTTATAAAAAATATCCAACAATTTTAACTTTAGAGGTTAAGTATCAAAAAGCAATTCGTAAAAACGTATTTTACACACAAGTAAAAAATATTTTGCAAGAAGTAAAGCCCCAAAGTGTTTTTTGTTCGCACCAGCGAGGTTTGAAAATGGCAACTATTTTTGCTGCTGCCACCGATTTAGGCATTTCGACAACTACGGTGATTTATTCTTGGGATAATCTGCCCAAAGCTAGATTGGCGCTTCGAGCCGATACCTATTTGGTTTGGTCAGAATATATGAAAAATGAAATGAAATTGTATTATCCTGAAATTAGTCAAGACAATATAATAATTACTGGAACACCACAATTTGAGTTTTACTCCAATTCAAATAATGTAATTGATAAAGAAGTTTTTTACAAAAAATACAATTTAGATTTAAACAAAAAAATTATCTGTTTCTCAGGTGATGATGAAAAAACATCTCCTGATGATCCTAAATATTTAGAAGACATTGTTCAAACAATTTTCAAGGATAATTTGCAAGAGAAATATCAGATTTTGTTTCGACGTTGCCCAGTCGATTTGTCAGGGCGATTTGATCAAATTGTAAAAAAACACCAAAGTTTAATTAAGGAAGCGCCACCTATTTGGCATTTTAATGATACTAAAAAGTGGACTACTATTTACCCAGATTTTGAAGATATAAAATTGTTGGCAAGTACAGCCTATTATTCTGATGTGGTGATCAATGTTGGTTCTACAATGGCTTTCGATTTTGCAATGTATAACAAACCTTGTATTTTTATTAATTACGATCAGGAAGATAAACAAGAACAAAAATGGTCAACAAAAACCATATATAATTTTCAGCATTTTAGAAGTATGTCAGATTCCAATGCGGTTTATTGGCTGAAAAATAATAAAGAAATAATGAATGTTGTGCAACAAGCATTAACAGAAAACAACACGGTCTATATGGACAATTGGAAGCAAATTGTACTAGGAGATTATAAAAATGCTTCCAAAAAAATTAAAGAAAATCTTCAAATAAGCTAAAAAATGCACATCTGTTTTATAACTAACGAGTATCCTAAAACTGGATTTCCACACGGTGGAATAGGAAGTTTTGTGAAAACAATTTCGCAAGAGTTGGTGGAAAACGGAGTCAAAGTGAGTGTAGTAGGCATTAATTATGCAAACAATTATGAAGAATATTCGGAAGATGGAATTGACATATACCGACTAAAGAAAAGTAATGTAAAAGGACTAGCTTGGTATTTTAACTCCAAAGAAATTCAAAAAAAAATCAAAGAAATTCACAATAAAAACGCTATCGATATTGTGGAGACATCAGAATTAGGATTGGCATTTATCAAAAAAAATAAAGCAATCAAATACCTAATTCGATTGCACGGTGGACATCATTTTTTTGCAGAATCTGAAAATAGAAGCATCAATAAATGGAAAGGATTTCAAGAAAAACGCTCTTTCATAAAAGCAGATGCCTTCGTCGCAGTATCCCATTATGTAAAATCTCACACCGAAAAATATTTAAGTTATCATAATAAAAGGGTTGAAAGAATTAATTATCCCATAAACACAAATTTATTCAAATCATTAAATGCCAAAGTTATTCCAAATAAAATAGTCTTTGCAGGAACAGTTTGCGAGAAAAAAGGAGTACGTCAATTAATACAAGCATTTCCAAAAGTAATTCAAGCATTTCCTAATGCAACGTTAGATATTTATGGTCGTGATTGGTTTTTCCCTGACGGTAGTTCTTATATTGAAATGCTAAAAGATACAGAACTCACAAAAATTAACGAAGTTTCTGAATCTATTTGTTTTAAAGGAATAATTCCTTACGAACAAATTCCGTTAAAATATGCCGAAGCTCAAGTCTGTGTGTTTCCATCGCATATGGAAACGCAAGGTTTGGTTGCGCCAGAAGCTATGGCAATGGAAAAAATGGTTATTTTTACTAAATTGGGACCGGGTCCAGAAACCATTGTTGATTATGAAACGGGGTTATTATGCAATCCGAAAGATTCTAACGATATTGCCGAAAAAATTATTTGGGTCTTTCAGAACCAAGAAAAAGTATCCCAAATAGAAAAAAAGGCAAGAGAATTTGTAATGGGAAAGTACGATTTAAAAAAAATTGTTCAGAAAAATATCGAATTTTATCAATCCATTTTATAAATAATAAAAAGGAAACAAATTGCATCAGTAGGATTCGTAAAATCCGATATCCTACAAGACATTGTTTAGATGTATACACAACAATTAATATTAATAAAAAATAATGAATACAATAAACCTTATTGTTTCAGATTTTAAGAAATACAAAAAATATGGTGGAAATTTTTTTACCATAGTTTTTTTTACGCAAGGTTTTTGGGCAATTTTTCAATATCGAATAGCAAGTTTTTGTTATTCCAAAATCACTTTATTTCCGTTTAATTTTTTGGTTAAAATTCCTCTCATTTTGTGGCAAAAACACATTGAAATTATCACAGGGATTTCCATACCAGCATCTGCAAAAATTGGGCATTCTTTTTACATCGGACATTTCGGGGGTATAATTTTCAATGCAAATACAGTTATTGGAAACAATTGTAATGTTTCACAAGGAGTTACAATTGGAATTTCGGGATTAAACAATAGAAGAGGTGTTCCTAGTATTGGTAATAATGTTTATATTGGTGCTAATTCCGTGATTGCAGGAAAAATATCAATTGGAGATAACGTTTTGATAGGTGCTTGTTCCCTCGTAAACAGAACTATTGAGGAAAACGCAGTAGTTTCGGGTGTTCCAGTACAAGTAATTTCTAACGAAGGTTCTAAAGGATATATATAAAATGAAAATGTTAATTGTTTCCAACGCACCATTAATTCAAAAGGAAAATAATTGGTTTGCCTATAGTCCTTATATAAAAGAAATGGAGATTTGGGCGAAGTATACCGATCAAGTTGCATTTTGTTGTCCAACTTGGAAAATAGATAACGGATTGTTGGTTTCTAAAATTCCATTTCAAATTTCTAAGATATTTTTACTTTCCGATTTTAATGTAAAAACTTTTTCTAATGGTTTCAAAGCTTTTTTTCAGGTAATCTATAATTTTAAAATAATATTAAAAGCAATGTTTTGGGCAGATCATATTCACCTTCGTTGCCCAGGAAATGTCGGATTGTTAGCATGTATAGTTCAGGTTTTCTTCCCCCACAAAATAAAAACAGCCAAATATGCTGGAAATTGGGATCCAAAATCGAAGCAACCTATTACCTATCGATTGCAGAAATATATTTTAAGCAACACTTTCTTAACAAAAAAAATGCAAGTTTTGGTTTATGGTCAATGGAAAAATCAAACTAAGAATATAAAACCATTTTTTACCGCAACATACAACGAATCAGACAAAACGGAAATTTCGTCTAGAAATTTTGATAACGGTATAAAATGTGTTTTTGTGGGAACTTTATCGTCAGGTAAACGGCCTTTATTTGCAATTCAAATAGTCGAAAAACTTTTAGAAAACAATTGTAATGTTGAGTTGTCTATTTTTGGCGAAGGCAATCAGAGGGAACTATTGCAAAACTATATTTTGGATAAAAAACTTCAGAAAAATATAATTTTAAAGGGAAATCAAAATTTAGAAGTAGTTCAAAAAGTCTATCAAAACAGCCATTTTGTACTGCTGCCATCACAAAGCGAAGGTTGGCCTAAAGTGATAGCTGAAGGAATGTTTTGGGGTTGCATACCTATTGCTACGTCTGTATCATGTGTCCCATATATGTTGGATTATGGCAATAGAGGTTTGCTATTGCAAATAAATTTAGAAAAAGACGTCAAGACAATTCAAGAATTAATTAATAATGAAGAATTGTATCAAAAAAAGGTTGTTAATGCAGTGAAATGGTCTAGAAAATATACTTTAGATTATTTTGAACAAGAAATAAAGTTACTTTTGCAATTATGAGGATTTTACAAATCATAGATTCATTAAGTGCAGGTGGTGCAGAGCGTATGGCTGTCAATTATGCCAATGCACTGTCTCATAAAATTGAATTTTCAGGATTAGTATCTACCAGAGCTAAAGGACCTCTTGAAAATCAAATCGACGATAAAGTGGATTATTTGTTTCTGAACAAGAAAAACACGTTTGATTTAAAAGCCTTAACAACTTTACGTAAGTTTGTCAAAAAAAATAAGATTGATTATATTCACGCTCACAGTACTTCCTTTTTTTTAGCTTTTTTACTCAAATTAAGTTTGCCTTCAATAAAATTAATTTGGCACGATCACTATGGAGATAGTGAATTTTTGGAAAAAAGACCCACTTCAAGTTTGAAATTAATGATGCCATTTTTTAATGGAATTATTTCGGTAAATCATACCTTAAAAGATTGGTCAAAAAAGAAGCTTAAATTCGAGAATGTTATTTATTTACCTAATTTTCCATCACTGGATAAAGAAAATTCGGAACTCACACTACTAGAAGGTATTCAAGGAAAACGGGTGGTTTGTTTGGCAAACTTGAGAGCCCAAAAAAACCATCATTTATTGCTTCAAGTAGCTCAAAAAATTAAATTATATAATTCGGAATGGACTTTTCATCTTGTAGGTAAAGATTTTAATGACCTTTATTCAAATGAAATAAAAGACTTAATTGTATCTCTAAATTTGACCAAAAATGTTTTTTTTTATGGATCAAGAGAAGATGTCAAGAACATATTAGATCAATCAACTATTGCCGTCTTGACTTCAAATTCTGAAGGATTGCCGTTAGCACTTTTGGAATATGGGTTGCATAAATTGCCAGTGGTTGTAACAAATGTGGGTGAAATACCTAATATAATTGATGATTGTAAAAATGGGTTTGTAGTAGATTTTAAAGATGAGAATACTTTTTACAAAAGAATAGTAGAACTGATAGAAAACGAATCTATTCGATTGGAGTTTAGTTCCTCACTTCAAGCAACAATTATTCAAAATTTTTCCCAAGACTCAATATTAGATTGTTATATGAATTGGTTAATAAAAACAGAATGATAGAATTACAAAAGGATGGTGATCAACAAAATAACGCGTACTTATTATTTTATAAAATAGTAAATGATAGATTGTTGTATTTAAGTACTTTGGCGATTATTTTGTCCTACTTTTATAATTTGCCTATTGTTAAGTATTCGATAATTGGAGATAATGAGTTTCGTTTGTATGACATTGTGGGAGTATTTTTGCTAATGTTTCATTTTAAGTATAATGTAATCTTAAAAGGTGTTTTGGCTAAAATTCAAATTTTTAGATGGTTTTGGAATTTATTTAAATGGGCTTCTACAACTTTAATTATTACATTATTCGTAAGTATTTATAATGATAAAATTATGTTTTTTGTACAAACACTTTTGTACTTATTCCATTTGTATGTTTTCTTTATTTCAGGAGTTTTCGTTTACATATTATGTTTAAAGAAGAAACGTGGCGAAAAGTATATAACTTGGCTCTTCCAATTGTCAATTGTAACAAGTTTAGTCGTGATTTTTCAAAACTTTGAACTTATTCCCTTTCTTTGGAGTGATTCTTATAAGAAAAGTTATAGTGGTTTTTTATCTGGGACTTTAGGACCTAATAAAATTGTTTTGGGAATGACATTTTTATACATCTTTATTTTTTCTACTTCTGTAGTGTTGGAAAGAAGAATAAAAGTGAACTTCTTTTTAACTGCGTTTACTATATTATTGAGTTTTTATGCATTAGTTATTTCAGGTTCTAGAACATCATATGTTGGTTTTTTTGTATTTATAGGTTTTTTTGCATATCATAGTTTTGGAAAATTTCTATCTTATCTTTTAGTTTTTGCATCTTTGTTTTTTGTTGTTTTACTTATAAACGATAAACTATATGAAACAGCAGAAAGAGTTATTGATGGGCGAGTCATTAAAAAAGTTAAAAATATAGATGATTTTGAAAATGCCAATGTAGGAAATTTATACGAAGATTTAGGTTCTGGTAGAAAATCATTATCAAAACGCAATGCCTATTTTTTGCTCGAAAACCCTATAGTTTTACCATTTGGCATGGGTTTTAATAACAGGCTAATTGTTGTTGCAGGTGACACAGCACATAATATGTACCTACAAGTTATAAAAGAACTAGGTTTAGTAGGTTTCTTTCTTTATTTTGGTTGGTTGTTACAATATTTATTAGTTAATTTGAAAGTGAGTAGAGGATTTTCAATTGGATTAAAAGGATTAATAATTTCGGTGCTTGTTACAGCATTTTTTGGAGAACAATTATACATTTATAGAGCCTTATTTGGTCTACTGGGTTTGTTTTGTGTTATCACTAGTTTGTATATTTCGGTTTTGCATAAAGAATATTTCGATTAACAAAGTTTCAACAATATGGTTTTTTTAAAAAATAACTTTAAACTAGAAAAAAGCATATGGATATGTATACTAATCTATACATTACTTCCATTTGTAACCATTGCATTTTTCAATTTGCCAATGGGAGATGATCTTTATTTCGGACAAGTAGGTCGTGATAAAACAACTTTTGGGGCTGTTTCATTTTGGTATAACAATTGGGGTGGTAGATATACTCAAGAATTGTTTTTAACAATACTTAATCCAGCTACATATGGTTCGTTACGCTTTTTTTGGTTGCCACCATTATTTATAATTTTTAGTATATCAACTTCTTTTTTTGTTTTATTAAAATCGATAAGCAATCCTCAAGTTTCAAGTAAGGATTTGTTAATTTTATTCTCAGCGCTATTGTTTTTAGTGTTTAATTTAATGCCTCAAATTGGGGAAACAATTTACTGGATTTCAGGAGCCTATACATTTCAAACAGGTAACGTTTTTCTGGTTTTGTTAATAGCTATAATTATAAATTTGTTCAAAAATAATAGCTCTTTGAAAACATTAGTTCTAATAGTGCTTGCCGCAGTTTTAATTATGTTAATTGCAGGAACTAATGAAGTTTCAATGGCTTATATGTTTGGATTTTCTATTTTATTTTTAATTCATCAAAGAAAAGCTAAAACTAATCTTATTTTAATTTGGATATTTTTATTTCTAATAGTTTGTTTAGCAACTTACATTTCTATAACGGCACCAGGAAATTTAGTAAGAGCGAAAGAAACTGGAGGGGTTTTTCAAAATTTCCCAAAAGCTATAGTAGAATCTATAATAAGAGGTTTTTTTTACTTACTGTTTTGGCTTCCATCTGCTATTTTAGTAACAGTTATGTGTTGGAAACAAATAGGTAAAATTGCTAAAAAACATATGACTTCACGGGAAGTGAAATTGAATGAAAGAAGGATAGTATTTAGTTTGTTTTTAATTATAATATTTGCAGGTTTTTTCCCGAGTTTGATTTCTACGGGTTGGAATGCTCCTAGAACTGTTGCTCCTATATTTATTGTTTTTTTAATTCTTTATTTCGGAATAATTATTTATTATTATTCGTATTTAACTTCTTTAATATCAAAATTATCACCAAATAAAAACTCCTTTAGTGGTCTTCTTCTTTTGGTATTATTAATTGGGTTTAGTAACAAACATAATATTATGAATGCTTACATTGATATTGTGTCTTTGAGAGTCGTGAATTACAATAATCAAATAAGTAAAACATACGAAGAGATGCAATCTTCCGATAGAGATACAATATATGTATTACCTTTATATGCAAAACCAAATACGTTGCCTATTCGTTGGCCAGAGCATTATAATAGACTGGTTAATGATGAGCTTGAAAAATATTTTCATAAAAAAATAGTAATGAAATCCAATTTTAAATAATGAAATTAACAATTGTGATCCCCTGTTTTAACGAAGAAAAAATGATATTTGAGACCAATTCTCAATTGCAAAATATTATTTATGATTTAGTTAAAGAAAATAAGATATCTGATAAAAGTGGTTTGTTATTTGTTGATGATGGCAGTGTTGATAATACATGGAATAATATTCAGGAAATAAAATCTAATTATGAAAATGTAAAGTGTTTAAAATTAGCCAAAAACGCTGGACATCAAAATGCATTATTGGCTGGTTTGTTAACGGCTAAATTAGATAACGATATAGTAATTTCGATTGATGCCGATTTGCAAGATGATATTGCTGTTATTCCAAAAATGGTCGAAAAACACTCAAATGGTTTTGAAATTGTGTATGGTGTGAGACAAGCAAGGGATTTTGATAGTGTTTTTAAGAAACAAACTGCATTATTTTTTTATAAATTAATGAATTTTTTAGGAGCTCAAACAATCTATAATCACGCTGATTATAGATTAATGAGTAAACGATCACTAGATGAGTTTTCAAAATTTGAAGAGAGTAATTTATTTTTAAGAGGCTTGGTGCCGTTGTTAGGTTTTTCAACTACAACAGTATATTATCAGCGAAAAGCTCGTTTTGCAGGCGAAACTAAATATCCGTTCATAAAGATGTTAAATTTTGCTTTAGATGGGATAACATCAATGAGTATCAAACCACTCCGATTAATTTTTCTTTCAGGAATAACCATACTTGTTATTTCTTTTTTTATGCTTTTCTATATTTTGTTTTCTTACTTTACTGGAAAAACAGTTGCTGGCTGGTCTTCTTTAATTTTATCAATATGGTTTTTAGGATCTATTATTTTGATTGCCATTGGTGTTTTAGGAGAATACATTGGAAAAATATATACAGAAACAAAGAAACGTCCGAGATATATAATTGAAGAGTATTCTTAAACTGTTTAAAAAAGTATAAATTTTTTATTAAAATGACCTCAAAATCTAAAATACATTTCGAAATTTCTGAACGAAAAATTCTACTTCGTGTTTTTGATATTGTTTTCGTTTTGACCGTATTGCATCTGCTAGGAATTATCTTCGATTTTAATTATTTTAAAATCTCACAAACTAATTTTTATTGGACTATAATTTTATCCATATACATCTCATTTTTCGCAACGGTGTTTGAAATGTATAATTTGCAGGTAGCCAGCAATCAAAATCAAATCACAAAAAGTATCATTTTAGCAAGTTCAACAACAGTGTTATTTTATCTGCTAACACCATTAATAACACCAACTTTACCAGAAAACAGGTTGCAAATTGTACTGTTTTACTTTGCAATATTCTCTGCATTATGGTTTTGGCGAATAATGTATGTCAAATTTTTTGCATCAACTCGATTTATCAAAAAGGTAATTCTAATTTGTGATCAAGAAGAGCTTGAAGAACTTGTAATTGGGTTGCAAAGTGTTGATCCGCATTATAAAATCGAAGGATATATTAATTCAGATGCGAGTAACGAAAAATCGTTTCAATATAATTTCATACAACAAATTAAATTACAGAACATTGAAGACTTTATTGATAAAAACGGTATTTCTGAAATTGTAATTGCCTCTCAAAAAACGGATGGAATAACTGTTGAATTGTACAATAAATTAATAAAATTACTCGAAAACGGAACAGTAGTCAGAGAATATACACAAGTTTATGAAAGTATTACACAACGAATTCCGGTTCAATATGTAGCTCGTGATTTTTATAAATATTTTCCTTTCTCAAGAAGCAATCACAACAAGTTGTATTTAATATTTGCACGATGTATCGAAGTTATAATATCTTTAATTGGACTACTCGTTGGGGTTTTATTGTCTCCATTAGTTATTATAGGTAATGCAATTGGCAATCAAGGTCCATTTTTATACACACAAGAACGCGTGGGACAGAACGGAAATGTATTTAAAATATACAAATTACGTTCAATGATTCTTAATGCAGAAGTTGCAGGAGCTGTTTTTGCAACAATCAATGATTCAAGAATTACTCCGTTTGGGAAATTTTTAAGAAAGTCTCGTTTGGACGAAGTTCCTCAATTTATAAATGTTTTGAAAGGCGATATGGCTATTATTGGACCTAGACCAGAAAGACCCATATTTGTTAAAGAAATTGCTACAATTATGCCTTTTTATGAAACCAGACACGTTGTGAAACCTGGTCTTACAGGCTGGGCTCAAGTAAATTATGCTTATGGAGAATCAATGGAAGATAGTTTGATAAAATTGCAATATGATTTATACTACATCAAGCATCGAAGTGTCTTTCTAGATATAAACATCACTATAAAAACGTTAAGTACTATTTTGTTTTATCGTGGTCAATAATAATTTACATTTATTCTTTTTTTAAATAAAGTCGTATAAGAATTATTGCATTTGTAATAATGATAGGCAATACAATCCAAAGATGGATTTTGTTAAGCATATAAATGGTATAACTTCCAAGTAGTAGTAAGCTAACAAGGCTAATCCGTTTAATCCATTTTTGATTGTTTCTCATCATAAAGAACACTAAAACGAGCAACAAAGGATTTAGTAATAAGATGTTATAATTCCATAACACTTCTTGATGGAAAGAATACAAACCAATTACAGAAAACAACAATCCTATTAATCCCAAAATGGAAAAATAAATAATATTTAGTGCTTTTTTATTTAAAACCACGATGATTAATAAAGCCGTAATTAAAGAGTAAATACTATCAAAAAACGAAAATCCAGTTTCATTTTTTTGGGCTTCAAAAAGGGTTTTGTTTTCTAAAACCAATGGTTTGCCTTGGTGTTTTGTTTGATTCAAATTTTCCATCAAATCAAACGGAAGAAAAAGATAGGTAGCTTGATTGTCGACTTTAGTCCCAAAAATAATATTGATGCCTAATTTCTGATAAAATTGATTTTCAACATACGGATACAGAACGTCACGATAGGTTTTAGAATCAACATTCTTTTTAACAATTACCTTCGATTTTAAAACAACATTTAATGCATCGATGACTTTGGTAGTGCAATTTCTGTCAATAAATTTGTAGGTGTAATATTTATCGTTAGAAGACAATGAGGAATTTAGGTTGTTAAATAATCGCTGTTTTTCGTCAAGCGAAAGATTCAAAAGCTGCTCATAAATAGATCTGTTTTCTTGGTGATAACTGTATTCAAAATCTTTATACGGATAAGCTTCAGCATAATATTGCAAATCACCTTTTACAAATTTGAACATAAAATTTTCGGTTCTAAAATCGAACATTCCATAATTGTAAACGACATCGATATTGGATTTAGAATCGTAAATTCGCAAAGCCGTATGTCCATAAAAAGAATGCGAAGCATTAGCAGTACCAACCGTTAAAATGCTAATTTTAGTGTTTGTAGTAATTGGAGATGTTTGGGCAAAACCAAATAGAAAGATAAAGAAGTGTACTAAAACAAGTATTTTTTTTAACATCGAATTGTAATTTATCTAAAAATACCCAAGTCTACTTTTACCGAAAAAACATTGGAGTATAGCGAAGCACTTTGGTCGCCTAAATCTGTCAAAGCATAATCTATCGAAATGCCTTTGTATTGAAATCCTAAACCAATATTGGGTTGGAATCCTACATTTTTTGAGCCGTCAAGTTGCTGAATTCGTTGAAAATTTCCAGCACCTGCTCTCAAAAAAGCCAGATTATTATAGCCAAATTCAAAACCTAAAGCAGGATCAATACTCACAAAACTTGACGAAATAATATCGTTTGTTTGTTGAAATTGCATATTCAAATTGGCTGAGGCCAATAAAGTCATATCGTTATGAAACACAATTTTTTTTGCCATACCAAATTGTGCTTTTGGCAATGTTATCTCGGAAGTTTCAGGTAAATCTTGATTTTGCAATGGGTTCAAAGTTTGTGCATCTTTTATTTTTTTAAACTCCTCTTCGTCAATATTCCATATATTGTATGTGGTTGTGATATCACGTAACATCAATCCAAATTGCCAATTTTTACGTTCAAATTGGAAACCTATATCAAAACCAAACCCCCAAGAATTGGCAAATTTCCCAATGATGCGACGAATTACTTTAGCATTCACTCCATACTGAAATCCTTGTACAGGCAATTTTCTTGCGTATGAAAAAGTCACACCGTAATCTGCTGCTGAAAACAGACTTATTCGGTTGTAATCTATATTTCCGCTGGCATCAATAAGTTGTGTGGTATTCAAAATGTCGTCAACACCAAAACGTATTATGGAGGCTCCCCAAGCACTACGATCGTCAATTTTAGTAGCAAAAGCTGCATAATCATATTGGGCAATATTAGCAAAATAACTAGCGTGCATAAGCGATGCTTCACGGTCTTCAATTTTGAGTAAACCCGCTGGATTCCAGTATCCAGAGTTTACATCGCTGGTGTGAGAAACCATAGCGTTAGCCATACCAAACGCACGAGCATCAACTCCAATATTCATAAATTCATTAGAATATTTACGAACGGTTTGTGCTTTGAGTAGGCAAAAGAAGAACAAAAATAAGTAAAGGGCGAGTTTTTTCAACACGTTATAATTAGATTGCAAAGATTAAATAAAAATCTGATATAATAAACTCCACAATGTATAAACTTATTGTGTTAAATTTGCTTAATTTGTCAAGTCTAATTTTTTTAAAATGAATATTAAAAAACACATTCCAAATAGTATTACGCTCCTAAATCTATTTTGTGGTTGTATCGCTTTAGTTTTTGTATCAAAACTCGATTTTCAAAACGCTTTTTTGTTTGTTTGTTTGGGAATTTTCCTTGATTTTTTTGATGGTTTTTTTGCCAGATTATTCAAAGTTTCTAGTCCGCTTGGATTACAATTGGATTCATTAGCAGATATGGTTACAAGCGGTGTTGTGCCTGGTTATGTGATGTATCAAATGTTTTCAAATGAGTATGCCTTCGGTCAAAATAGCATATTTTCCTACTTGGGATTTGTAATAACTTTGGGAGCATGTTATCGTTTGGCAAATTTTAATATCGATACACGTCAAACGGATTCTTTTATTGGATTGCCAACTCCTGCTAATGCTTTGTTTTTTTTGAGTATTCCATTGTGGTTAACCCCAGATTCTATTAATTACTTGCCTGCAATTTTATTTTCTAAATGGTTTTATGTTGCACTTTGTTTCTTAAGTGCTTTTATAATGAATGCCGAAATTCCATTGTTCTCCTTAAAAATTAAATATTTTTCGTTGAAAAAAAATGCACTTCAAATTTTCTTTTTAATATCGTGTTTGTTTTTCATCTTGTTTTTTAGGAACCTAGGTGTAGCAATGATTATTGTTTTTTATGTCTTGCTTTCGGTTATAAATAATAGTTTTATAAAGAAAAAATAATATTTTTTCTCATTTCGAATTAATTTATGACTAGAAAGCCGGTTCGCAGAAATTCAAAAACTTCAAAAAGCACTCCTTTTTATTGGAGTAAACCCTTTATTGTAATTGTGATCGTTTTCATTTTGAGTGTTTTTTTATATACAAAACGAGATGCATTGGCGTATTATTTAAGTTTCAAAACCGATAGAGTTCCTTTAGAAACCAGACAAGCTTCTTTGTCAGAAGTGATTAAGGTCCATAATGAGAAAGCCTTTGGTCTTGATGTTTCGGAATACCAAGAACGAATCAATTGGGATCTTTTAAGTGATTTAGAAACAGGAAACCCCATTGAGTTTATTTTCATTCGTGCCACGGCTGGAAGCAATAAAACGGATAGTAAGTTTCATAAGTATTGGGGTAAAGCCAGAGAAACCAATATGTATCAAGGAGCGTATCACTATTATCGACCTAACGAAAATTCTATCGATCAAGCCAATAATTATATAAAAACGGTAAAACTCAAAAAAGGAGATTTTCCACCTGTTTTAGATATCGAGAAGTTGCCACGTCATCAATCTATAGATAGTTTGAAAGTAGGTTTGCAGCGCTGGTTGGATAAAGTTGAAAAGCATTATGGAGTAAAACCCATTATTTATAGTAGCGAGAGTTATTACAATGATTTTCTAAAAAACGATTTTGAAGACTATCCTTTTTGGATTGCTAATTATACTGCTTTTTACCACGATATTGATTCCGATTGGTCGCTATGGCAAATTACCGAAAATGGAAAAATAGAAGGCATTCGAGGTTGTGTTGATGTCAATGTTTACAATGGAACTACGAAGGATTTGAAAGAATTGTTGATGAAATGATGTTGTAAGTATTAAAAAACAATGGTAGTGATGATGTCCTCCTGAGCTTTAGGTAGAAGGATCTTCTAGTAGCCAAACGATAGCATTAAAAATACTAGATATACTAATTTTGCTTTCTAACTTTGACTTATTGCTTTACTAAAACTCCAGCTTCTTTCTCCTTAACTCAAAATTTTGTCCCAAATAAACCCTACGAACCATTTCGTCTTCTACTAATTCTTCAGGAATTCCTGCTTTTAGGATTCCGCCTTCAAACATTAAATACGTTTTGTCAGTAATGGCTAAAGTTTCTTGAACATTATGATCGGTAATTAAGATACCAATATTTTTGTTTTTTAATTGAGCTACAATTCTTTGAATGTCTTCTACGGCAACAGGATCAACGCCTGCAAACGGTTCGTCAAGCAATATAAATTTAGGATCAGTTGCTAAACAGCGTGCAATTTCAGTTCTTCGACGCTCGCCACCCGACAACAAATCACCACGATTGGTACGAATGTGTTGCAAGCTAAACTCATCAATAAGTGATTCCATTTTGGCTTCTTGCTCCGCTTTGGATAAATTGGTCAATTGTAAAACACTCAAAATGTTGTCTTCAATACTCAATTTTCTAAAAACCGATGCTTCTTGAGCCAGATAACCTATTCCGTTTTGAGCTCTTTTGTACATCGGAAAATCAGTAATATTCAAATCGTCTAGGTATATGTTTCCAGAATTTGGTTTTACCAAACCTACAATCATATAAAAAGAAGTTGTTTTTCCTGCGCCATTTGGTCCCAAAAGCCCTACAATTTCACCTTGGTTTACTTCTACCGAAATGCCTTTTACAACACTACGTCCCTTATAGGTTTTTACTAAATTTTCTGCTCTTAAAATCATTCGTTACGGTTATTCGGTTATTCGGTTATTCGATTATTCGACAAATTAACGAATAAACAAATAACCAGATCAACACATTAACAATTATTTAGTTTCTTCCAATGCTTCCCAAAACTCGTAAGCTCTTCGCAAATGCGGAATTACTATCGTTCCACCAACTAATGTTGCAACTGACATTGTTTCCATCATTTCCTCTTTAGTAACGCCTAGTTTATAACTCGTTTCTAAATGGTATTTGATACAATCGTCACATCGCAAAACGGCAGATGCGACCAATCCTAAAAGTTCTTTGGTGCGAACATCTAGTGCGCCTTCTGCATAGGTATTGGTATCAAGATTAAAAATCCTCTTGATAACTTTATTGTTGTCGTTTAATAATTTTTCGTTCATTTTCGAACGATAATCGTTGAATTCATTGACTAAATTACTCATTTTTCTTTTCTTTTTTTAGTACAAATGCCGATATGAAAATACTGGCTTCGTATATTAATAACATTGGAATTGCCACTGTAATTTGACTGATTACATCGGGAGGTGTTACAATAGCTGAAAGTATTAGCAAAATTACAATGGCATACTTTCTTGAATTTCTTAAAAATGTAGGTGTTACCAATCCTAATTTGGTTAAAAAATAAATTAAAATGGGCAATTCAAAAAATAGACCACAAGCAATAACCGAAGTTTTAATCATTCCAATATAGGATTCAAGATTGAATTCGTTTTTTACTATATCACTTACTTTGAATGTCGCTACAAAATTGATGGACATTGGAACAATAACAAAATACCCAAACAAAACACCTAAAAAAAACAATATTGAGGCTACGGAAATAAATAGCTTAGCGTTTTTGCGCTCGTTTTCATATAAAGCGGGACTAATAAATTTCCATAATTCCCATAATATTATAGG
The DNA here is from genome assembly GCF_031422135.1 of Flavobacterium sp. Lineage (GTDB taxonomy): Bacteria > Bacteroidota > Bacteroidia > Flavobacteriales > Flavobacteriaceae > Flavobacterium. The sequence continues at coordinate 15,410 of NZ_JANOQD010000068.1, read as the reverse complement.
AAACGAAAGTATAAATCCAGCCGTGATGCACGTCCAAACAAATACATTTACTTGTCCTTCCATACTTGTATTTTGTATGCTAAACGGGAGTTCGGTAATACAAATATTTTCGGCGAAGCCTAAATAATTAGAAACATCACAAAAAAACCGATAGGTTACAAAATCTGGATTGGTAGGGCCGAAAATAATGGTGTCAAAAACATAATCACTCACAAAATAAACTACAAAAGCCATAACTATTATAGCAATAGTACTTCTTACGAGTAACCAGCGCAATTCTTCCAGATGGTCTAGAAATGACATTTCAGATTTGTTCTTTTTTGCCATTATATGATTCCTTCTTTTAAAATATCGTGTAAGTGTAATATTCCTGCATATTTCCCTTGGTCTACTACTACTAATTGTGTTATCGAATTGTCTTCAAGGATATTAAATGCATCGACTACCATCGATTTTAATTCGATTGTTTTCGGATTTTTAGTCATTATGTCCTTAGCAGATAAATGTGTAAAAGTATCGTTGTTGTTTAGCATTCTTCGAATATCACCATCAGTAATAATTCCAATTAGTTTTTCATTTTCAATAACAGCAGTAACTCCTAAACGTTTTTCAGAGATTTCAAAAATTACTTTTTTGATTGAACTGTCTGATGTAACCATCGGTTTGTGGCTCATATCAAGCATATCGCCAACACGTAGTAATAATTTTTTCCCTAATGCGCCACCAGGGTGGTATTTGGCAAAATCTTCACTTTTAAAATCTCGTATTTCCATCAAACAAACTGCTAATGCGTCGCCCAAAACCAATTGCGCTGTTGTACTATTGGTTGGAGCTAAATTGTTTGGACACGATTCTTCGTCCACGTGTGCGTTCAAAATATAATCGGATTCTTTACCTAAATAAGAAGTTAGGTTTGCAGTCATTCCAATTAATGGATTGCCGAATCTTTTTAGTAATGGAACCAGAGCTTTAATCTCTGGGCTATTGCCGCTTTTTGAAATGCAAATGGTAACATCGTTAGGCTGTACCATTCCTAAATCGCCGTGAATGGCTTCAGCTGCGTGTAAAAATAGTGATGGAGTTCCAGTAGAGTTGAAGCTTGCAACCATTTTTTGAGCAATAATAGCACTTTTGCCAATTCCTGTAACCACTAATCTTCCTTTGCAATTAAAAATAATTTCAACAGATTTTGCAAAATCATCCGTTAGGAAATCGCTTAATTTTGCAATAGAAGCACTTTCGGAAAGAATGGTTTTTTTGGCCGAAGCCAAAATATTTTCTTTTGATATCAAAACAGAATATTTTTAAATTTGTATTTGTAAAAGAAATTTGTATCTTTATGTTGTGCAAATTTAGATAAAATACTATTAATAAAGAATGAATTCACACGAAATAGATATACACAAAGAGTTAAAAAAATATTTTGGATTCAATCAATTCAAAGGATTACAGGAACAGGTCGTAAAAAGTATTATTACACAACACAATAGTTTTGTGATAATGCCTACTGGTGGTGGCAAATCTTTGTGCTATCAGTTACCTGCATTGATACAAGATGGCTTTGCTATAGTAGTTTCGCCTCTAATAGCCTTGATGAAAAATCAAGTAGACGCTATTCGAAGTTTGTCTTCAGAATATGGTATTGCTCACGTTTTAAATTCGTCGCTCACTAAAACAGAAATAGCACAAGTTAAAAAAGATATTTCTTCGGGATTAACAAAATTATTATATGTTGCGCCAGAATCTCTGACAAAAGAAGAGTATATCACGTTTCTCAAAAAGGAAAAAATCTCTTTTGTAGCTATCGATGAAGCGCATTGTATTTCAGAATGGGGGCATGATTTTAGACCTGAATACCGAAATTTAAAAAATATTATTAAACTTTTAGGAGATGTTCCAATTATTGGATTAACCGCTACAGCAACCCCAAAAGTACAAGAAGACATTCTCAAAAATTTGGATATGTCAGATGCTAATACTTTTAAAGCATCGTTCAACCGACCAAATCTATATTACGAAGTACGAACTAAAACCAAGAATGTTCAGTCAGATATTATTCGTTTTATAAAACAACACAAAGGGAAATCTGGGATTATATATTGTTTGTCTCGAAAAAAAGTAGAGGAAATCGCTCAAGTTTTACAAGTAAATGGTATTTCTGCAGTTCCATACCACGCTGGTTTAGATGCTAAGACAAGAGCAAAACATCAAGATATGTTTCTTATGGAAGATGTTGAGGTTGTGGTGGCAACAATAGCTTTCGGAATGGGAATTGACAAGCCCGACGTTCGATTTGTAATTCATCACGATATTCCAAAATCATTAGAAAGCTACTATCAAGAAACAGGTCGCGCTGGACGTGATGGAGGCGAAGGACATTGTTTAGCATACTATTCCTATAAAGACGTTGAGAAACTCGAAAAATTTATGTCTGGAAAGCCTGTTGCAGAGCAAGAAGTAGGGTTTGCTTTGCTTCAAGAAGTTGTTGCTTATGCAGAAACGTCAATGTCACGGCGTAAGTTTTTATTGCATTATTTTGGAGAGGAATTTGACTCTGAAACGGGAGAAGGTGGCGATATGGACGACAACATGCGTAACCCAAAAGTACAAGTAGAAGCCAAAGATCAAGTGGTGAAGCTGATAGAGGTTATTCGTGATACAAAGCACATATATAAGTCCAAAGAAGTTGTATACACTCTTATGGGTAAAATAAACGCAATGATTAAAGCGCACAGAACAGACGCGCAAAAACTTTTCGGATCTGGAAAAGATTACGATGAACGGTACTGGATGGCAGTTTTAAGATTGGCTTTAGTTGATGGATTGTTGTCAAAAGACATAGAAACTTATGGAATTATTAAAGTGACTCCAAAAGGATTGGATTTTATCAAAAATCCACAATCTTTTCTAATGTCTGAAGATCATGAATATAGTGAAATCGAAGATGAAGCAATAGTTACTGCTGCAAAATCGTCTGGAACGGCTGACGAGGTTCTAATGTCGATGCTGCGTGATTTACGCAAAAAAGTAGCCAAGAAACTCAATGTTCCACCTTTTGTAGTTTTTCAAGATCCTTCACTCGAAGATATGGCATTGAAATATCCTATTTCTATTGAAGAATTGACTAATATTCACGGCGTTGGGGAAGGAAAAGCTAAAAAATATGGAGCCGATTTTATCGAATTAATTTTTCGATATGTTGACGATAACGATGTTATTCGTCCAGACGATTTAGTTGTCAAATCTACTGGTGCAAATTCTCTTAATAAACTTTATATTATTCAAAATATTGACAAGAAATTGTCTCTAAAAGATATAGCTAGAGGAAAAGGATTGGATATGGATACTTTACTCAAAGAAATGGAGCAAATTGTATATGCTGGAACCAAATTAAATATAAAATACTGGGTAGACGATATGTTGGACGAGGATCAGCAAGAAGAAATTCACGATTATTTTATGGAATCAGAATCAGATAGAATAGAGGATGCTCTTGCAGCATTTGATGGTGATTATGATACCGAAGAATTGCGATTGATGCGTATAAAGTTTATAAGCGAAGTGGCAAATTAAAATATTTTAAAAATGGAAAAAAGAAAAAGAATACTATTGGCTGTTTTGCTAATCATAAGCATAGGAAATTACAGTAGAATAATTGGAAATGAAAATATCAGAACAGTTCAGTTCCTTTCCATTTTTGCAATAGGAGCATTGTCAGCTTTATTAATTAAAGAAATGGTAACTATGTTTAAAAACAGAAACTAATCTATACTGTAAACTTCCCCTCGATGTGGTTTCAATGCGTCTCTTACAGAAATCATGTAATCATCAGTTACAACCATAAAAGCAATGGTGTGCATATCGTTTAGAATTTCAAAACCAGTAATGTTTAATGGTAATTTTTCTGAAATTATAAATTCTTTAAGATGAATTTCATGATGTTCCGCCGTTTTTGAAGCTGCTGGACCACGAAAATCCCAGATTAGTTTTATTTTTCTCTCCATTATTTATAAAGGTTTAAAGTTGATTATTTTTGAAAATCAAATTAAAAATGATGCGAAATTCTCACTATTTATTAATTGAGTGGTTGCATTTGGATAAGCATTTGTAAATGTTTTAGTGAATTTCACTTTTTTGTTATTATTCCATTTAAATTCAAAAGCATCAATTTGACCATCTTTATCTTCTATATAATCTATTTCTTGTTGTTCTTTGGTGCGCCAAAAATAAGTGTTTGCATAATTTTTTGCATAATGATTGCGTTTCATTCTCTCTGAAACTAGCAAATTTTCAAATAATGCTCCCGCATCTTGTCTTGCTTCAATAATTTGATAATTTGAAATTAGTGCATTTCGAATACCATTGTCATAAAAATATATTTTTTTTGCCATTTTCAATTCATTTCTCAAATTTCTGTTTAGTGAATTGAGTTTAAATACAATAAATGATTTCTCTAGTAAATTGATATACGTTTCTACCGTTTTGCTATCTAGACCAATTAAATTTCCGATTTCATTATACGAAACTTCAGAGCCTAATTGAAAAGCTAATGCTTGTAATAGTTTAACTAATTTTTCAGGTTTTTTAATAGTGTCTAGCATTAATATATCTTTAAAAAGATAACTGTCTGCAAGAAACTTTAGTATATCAATTTCATTACCTTCATTGTTGATAATTTCTGGATAATAACCAAAAATCAAACGGGTTTTTATATACCGAGTTTCTATTAGTTCGCTATGATGATTTGCCATTTCTGCATAGGAAATAGGGAATAGTTGGTACTCAAATTTGCGTCCTGTTAAGGGTTCATTGGTTTTATTTTTTAATTCAAATGCTGATGAGCCAGTTGCAATAATTTGAATTTCTGGATAGGTATCGTGTATGATTTTTAAACTCAAACCAATATTTTCTATTCTTTGCGCTTCATCAATTATCAGCATTTTGTTATTGCCAATTAAAGCTTTTAGTTGTGTTGAGGTTGCATTTTTGAATCGTTCTTGTATGTCATATTCATCGCCATTGAGCCACAAAACATTTTCATTTTGTGATGCAATTTTTTTTAATAAAGTAGTTTTACCAGTTTGTCTTGCTCCTAATAATAAAATCACTTTGTTTTTAAACAAACTGGAAGAAATTGTGCTTTCTAAAAATCGAATAACCATAAGTTAATTTTTTTTATCAAAAATACAACTTTTTTGGAATGCATTATGAAAAAACAACTCTTTTTTTGGAATACAATCAGAATAAGTGATATAAAAACCTTTTTATTGCTTAATTATTTTGATAAGATTAGTTTAAATTTCACCCTTATTTTAAAAGAAAATCCCAGATTAGTTTTATTTGTCTCATAAGGCAAAATTACTAATAAAAACAAAAAAGCCGATTTCGTTTTACCAAAACCGACTTTTGTTAATTGTAAAAAAATCTACTACTACTGTTTTACAATTTTAATCGTTTTAGTTTCATTATTCTCGTTAATTACTTTCATTAAATAAATTCCACTTGGATAGTTACTTAAATCTAATTTTGTAATACCTAAATCGATAGTTTCCGTTTTGATTATTTTACCCATGATATCATAAATCACAATTGTTCCGCGAGCATCACTATTTATAAAAAACACATCGCTTGACGGATTAGGATAAACCGATAATGTAGAAGAAAAAGCAAAATTTTGATTCCCTAAAGTAGTCACTGTTATACAGCTAGATGTTACCGTACAACCTGAAAGTGTTACATCCACTTTATAATCACCAGCCACAACTGGCGTAAAGTTTTGATTGGTTTCTCCAGAAAGTAAAGTATTTGGACATTGAAACCACTGGTAAGATGCACCATTTTGATTTGAAGCAATAACTCCTAATGCTTCTGTAATATTTTGGTCAATAATTGGAACTGTTACTGTAGCTAAAGTTCTAGAAACACTTTCACATCCATTAATAGTTTGTGAGGCAAAATAATCTCCAGAAGCTAAAGAAGCTGTAGAAGCCAAAGCTGTTCCACCTGTATTTGTAGCATACCATTTAATATTTGTTCCAGTTGCTACCAAATTTGCCACTGTTGCAGCGTTGCAAAATTGTTGTGCGTTTGCGGTTGGTGCTACAGTGTTTATATTTGCCGTTACAGCAATTCTATTTACGCTCGCACAAGTTCCATCAACTGATTGCGCATAATAGGTAGTGGTAGCGGCTAAATTATTAATAGCTAAGCTATTACCCGTTACAGAGAAATTCCCACCAGTAACAATTTCATTTCCATCTACCAGTGCGTCATACCATTTTATGGAACCTACACTTGGGGTTGCAGAGATAGTAATACTTCCTGCGCCGCATCGAGAGGCACTTATGGGATTAGAAACATTTGGTCTGTTACAAAAAGATATCATAACGCGATTTCCCAATCCTGAAACCGCAACTGCAACAAAAATACCATTACCATAAGTTACAGAACGCCATTGATTATTAGCTGCAGAAGTTCTACTAGTCCATGTTATACCATCTAAACTGGTCATCACCCGATTTCCGACTCCTGTTTGAGAAACCGCAACAAATTGATTGTCTGCATACGTTACAGATTGCCAATTATTATCAATGGCAGAAGTTCTAATAGTCCAGGTAATTCCATCGGGACTAGTCATTACTCGGTTTCCAACGCCATCAAATGAAACGGCTACAAAAAGACCCTTGCCGTACGTTACTGAAAACCATTGATTATCAGCAGGAGAAGTTCTACTGGTCCAAATTATACCGTCAGGGCTCGTCATCACACGATCTCCAGTTCCTGTTTGAGATACTGCAACAAATAGACCATTGCCGTAGGTTATACTACTCCAAGAGTTATCGATTGCAGAAGTTCTACTAGTCCAAGTAATACCGTCTGGACTTGTCATCACACGATTACCTACACCTGAATAGGAAACAGCTACAAAAAGTCCATTACCGTAGGTTACCGAAAACCAATTATTATCTGATGCAGAAGTTCTGCTGGACCAAGTAATACCATCAGGACTTGTCATCACGCGATTTCCAATTCCTGAATCTGATACTGCTACAAACAACCCATTACCATAAACTATGGAACGCCAAGTGTTATTAGCTGCTGAAGCCCTATCTGTCCAATTAATACCATCAGGAGTTGTCATGACTCGATTTCCTGCAGTTGTGGCTGAAACAGCAACGAACAATCCATTAGCATATACAACAGATCGCCATGATTGGTCTGATGGTGAAGTGCTACTCGTCCATGTAATTCCATCGGGACTTGTCATGACTCTATTTCCCGTTCCTGAATCAGATACTGCAACAAATAAACCATTGGCAAAGGTAACAGATTGCCATGCATTATTTGCAGCAGGGTTTCTACTTGTCCAAGTGATACCATCGGTACTTGTCATTATAGATCCTGTTCCAGATTCCCCTACCGCAACAAACAGTCCATTGCCGTACACTACCGAACGCCAAAATTTGTCATTAGCAGAAGTTCTAATAGTCCAGTTTATTCCGTTAGGACTTGTCATCACACGATTACCTGTTCCTGAAATAGATACAGCAACAAAAAGTCCATTACCATAAGTTATATCAAACCAAGCATTATCAACAGGTGTTGTTCTAATAGTCCAAGTAATTCCGTTAGTACTCGTCATTATTTGATTTCCTATACCAGTAGATGCTACAGCTACAAACAAATTATAATCATAAGAATAAACTACAGACCGCTATGCATTATCGGCTGCAGAAGTTCTACTGGTCCAAGTAATTCCATCGTAACTGGTCATTACTCTATTTCCTATTCCTGAATAAGAAATCGCAACAAATATTCCATTACCGAATGTTACACTGCTCCATTGATTATCAGAAACTGAAGTTCTACTGGTCCAAGTAATCCCATCGGGACTGGTCATCACGCGATTTCCCGTTCCTGAAAGTGCTACAGCAACAAAAAGACCATTGCCGTATGTAATAGATTCCCAAAGATTATCTACTGCAGAATTTCTGTTTGTCCAGGTTATTCCATCGGGACTCGTTATAACGCGTTTTCCCACTCCATCATTTGCCACAGCAACATACAAACCGTTGCCGTAAACAACGGATCGATATGCAAAATTTTGACCTTGTGCAACACTTTGCCAATCTGTACCGATAACTTGTGCTAAAGACACATTTTGCATAAATAAACAAAGCGATAATGCGATAAAAAATAGGTTTTTGTTCTTGATTTTTGTTTTCATTTTATTTAAGGGTAATTAGATTACTGCTTAATCAACTTCATGATTTTAGTTTGATTACTATCGTTAGTCACTTTAAACAAATAAATTCCGCTTGGGTACTTACTTAAATCTAATTTCGTTGTGCCTAAACTCAAGCTTTCAGTTTTAATTATTTTACCCATTATGTCATAAATCACAAATGTTCCGCTAGCATCAGAGTTTATAGAAAAGACATTTCTTGACGGATTAGGATACACTGATATTTTTGATGAAAAATCGAAATTACTAGTGCTTAAAAATGTTCCACAAGTACTGCCTGTATTTACGCCACCTGGTGCGACCCAATTAGAAGTTGTACTTGTAAGTGAAAAATTCGTTAATGTTCCCGTATTACTATTGCCACTAGCATCTATTAAAGTAGTATTACCACTATTATTGACACTATCTATTCCTTGGTTAAACTTGTAATATGAAACTAAACCTGTTTGTCCAGCAGCCAACTCGCAATAAATATTATTTGCAATTTCGGCTTGCGGTAAAGCACGGTTCCAAATTCGAACTTCGTCTATAGAACCGTTAAAAAAACCATCAAAACTAACTCGTTGACGCACACCAATGTTGGCCGAATTTACTGCAATACTTCCTGGATTAGCAAATACAAAATAGTCTGTATTTAATCCATTTATATATAATCTCGCTTCTGTTGCACTAGTTCTTGAAAATGCAACATGAGTCCAAGTATTCAATGGTACTAGACCAGCAGTACTCGATACGACAAGACCAACGCTTGAACTGTTACGCAAAACAATCTCAAAACCAGTTGTACCTGCCATTTTAGTTAAAGAAAACATAGGGTTATTGTCTAATGTATTACCTTCTGCATATATAGTTTGATAAGAACTTGTATTTGTTGAATATACCCAAGCTTCAATAGTAAAATTTGTAAGGTTTGAAAGAGGTTGTGTTGGAATAGTGACTCTATCGTTAATTCCATCAAAATTTAGAGCAGCTCCTGCAACATTCATTTTGTGTACAAAAATATCTTGACCACCTACAGATGTTATGTTAGAAGTTCCTGAATTAGGGTCAAAATCTACAGTTCCTTGAAAATAACCAGTGGTGTAAACATTGCCAGAAGCATCAACTCGGATGCCATTTCCAACATCATTACTACTTCCACCGATAGCTTTTGCCCAAACCAAATTTCCAGCAACGTCAAGTTTAGAAACAAAAATATCTTGACCGCCTGCCGTAGTTAGGTTTGTAATTCCCGCACTGGGGTTAAAATCTGCTGTTCCTTGAAAATAACCTGTGGTGTACACATTGCCAGTTGCATCGACATCTACGTCGTATCCAATGTCTGTAAGCGTTCCGCCCATAGCTTTTGCCCAAACTATGTTACCGGTGGTGTCTAGTTTGGAAATAAAAATATCTGCACTTCCGGAAGCTGTAAGACTAGAAACCGCTGCATTAGGGTCAAAATCTGCAGTTCCTTGAAAATAACCAGTAGTATAAACGTTTCCAGCGTTATCTACAATAATTGATAATCCTAAATCTCCTGTTCCACCACCCATTTTTTTTGCCCAAACCAAATTACCTGATGCGTCCAATTTAGAAACAAAAATATCTTGACCACCCGAAGAAGTGAGATTTGAAACACCTATATTTGGGTCAAAATCTACTGTTCCATTAAAATAACCTGTCGTATGTACGTTTCCAGCGGCATCTGCACTGACATCATACCCAATATCATTACCAGTACTACCCATTGCTTTAGCCCAAACCAAATTTCCTGACGTATCCAGTTTGGAAACAAAAATATCATAACTTCCGCCATTACTTGTCAGATTTAAAACACTTGTACTGGGATCAAAATCTGCTATTCCTTGAAAATAACCTGTAGTGTAAACATTCCCGGCAGTATCTGTGAAAATACTAAATGCAAGATCTGTGCTAAGACCACCCATTTTTTTTGCCCAAACAAAATTGCCTGATGCATCCAGTTTGGAAATAAAAATATCTGTACTACCTGCACTAGTCAGATTCGAATCCCCGATATTGGGGTCAAAATCTGCAGTATCTGAAAAATAACCTGCAGTATAGACGTTGCCGGTAGCATCTAATGATATTTTATATGCAATTTCCGCACTAGTACCACCCATGGCTTTTGCCCAAACTAAGTTACCTGTGGCGTCTAGTTTAGAAACAAAAATATCAAAACTTCCAGCAGAAGTAAGGTTGAAAACCCCCGCGTTGGGGTCAAAATCTACCGTGTCTTGAAAGGAACCTGTAGTATAGATATTACCTGCGGCATCTACAACAACACTTTTTGAATCGTCTGAAAACGCACCACCCATGGCTTTTGCCCATTTTAAATCAGGATTTTGTGCTTGCGTTTTTGTAACGCTTAGCATTGTTAAAAATAGTAGCGTGGCTAGTGTTTTGGTCCAAAATTTTCCTTTAGTAAAGGTATTGTTCTGTTTTTTGAGTAAATGTTTGTTCATAAAAATTGGTTTTTAAAATTATTTCGTTTTTGAATTTATCATTTAAGTATTGATTAAAAAGTCACCGAATTAGAAAATGAAATCGTACGAGGGAAACCTCATCATTTTATAAATATAAAAGGCTTCCAAAGATATCTTGGAAGCCTTAATTCATTTAAAACTATTGTTTAATCAATTTTATGGTTTTTGTTTGATTATTCTCATTAGTTACTTTCATTAAATAAATTCCGTTTGGATAGTTACTTAAATCTAATTTTGATGTACCTAAATCTATGTTTTCAGTTTTTATAATTTTTCCGATCAAATCGTAAACAACCAAGCTACCGCGAGAATCACTATTTATAAAAAATACATCTCTTGATGGATTTGGATATATTGATAGTTTAGAATTAAAACTAAAACTTTGATTTCCTAAAGTAGTCACAGTAACGCAACTTGAAGTTACTGTACAACCAAAAAGTGTGACGTCTACTTTGTAATCTCCAGCTGCTGTTGGTGTATAATTCTGGTTAGTTTCTCCAGAAAGTAACGAACTAGGACATTGAAACCATTGGTAAGTAGCACCATTTTGATTAGCTGTTAAAACACCTAAGGCTTGTGAAACTGCGTTATTTACAGCCGCTGGCTGCGTAATTGTAAAACTACGAGTTGCAGTACAAAAATTTGCATCGGTTACAGTGCAAGTATAAGTATTTGCAGATAAACCAGTTATTGAAGACGTTACCGCGCCATTAGACCAAGCATATGTGTATGGAGAAGTTCCACCAGATGAAGAAACACTCGCAGCACCAGTTGCACCACCAAAACAAGAAACATTAGTTTGTGAACCTACAGAAGTAGAAATTACTGTGGGTTGAAACACACCAATAATTACAGTGCCTGTACATCCATTAGCATCTGTAATAGTTACAGAATATGCACCAGCAGGAAGCCCAGTTCTATCTTCGGTGGTGACTCCACCTGCCCAAACATAAGCGTAAGGTCCTGTACCACCTGTTGGTGTTAAGTTAATAGCTCCGTTTGAACCGCCATTACAAGATACATTGTTTACCACTGTAGTTCCGTTTACTGCTGCTGGTTGAAACACACCAATAGTTACATTACCTGTACATCCATTAGCATCTGTAATAGTTACAGAATATGCACCAGCAGGAAGCCCAGTTCTATCTTCGGTGGTGACTCCACCTGCCCAAACATAAGTGTATGGTCCTGTACCACCTGTTGGTGTCAAATTAATTGCTCCGTTGTTACCACCATTGCAGGTAACAGTCGTAATTGTCGCTGTTCCAGACACTGCTGATGCGGGTTGCGATACAATTTGATTTAAGGTTACTGTGCAACCATTTAAATCTGTAACTACTACCGAATAATTTCCTGCAATTAAGTTTGTTCTATCTTCAGTAGTAACTCCATCAGCCCAGAGGTATGTGTAAGGTGCAGTTCCTCCACTTGGCGTTAAATTCAGAGTTCCGTTATTACCTCCAAAGCAAGTTGCATTAGTTCTATTTAATGTACCTCCAAGTGTTGTTGGTTGTGGAACAAAGAAATTGAGTCCTCTCGGACAACCGTTTGCATCAGTAATTGTTACAAAATAATTTCCAGAAACCAAGCCTGTTCGATCTTCAGTGGTTATTCCCCCAATCCAAGAGTATGTATAAGGTGCCGTTCCACCTGCGGGTGTCAAATTAATTGCTCCGTTGTTACCACCATTGCAGGTAACATCCGTAATTGTCGCTGTTCCAGAAAGTGCAGTTGTAGGTTGCGTAACACTAATACCACTTACAGTACCTGTACATCCATTAGAATCCGTAATAGTGACAGAATATGTTCCGGCAACAAGCCCCGTTCTATCTTCGGTCGTAACTCCACCTGCCCAAACATAAGTGTAAGGTCCTGTACCACCTGTTGGTGTTAAGTTAATAGCTCCGTTTGAACCGCCATTACAAGATACATTGTTTACCACTGTAGTTCCGTTTACTGCGGTTGTAGGTTGAGTAACCGTAATACCACCTACAGTTCGAGGACATCCATTAACATCAGTAATAGTTACCGAATACGTTCCAGCAGCTAATCCTGTTCTGTCTTCTGTGGTAATTCCTCCGCCCCAATTGAATGTGTAAGGTGAAGTTCCGCCAGATGGCGTTAAATTTATTGCTCCGTTTGAACCGCCATTACAAGCCACATTGATCACCACAGTAGTTCCATTTAATGCCGAAGCTGGTTGTGAAATTGTAAAATTTCTTGTAAAAGTACAACTATTCGCATCAGTAACGGTAACGGTATATGCACCAGCTACTAAACCTGTTATGGATTGCGTAGTAGCACCATTAGACCATAGATAAGTATACGGCGTTGTTCCACCATTTACAGTAATACTTGCAGCCCCTGTTGAGCCTCCGTTGCAAGCAACATTATTTTGCGATGCACCTGCAAATGCTAGTAAAGTTGGTTGTGATATTGTGATGTTTCTTGTTATAGAACAACCTACCGCATCAGTAATAGTACAGGTGTAGTTTCCTGCTGTTCTTGCAGTTGTTGTAGCATTTGTTCCTCCAGATGGTGACCAAGAATAGGTAAAAGGTGGTGTTCCGCCAGATGCTGCAATAGTAGCTGTACCATTGGCACCTCCAAAACATGAAACATTAGTTCCGCTAATAGTGGCCGTTACGGCTGGACTAGTAGTCACAACAGCACTTCCTGACATAGCAACTGGCGTAGTGCAACCAGCCACATTACTTATTGCATCCACAGTATACGTTCCAGCAACTGTTTGATTTCCAAAAGAAAATGAGGTTCCAGTTCCCGCTACCAAACTGCCTGTAGCTGTACCATTTAATTTTAATTGGTAATTAACACCTGTTTGAGAATTGACCAATCCTACAGGAACACCTGTGGTTCCGCAACCATTACCACCACCAGATACTGCATAAACAGTTGGTGCAGTACAAACCAAACCATTAAATTCTGACGCTCCAATGTCTGGTGTTGTAGTACTTCTGGTTACACCAAAATAATCCAATGTAATAGCTGGTGATGTAATTGGCAAAGCATTATTGTTAGCAACTGAAACTACACCATTTGCTAAACGTAAAAAATCTAAACTAGATCCCACAGTACTTGTAAAAGGTGTTGATGTTTCAGAAACTGATGCTTGATCACGCGTTGCCATTCTGGTTTTGAAGGCTGCTAGAGTTGCATCAGTGTTTGTACCATCATAAAAAATACTAGTTCCTGCCAATAAATTATTATTAGAAACAGCATCGTAACTGGTTAAAGCTGTACCGTTTCTAAAATAAGCAGCCGCACGACCAGTACCTTTTGGAACAGCATTGTTTATAAAAATATTGTTTCTTAGAACAAGATTGGCCATACTTCCCGAGGTAAAGGCGCTTGAACTAAAATTGGCTCCTGAACTTGTACCCGAAATTAAAACAGTGTTATAATAAACCAATGCTGGCGTGTTAGCAGATATAGAGATACCATTTAGGGTAAAAGCGGTTGAATTTACATTGGGAGCGGTCAGTCCAGAAATTACATTATTCCAAATTGCTGCTGTTGCATCACCATCTTGTCTAATACCTATAACTTCTATTGCATTTATTGCAGTACTTGACAAATCATAAATTTTGTTTTCACGAATACCTGTGTTACCGCCAGCTGACGAAGTTGCAAGAATGCCAGATACGTTAATAAAGTTACCTGTAAATCCAAAAATATTATTACCAAATATAGAATTGGTTGTTCCACCTAATAGTATGCCTACAAAGGTTCCACCATCGGCGGTTCCTGCTACTTTAGTGAAATTTGAAATGGTGTTACCATTAACGGTTTTCGCTCCAGCAAAAAAATCACGAATACCCACTATTGCACCTGTGGTAGCAGTTGTAAGATTGTTTATTATATTATTAGTATAAGTATTGGCTGTACTAGCACCAAAATTTAGAATGGCTACTGTTTCCCCAGTGGCAGTAACATTTGACCATTTTAAATTGTCAATGGTATTGCCATTCGCAGTCCAGTTGTTTGCAAAAATTCTAATACCGTACATAGTACCGCTTGCGCCTGTTCTTTCAAAATTTCTAATGATATTGTTATTTGTATTCACATTTGCTGTTGCAGTTGTAGTATTATTTATGATAAAATTGGTTTCACTAGTTCCAGCAATGGGCACACCTGTAATACCTTCAATTATATTGTTGTTAATGTTAAGTGTCGTTGGAATTGACGCATTATTTATACCGCGTATCCCTACTGCTGCAGGTGTTACGCCGTTTGGATAAGCAAACTGAATGTTATTGTTGTTGATGTTTACTGTGCTATTAGTACCGGAAGAATTAACAATACCTTGTAATTGAAAATTATTACTACCGCTTTGTAGTTTAATTTGATTATTGGAAATTAAGGGATTCGTTGATATACTTCCAAGCAATTGAATTCCGTATAAATTATAAAGGTGATTAACACCCGTTCCATTGTTATTATTGATATTATTATATTCTATTTTAACATCATGTTGATTACCAGCAAATATACCATAGGAAACTGGATTCGCAGCACCATCGGTTCCAAAATTTTCTATAATATTTGGATAATTAAAAAAACCTATGAAATTACCTTTATCAGCAAAAGTATATGGGGCTGTTAGGTCGGCATATCCAGTTAAATTCATACCATGCATTCCACCTCTGATTGTGTTTCCA
>NZ_JANOQD010000067.1:0-10559 GCF_031422135.1 Flavobacterium sp. | reverse complement strand
TAGCTACTCCGTTGTGAATTGCTTTCAAAATTGTATTTTAGCTTATAATTCCCAACGTTAAAGTACCTATTGGAAACTGTCTAAAGGTTGTGAATTGCTTTCAAAATTGTATTTTAGCTTATAATTCCCAACCGGATTCAGCATTATTTCCAGGGTCTTTTAGTTGTGAATTGCTTTCAAAATTGTATTTTAGCTTATAATTCCCAACATCAGGAGATAAAGGAGTTCGTTCTGTTCAGTTGTGAATTGCTTTCAAAATTGTATTTTAGCTTATAATTCCCAACTTATGATTATGATTTACAAATCACATTTCCGTTGTGAATTGCTTTCAAAATTGTATTTTAGCTTATAATTCCCAACTAGTGATTTAGTTGATGGAGTAGGGTTTAGTTGTGAATTGCTTTCAAAATTGTATTTTAGCTTATAATTCCCAACATACCGCGATTCAATCGTTTGATATGTTGGTAGTTATGGTCTTATTTTGAAATTAAAAAAGGGTGGTGTTTATATGTTGTAATAAGAGGATATTAGTCTTTTTTCTAATCCTGTAAGACTAAAATAATTCTAATTGTTGTGAAGGCTTGTCCGTTTCTACCAATTTTTTTCCATAAAAAAGTTCCATCATCCCAAATTGTTTGTCCGTTATTTGCATAACGCCAATTTTACCATGTTCGGGTAAGTTGTTTTTTATTCGTTTGGTGTGTACTTCGGCATTTTCCCTGCTGGCGCAAAAGCGCATATAGATCGAAAATTGAAACATAGAAAAGCCATCGTCTAATAATTTCTTACGAAATGTACTGGCTATTTTGCGCTCTTTGCGTGTTTCGGTGGGCAGATCAAAAAATACTAATATCCACAAACTTCTATATTGGTTTAAACGGGTGTAATGTTCGTCATACATAAACAGGGTATAAAATTTTCCTTGTTGTTCCCTCAAAACATTCGTGTAAGGAATGTGTTGTCCTACTCATTGCAACCATCAACGGACTATTTTTTCCATCAATAAAAACATCTATACTGGCAATACTCAATAATTGTTTCTTAATGTCAATGGTCAATTCTTCAAAAGTATCTTCAGTTTCCATGATGTGACATACAATCAAATCAACATACGGACGATAGGGCTCCATAATATCATCGGCTAGGCAATAGGCATTGTATTTGTTGCGATGAAAGATTCCTAAAGTGGGCAACATTCCAGAACTGACGATGGCTCTAGCCGTAATCGCTCGTAAAATAGCATAACCATAATTCAGTAAATTATTGGGTGGAATTCCTTTTTGTCCTCTAGTAAAATTTTCTATTGGGATGAGGTTCGACCAATAAAAAACTGCCGCTCTCGATTCGTGATTCAGTGCATCTCCTGATGTGACTTCTTTTGCCCAAAGTTCCATTTTTCGGCACGGAATTCCTTTTTCTTTGAGTAATCCTGCCTGATTCATAATTTTGGAGCTAATGGTTTGCTGCCACAAATTCTTTTTGAGTGGGACAGAAGCATTAATCTGATTTTTAAAACGCTCGGTTTGTTCAGTGTGTCCATTGAGAGGCATTAACAAACCAATAGGCAAGTGGTATTCGTCGCAATTGATTAATGCCACATTATTATTAATCAGTTTTTCAAGCAAACCATTGGTAATGGTGATTTGTTGGTTTTCAAGTACGACAACCCCAATATCTTCGATAGCCACAGTTTTGGTTTCTTGTTCCTTGTCTGGATAGGATATGACTATTTGTTCATTTTTGGTACTCAAATAAGCGGGATTACCGAAGAAAAGGGTTCGTTTAATCATTTTTTATTTTTGTTGAATTCCCTCCAGCTTTAGCAGGCGGGAAAATATTATGTGGTCAAGATGGCTCTAGCCGAAATATTTTGGCTAAAGCCAAATTCGATTGCTTTATATTATCGAATGGGCTAAAGCCCAATCCTATTGATTTTGGAATAATGCAATTTTGGAAAATGTTGAATTCAAAATTCTGAATTATCTCCAGCTTTTGAATTATCTCCAGCTTTTGAATTGCCTCCAGCTTTTGAATTGCCTCCAGCTTTAGCTGGAGGGGATAAAATGATAATAATGTATATGGCTTTAGCCAAATTCTATTCTTTTTGGAATTTATATTTAGCAATAAATTCATCATATTCTTCTTGAAATGTTTGTTTGCTATGGTGTTCTTCTTGGTTTTTAATGTAATTCCGAACTTTATCAACCATCGATTCCGAAACTGAAACCGCAAAATATTCATCTTGCCATTCAAATTTATCCAAACACAATTTGTTTTTGTTAATCCAAAACGAAGATTCACCTTTGATGAGTTGCATTATTTTTTGAATGGTTTGGTCGGCACCTAAAGAAACCAGACAATGACAATGGTCTGTATAGCCATTAACATGATCTACAAAAATCCCTTTCAATTTGGCATTTTCTTTAATATGATGCCACACTTTTTGTCTTAATTCTTTGCTGTCCAAAAAAGGAACTCTATTTTTTGTGCTCCAAACAAAATGGATGTAGGTTTTGATAAAAGGCATAATTAGTTATTTAAATTGCATATTATTTTTGAATTGCTCTCATTTTTGAATTGTCTACAGCTTTAGCTGGAGGGATATAATAATTGATTTTAAAATGGCTTTAGCCGAAATGGTTTGTCTAAAGCCATTTGTGTTATTTTATATTGTGTTGAATGGGCTAAAGCCCTATCCTATTGATTTTTGCAATAATAATTTATCATCTGATGATTCTTTTAATTTTTCCAAGTCTATCAACTTCTAGTTTCCAACAAACAGATTTAATTTGAATTCCGTTTAAAGAATTTTGATTTTTTGATTGAGGGCTTCCTAAACCATATTCATTTTGGATAGGATAATTTAAACCAATTTTCTCCTGATCTTTTTTTGTTATACTGAATATTAAACTTGAAGAGCTTGCAGGTATGAAATTGCAAGTTGTATCACTACCATCTGTAAATTTATATATTCTTTGAGTTTGTTCTTTTGTGAAGTTTTGAATATTAATATTGTTAGGGTTTTCAATTTCTTCAATAGTAGGAACAAATACTAAATCATTAGGATTTAGATAAAAGAGAAGAGAAGATAATTCTTGAGTTTTTTCATCTATATAAGTATTTGGAACAGAACATTCATATGGTTTTAATTTTTCAAAAGCACCTAATTTTTGACTTTCAATGATTTCATTTAGAGGAATAGTTTTGTAATTTCGTTTTCTATTTTCATCTTGATAAATTGCAAAAAATAAGTTTGTTCCTTTTGCAGATTCAACATATTTATCTGATTTGTTACCGATATGTCCAAGTGAAAACCGTTTACTTTCTTCAAAAACTCGAACTTTTTTTATAGGCTGATGATTTTTGCCATTATTGAGTGCTTTAATGTTTTTGTTTAATTCCTCTAGACCTATTTCTGAAAATGCTACTTCGTGAGAAGGAACTTTTTTTCCATTCTCATCAATAGCATTTTGATATATTTCTTGCTTAAGATGCTTTAATAGAATTTTTTGAATACCAGTATCTGTTATTTTTTTAATTTTATTTTCGTCAAATGTAATATCTAAATTATTTCGTTCTCTAGTAGCTGTGGCTTCTATAGTTTCATAAACCTGAACTTTGTCAATTGCTTTTCCATCAATCATTACAGGGAAGGCTTTAAGATGTTTTATTAAGCCTTCTTTGTTGTTGGGATAGGATTTAATTTTTGATTTTAGTTGTCTTTTAACTTCTTTATCAACAATCAATTCTATTTGTTCTAAAGCATTGGCAATAGTAATATGACTTTGTTTAATTCGTTTTAAAAATACTTTTCCGCTTACGGTTTCTGCGTGCATTGGTTTTCTAATTGCCCAATTATCTCCTTTAGTTTGTTTAATGGTAACTTTTTTCATTGCATCATCTTCTTCTTTCCAAATCTGATATTTGTTTACCGTTTTATTGATAACTCTAGTATTTTGCTTAAAGCTAATAATAGTTTGATTCAATTCATCTTCTGCTTTTTTTGTGAAATTCTCCCAAGGTTTGTAAAATTCCCATTTGTAATTTCCGTTCGCATCAGTTTTTGTTTTGAAACAAAGTTTGTTTCTTAATTCGTGTTTGATTGATTTGTCATCTTCATCTTTTGCATTTAGATTATTCAAATAGTTGATGTGAGTTCTATTTACGCAAGCAATTACCAAAGCATCCAAAGCATGATGACGGTGGTCAATTCTTTTTTTAGAAAATCCTTTTGCAATAGCATCAGGTACAGTGGTTTGAAAAACTTGTTTTCCAGAGTTTCCAAATTCGTCTTTTTTGAGTTCTAATTTACCAAAATCACTTGAATTAGTTATTGCATTCAAACGTTCAAAACGAGGTGTAACTATTTTGTTCCAAACATCATTCAAGCCCCAATCTTGTTTCATTCTTGAAGTTATAGAACCATTTAACGAAACAATATGTTTTGAGGTTACTTCTTGTTCCTCATCTTCTCGAACTATTTTACTCAAAAGGTTTTTTACAATTTTACTGATGTATTTAGTGTCATTTAGCTGTCTTTCAATAAATTTTTCAGGTATTTCTTCACTCAATAATCGTTTTTGCTTGTTTTTATTTTTGCTGTAATAGCTTGTGATATGTTGGTTATAGGCTTCTTTAGTGAAAATTTTAACTGTTTTTCCTCCAGTTAAGGTTACGATTCTATCTTCGTTTTTTTGAATGAATTCTAGAGCCGTCATATTACTTTTCAGCTCATTCACTTCAGACTCGCAAATAACTTTATTGGATAACGAATCATCAAACAATCTTGATTGCGGAATAATATGCTCGATTTGATATTTGGTTGTAAACAAATCACTTAATGGGATTAGCTTTCCTGTGTAAGGCGAAATATAACCTTGTTCCAACCAAAGTTTGTATTTGATAATTTCGGAAGGTGTTGGTTTAGCATTCTTTCTAATTTTATCAATATCTTCTAATTTTTCTTTTCTAATTTCACTGCTATAAACACCTTCCTCATAAATTTTTAAAATCTCTTGCTGACTTGGCGAATAGGGACGAATGTCATTTATTCCATCATTTTTCAATTCTGTTAAAATAGCTTTGATGCGTAGGTTTGTGTTTTCGTTTTGATTGATATTGTCTGTAATTCTTTTTCTATCTGCAGCATTATTTTTCATTTCACGACCTAACTCAATATGTATTTCGTTAAAGAAATTTTCTTTTCCCTCGCCATAATTTCGCCAAATATCTTTTACCACACGCAATGTTTCTGTAATTACTTGCTCTACAATTGGATTTCGGAGCGAATGTTGTTTAAAGTCGTGTTTCAAAAAGTGTTCAATATCCGCTGGAGTTTTCCATTTGGAAATATCGCTAGATTCGCTATGTCTGTCGTAAATAATATAGGAGGTTAACCACAAAGGCAAGCCTTGAAAATCTGTAGTTTTACTTAAATGAATTGCTTTTTCTCTAACACGAGTTCTCATATTTTCGTCAAATTCCCCTGTTTGTATTTTGTCAATTCTTGCTAATGTTTTGGCGTCTATATTGTTTTCATCCCAATTGCTGCCAAAACGCATTAATTGCAATAACTTTTTAATTGCTTTTTCAGAAAACGAGCCATACTCTTTTTTGTAAGGTTTTAGTTTTGAAAATTTTATTATAAAATCATCGGGTAAATTATGTCGTTTGGCAAAAGTTGTAATTGCTTTTGTTATTTCAATTTTATCGGTAACCGAATATAAAATATGCCATAAATCTTGAGTGTTTTTGGCATCAAAAAAAGATTTATCTATACCAATTTTTGCAACGGCATTCAAAAATTGATTTCTTGTTTCGTTACAAGGATAGATTTTATCTTCTACAAAATTCCATCTGTATTTATCTTCTTTTAATTTGAATTTAGGGTACGCCAAAAATTGCTTTTGACTAATTTCAGCTTTATCATTTAGCCAATTAAATAATTCTACGAAATCTTCTTCCGTTTTTAAATAATCATCCGTAACGTCAATTTCATTTATGATTTCTTTCTTGTAGATTTTTAGATTTTTTACAAACTGCAATAATCTGAATTCCTGAAAAATAGGATTTGATTTTGCAATACATTTCAAAGGTTTTACAACTTGCTTTCCATTGCTGTCTTTTACCAAAACACCTTTTTTGTCTTTGATAGGAACAAATTCCAAACTACAATCACTAATTAACGAGGTTTTACTTTTAAGCGGACGTTGATAAAAGATAATATCATCTAAAAACAAATAGTCAAAACCTCTGTCTTTGATGTTGTTTTTATGAGAATCATTATGTCTGTATAATTCATCAATACATTTTTTATAAAGATTCCTATCGTTTAAAATAGCTGAATGAAATACAATTTGGGTTTCAAGTATCTGTTTAAGTTCACTTTTATAATAATGTCTTTCAATAGTTCGGACTAACTTTCCATTAATTTTTTGAGTTGGTTTTTTTAACAAAGCATCAAATATATAAGAACCCACTGTTTTGTTGCTATTTTTAATATCTTGTTCCGTTTTAGTCTTAACCAAAGTCCAATCATTTTCTAACGGTGCTCTAAAACTTCTTTTCTCTTTTCCCTCTTTATCTTTTTTTGGTGTAATTCCGTCTTCTTCAACATCCGTAGTGATGATAAATTCTTTAGTTTTTCCTTTCCATTCTACGTTGTTATTACTTGGTTTAATAAAATCCCAACCGTTTTCTAGTATAATTTTATAAAGTGTTTGTCCTGATTTGTTTTTCTCATTTGTATTGA
Organism: Flavobacterium sp.; assembly: GCF_031422135.1. Classification (GTDB taxonomy): domain Bacteria; phylum Bacteroidota; class Bacteroidia; order Flavobacteriales; family Flavobacteriaceae; genus Flavobacterium. The sequence goes on along the minus strand of NZ_JANOQD010000067.1, from coordinate 3,808 downwards.
TAACATCTGCAACAACTAAAGAATAAAATTTTACAGATTTCCCTTTGTTTTCATCTTCTTCCTCTCCACGCAATTGATAATAGCCTCTTTTTTGATTGAAGTTTAATAGTATCCAAGCCAATTCCTCTTTAGATATTTTTTCAGTTAATGCTTTTTTTCTTAAATAATAAATAGTCAAATCATAAGGAACTTGTTTTAAATCAGGATTGGTTAATTTGAATTCCGAAAGCATTTCTTGGTGGCTTTCCAAAAATAAAAATTGATTTTTACCGTTTTCATTTTTATAAAAAGATAATTTTTCTTCTCTTTCGGGTTTAAATTGCCCAAACTTTTTATTAAAATCAATTGCTTCAGAATAATGTTGAGGCAGAAAACCAAGAATATTTAAAACCATGTGAAGTCTTTCTCTTCTTAATAAAAAACGTTGGACTAATCTTCTCGTTCCCCGATACTTTGTTCTTTCAGCAGTTTGGGATATAGAAACACCACTATCAAATTTACCAAGAACGTCTTGACTCATGGGTATTATTCTACTTCCTAAACCTTCAATAGTTCCAATTTTATTGTTGGAGTCATAGTTTGTTAACGCCCATCCAATACTATTTGTTCCCAAATCCAATCCTAATATTTTTTTCATTTTAAAATATATTTTATAATGATTTTTCTCGTTATCTAAATTCTTCTCGAAATTTAAACAAAAGAAAGTTAACTACTTTACGGGAAACCACATTCAAACTATAAAACTTTTGTTGTATCATTGTACTACAATTTTGAAGCAATTCACAATAAGGATTATTCCGTTGTGAAAACATTCAAAGCGGCCTCAAAAGGGTCGCTTTTTCATTTATAAAATGTTGAGTTTAATTTTGTCGTCAAGTTAAATACAAGATTATATCTTATGGTAAACTACATTTTTATTTTTAGTAGTTTTTGCGTGAAGGATGGAAGCGGCATCCTCGTAGTGAAACGGAGAGATACAGCGTACAGCCTGACAGCACCGTAGCTTGCGGAGGTGGTGGCACGCCCAAATAAGGCTCTTTGTTAAATATAATCCCAATTCCCAATTCCTAATTCCTAAATAATTTATCTTTGCCAACTCAAAAAAAGATAAATGAAGTTTGATTTATTACAAAAAGATCCACAGACCAAAGCCAGAGCAGGAAGTATAACTACGGATCACGGTGTTATTGAAACCCCAATTTTTATGCCTGTCGGCACGGTTGCTTCGGTAAAAGGAGTACACCAACGCGAATTAAAAGACGATATTAATCCAGATATTATCCTCGGAAACACCTACCATTTATACTTGCGTCCACAAACCCAAATCCTTGAAAAAGCAGGTGGTTTGCACAAATTTATGAACTGGGACCGGAATATTTTGACCGATTCTGGAGGTTATCAAGTGTATTCGCTTTCGGCCAATAGAAAAATTAAGGAAGAAGGCGTGAAATTCAAATCGCATATCGATGGTTCCTATCATTTTTTCACACCCGAAAATGTGATGGAAATTCAGCGAACCATTGGAGCCGATATTATTATGGCTTTCGACGAATGTACGCCCTATCCTTGCGATTATCGCTATGCGCAAAAATCGATGAAAATGACCCATCGTTGGTTAGACCGTTGCATCAATCATTTGGAAAAAGTGCCAACAAAATATGGCTATGACCAAACATTTTTCCCTATAGTACAAGGAAGTTGTTATAAGGATTTACGCCAACAATCCGCAGAATATATTGCGAATTCAGGTCAGCAAGGAAACGCGATTGGTGGACTTTCAGTAGGAGAACCTGCGGAAGAAATGTATGCGATGACCGAAATTGTTTGTGATATTCTTCCGGAAGACAAGCCACGGTATTTAATGGGCGTTGGAACACCAATAAATATTCTAGAGAATATTGCCCTTGGAATTGATATGTTCGATTGTGTTATGCCAACTCGAAATGCCAGAAACGGAATGTTGTTTACGGCAAACGGAACCATCAACATCAAAAACAAAAAGTGGGAAGATGATTTTTCGCCTGTAGACGAAATGGGACACACTTTTGTGGACACCGAATATACCAAAGCCTATTTGCGTCACTTGTTTGCCGCTAATGAATACCTTGGAAAACAAATTGCGACAATTCATAATCTAGGATTTTATATGTGGTTGGTTCGTGAAGCAAGAAAACATATCTTAGCCGGAGATTTTAGAACTTGGAAAGAAATGATGGTTCGCAATATGAGCCAAAGATTGTAATGTTGTTTAATCGGTTATTCGTTTAACCGTTTAATCGATTAACCGATTAACCTTTATTATGTTAACTATAATAGACAAATACATTCTAAAAAAATACTTATCCACTTTTGGGGTTATGTTGCTCCTGTTTGCACCTATAGGAATCGTAATCGATGTCTCGGAGAAGATAAATAAAATGATAGAAAACAAAATTCCACTTGAGGAAGTTTTGATTTATTATTTTCATTTCACCATTTATTTTATGAACCTGTTATTCCCGATATTCCTGTTTTTGTCGGTGATTTGGTTTACCTCAAAATTAGCTAATAATTCTGAAATTATAGCGATTTTGAGTTCTGGAATTTCTTTCACTAGATTTTTGAGGCCTTTTATTATTGGTGCTTCTATTATTTCTATCATTGTTTTGTTAATGGGATTTTTTATTGTTCCAAGGGCTAGCGAAGGATTTAATAATTTCAGGTATACCTATCTCAAAGGCGACGGAAAACAAGTGATGCGAGGAGATAATACAGATGTCTTTAGACAAGTTAGCAATGATGAATTTATTTATGTAAATAGTTTTAATACTGAGACAAAAACGGCTTATAGTTTTAGTTATGAGAAATTTACAAAAAACAAATTAGCCTATAAAATTACTGCAAGCAGAATACAGTGGAATCCTAAAAAGAAAAATTACACTATGTTTGACTACGTCAAAAGAACCGTCGGAGGATTAGACGATAAAATTGAAAAAGCAGAACAAAAAGAGGCGAAATTTAGTTTTGATTTAGAAGATTTAACGCCAGTGATATACATTGCCGAAACATTAAATTTGGGCAGATTAAATCAATTTATAGACAAGGAAAGAACTCGTGGTTCTTCAAATATCAACTTGTATCTGGTGGTTTTATATAGAAAATACAGTATTCCTGCTTCGGCATTTATTCTAACCATTATTGCAGTTGCTGTTTCGGCTATGAAGCGAAGAGGCGGAATGGGATTGAGTTTGGCAATAGGAATTGGACTTGCTTTTGCCTTCGTATTTTTCGACAAGATATTTGGAACATTGGCAGAAAAATCAAGTATTCCGCCGCTTTTGGCAGTTTGGTTTCCTAATATAGTTTTTGGGATTTTGGCAATATTTTTATTAAGAAATGCAAAAAGGTAATTTAGGAAGCTATTTAAAGCTTCATTTCATTGTATTTATTTGGGGATTCACCGCAATATTAGGTGCACTAATTTCAATCAAGGCCGATGCTTTGGTATGGTATCGAATGCTTTTTGCAGGTTTTTTTTTATTCCTGTTTATAGTATTTAAGAAGCAATCCTTACGTATTCCGCCAAAGGAATTTTTCAAATTAATTTTTGCAGGACTTATGATAGCGGTTCATTGGATATTTTTTTTCAAGGCCATCCAAATTTCTAATGTTTCCATCACTTTATCGGTTTTTTCCTTGGGAGCCTTTTTTACTTCCATATTAGAGCCTGTTTTTTACGGAAGAAAAGTGCTTTGGTACGAAGTTTTCTTTGGGATACTAATTATTGCTGGATTGGGCATCATTTTGCAGGTCGAAATCAATTATTTTG
>NZ_JANOQD010000066.1:0-62603 GCF_031422135.1 Flavobacterium sp. | reverse complement strand
GAAAATGCAGCATCCATTAGTTTTCAACAAAACGAAACATCAACCTTAAATGAAGCAGTGAAATTTTCTGTTTTTGGAATAGTTCCTTCTGTAAGTTACAACTTTAAATTTTAATAAAATGAAAAAAATAACACTATACCTATTTATAACAACCTTATTTTTAACACTATCCAGTTGCGAAAAAGTAATTGATCTAGAATTAGACACAGCTCCACCAAAACTAGTTATTGATGCATCTATTAAATGGCAAAGAGGAACAACTGGTAGCTACCAAAAAATAAAACTAACCACCACAACTAGCTACTTTAGCTATACAATTCCCATAGTATCAGGAGCAAATGTGGTTGTAGAAAACAGTTCTAACACAGTTTTTAACTTTACAGAATTAAATGCAAGTGGAGAATACATTTGCAATAATTTCATCCCAGTAATTAATGAAACGTATAAACTTACAGTTACTCAAAATGGTCAAACCTATACTGCAACTGAAAAGTTATACAGTACTTCAGAAATTGAAGATATAGAGCAAAAAACGGTGTCTGGTTTTGACGGAGATCAAATTCAAGTTAAATTTTTGTTTCAAGATAATGGTTCAGAAAACAATTACTATCTCACCACTTTCAAACAAAATAATATTGCTGTACCTGAGTTTTTTGCAGAAAGTGATGAGTTTTATCAAGGAAATAAAATGTTTGGTTTTTATACAGAAGATTCACTCAAACCAGGAAATATTCTTGATATGAGTGTTCAAGGTATTTCCAAAAAGTATTATAATTTTATGCAAAAACTAATCAGCATTTCTGGAAACGGTGGTGGAAACCCTTTTTCAACTCCACCTGCTGCATTAATTGGTAATATTAAAAACCAAACCGATACAAACAATCCGCCTCTTGGCTTTTTTAGCCTTGGTGAAGTCGATACAAAAGTTTATACTGTTCAATAAATCATCATCATATAAATTGGGTGTTTATAAGAAAAAACTATAAATTTGGGTTTTATTGTTTTTTCTTATGAAATTATTCTATTTATTTATTTTATTCACTGTACAGCTTGCTTTTGGACAAAGTCAGGCTGGGATTTGGTATTTTGGTGAGAGAGCAGGAGTTAGTTTTAATTCAGGAGTTTTGCCAGTCACATTAACCAATGGGGAATTAGATACTTATGAAGGAACAGCTACATTATGTGATGTTTCAGGAAATTTATTATTTTATACTGATGGTAGAAAAATATGGAATAAAAACCATATCGTAATGCCTAATGGAGCTGGGCTTTTAGGTGATTCCTCCAGTACTCAATCAGCTATTATAGTCCCAAAACCAGCTAGTAATAATCTATTTTATGTTTTTACTGTAGACTTTTTAGCAAGGCAAAATGGACTGAATTATAACATTGTGGATATAAATCTGAATGGAGGATTAGGTGATGTTATTTCAAAAAACAATTTGTTAATTGCTCCAACATTAGAAAAAATAACTGTTGTAAAGCACGCTAACAAAGTTAATTATTGGATTATATCACACAAATATGATGGTAATGAATTTGTTGCATTCGAACTAACTCCTACTGGAATAAATCCACCTGTATCTTCAAATGTTGGAGTTACTATTCAACCTATTCCAACTCAAACTGTTGGTTATTTAAAATCATCTCCAAACGGAGAACTTGTTGCTTGTGCTAATTCTGAAAATTCAAACAGTATTCAATTGTTCAGATTCGATAATACTACTGGTAAATTAACTCTTATATCTACTTCTAATTTTTCGGGTAATCCTATTGGAGCTTATGGCGTGGAATTTTCTCCAAACAATAAGTTATTGTATGTATCCCGAATTGATTCTAATAATGATTCTTCTCAAATTTATCAATTCAATATCGCAAATTTAGATGAAACTAGCATAAACAATTCAAAATTATTAATAGCGAATTTTGTAAGCCCAACTAAAACTGGAATTTTTGCCGCATTACAACTTGCTCCAAATCAAAAAATATATGTAGCTAGAAACAATTCGTCATTTCTAGGTGTAATCAATAACCCAAACTCATTAGGATTAGCTTGTTCATTTAATGCTAATGCTGTTGATTTAAGTCCAAAAAAATCATATTATGGTTTACCCGCTTTTATAACCTCACTATTTAATATAAATATTGCCTCATCAAAATTTTGTTTGGGAGATCAAACCCAATTCAATATTCCAAATTATGATGCCATTTTATCAGCATTATGGGATTTTGGGGATGTTAATTCCCCTAATAACTCTTCCTCGGATCAAAATGCAACTCATATATTTTCATCAGTGGGAACATATACCGTTTCCCTTACGGTTCAAACAGCAACAGGACCAAATGTATTTACTGATGAAATAAAAATAGTGAACAAACCCATAGCAAATCAGCCAATTGATTTTGAATTGTGCGAAGTTGACTCGTCATCAGCATTATTCGATTTATCAACTAAAAATAATGAAATATTAGGAATTCAATTGGCATCAGATTATAAAATATCATACCATTTGAACATTGATGATGCAAATAATAATGTAAATCCACTAGTAACTAACTATCCAAACACTAGTAATCCTCAAACTATTTACGCTAGAATTCAAACAATATCAGCAAGTACTTGTTTTGATGTAACATCTTTTAAATTAATTGCAAATGCAAAACCAAAGCTAAATGTCGATAAAGATATACCCTATTGTTTAGAAAATTATCCGGATTTTATAACATTATCAGCCGAGAAATTACTACCTACTGAAATTCTAACTTATAAATGGAGTAATGGATTAGAAACGGAAAGCATACAAGTAAACCAACCAAATATATATAGTGTAACGGCAACAAATGCTTCTGGCTGTAAATCAATTCGAACCTTAAAGGTTTTTAACTCCGAAATTGCAAAAATAAAATATAAAATCGAAGGGAATATTGGGAATTATTCTTTAATAGTTACAACTTCGGGAATTGGAAACTATGTCTATTCGCTTGACGAAATCAATGGAAGTTATCAATCCAGTCCTGTTTTTAATAATTTATTACCCGGAAATCACATTATATATGTAAAAGATGTTAATGGTTGCGGAGTAGCTAATGAAGATTTTTATGTAATAAGCTATCCCAAATATTTTACCCCAAATAATGATGGAATACACGACACTTGGAATCTTGCAGATAACTTTAAAGAATACAAAAGTTTATCTATTTTTGATCGCTATGGAAAATTACTTGCCGTTTTAAATCCTAATTCATCGAACTGGAATGGAAAATATCAAGAAAAAGAATTACCATCATCTGATTACTGGTTCAAATTAATTTTAAAAGATGACAGCATCGAAAACGGTCATTTTTCATTAAAACGATAACATTAAATGTCCTCACATCATATAGTCCGAGACGATCAAGAACCAGCATTAATTATTGCAAACGGTGCAGCTTGTAGTGATGAATTATTAGGGCAATTGTTAGAATGGTCACCACTAGTCATTGTTTTAGATTCCGCCATAGAAAGAGTTTTAGATCTTGGTATCAAAGTCGATGTGCTTTTGGGTGATTTCGATCGAGGTTTCAATCCAGAATATTATAAAGAAAAACAATATCCACTTGAAATAGTTTATGCACCAAATCAAGAAAAAACAGATCTAGAAAAAGCATTCGATTATCTTATTGAAAAAGGACATAAAGCTGCAAATGTAGTTTGGGCTACAGGAAAACGTGCAGATCATACTATAACAAACCTTACCAATATTGTAAGTTATCGAAATAACTTAAAAATTGTGATACTAGACGATCATTCAAAAGTATTTCTCTTACCAAATAAATTTGAAAAATGGTACACTGCCAACACACCTATTTCGTTAATTCCGATTGGAAATGTAACAGGAATATCAACCCAAAATTTATTTTATCCGTTAGAAAATGAAAAACTTACTTTAGGCTATAAAACAGGAAGTAGCAACTATGTTACAAAAGACGGAATAATAAGAATCGAGCACGAAAATGGCGATTTATTATTAATGGAATGCTTCGATTAAAATATTTCATCAGTATTCTTCGTAACTTTGCACTTTCAAACTTTGTTAATTACTAAATGAAACCACTACCTGTTATAGAAAAATCAAATCTTCATCCTAGAAATTTACATCGATTTGGATACGATTTTAAGCAACTAATAGAGAACTTACCTGAACTAAAAAAATTTGTTTTTACAAATGAATATGGTACCGAAACTATAGATTTTAGCATTCCTGACGCTGTAAAAGCTTTAAATAAAGCATTGTTAATTTCAAATTACGAGATACAAAACTGGGACATTCCTAAAAACTATCTATGTCCACCCATTCCTGGTCGTGCAGATTATATTCACTATCTAGCAGATTTATTAGCAAGTAAAAACAATACCGTTATTCCCGAAGGAGAAAATGTAGTTGGCTTAGATATCGGTATTGGTTCGAATTGTATTTATCCAATATTAGGAAATTCAATTTATAACTGGTCTTTTGTAGGTACTGACATCGATGAAAATGCCATTCAGAATTGTAAAAAAATCATTGAAAAAAATTCGAAATTAATTGATGTTATAAGTTTGCAATTGCAAGTAGAATCACGTTTTATTTTCAAAAATATTATTTTACCAGAAGATAAATTTGCGTTTACGATATGCAATCCACCTTTTCATAATTCGGCAGCTGAAGCCACAAAACCATCCATAAGAAAAGTAAATAATTTGCAAGAAACTCGAACCAAAACTCCAATTTTAAATTTTGGAGGACATAATGCAGAACTTTGGTGCGATGGTGGCGAAATAGGTTTCATAACCCAAATGATATATGAAAGTGCAAAATATCCAATGCAGGTTTTGTGGTTTACAACCCTCGTTTCCAAAAAAGAAAATTTAGCAGCTATTTACAAAACTTTAAACAAAGTGAGTGCTGTCGAAATAAAAACCATCGATATGTCACAAGGTCAAAAAACAAGTAGAATTGTAGCTTGGACTTTCTTGAGTGAATCACAACAAAAAAATTGGAATTTTTGAGCATTTTTTAAAAAATCATAGACTAGGTAAATCTCCATTTCCTTTGGTTGGTAAATTGGTTGAACCCATCAAATACAAATCGACAGCTCTAGCGGCCTCTCTACCTTCTGAGATTGCCCAAACTATTAGAGATTGTCCACGTCGCATATCGCCTGCGGTAAAAATGTTAGGGATATTTGTTTGATAATTACTCGCTGCGAAATTATTTTTATTATCGATGTTGAGTCCTAATTGTTCGCTTAACGTTTTTTCTGGACCCGTAAAACCCAAAGCAAGCAAAGCCAAATCGCATGGCCAAATTTTTTCGGAATCTTCTTTTTCAATCAATTCTGGTCGTTGACCTTGAATAGTTTTCCACTTTACTTCAACTGTTTTTAGAGCAATCAATTCTCCTTTTTCATTTGCCAAAAATTCTTTGGTATTAATAAGCCAATTTCTGTCGCAACCTTCTTCGTGTGAGGATGTTGTTTTTAATTGCAATGGCCAAAAAGGCCAAGGAGTTGTTTGACTACGATCAACAGGTGGTTTTGGCATAATCTCGAAATTAGTAACCGATTTAGCGCCTTGTCTGTTAGATGTTCCTACACAATCTGAACCTGTATCACCTCCTCCAATTACGATAACATTTTTATCAAAAGCAGTGATTTGATTGTCGATTTTATCACCGTATAAAACCTTAGTTTGCTGTGTCAAAAAATCCATTGCTTGAACTACGCCTTTACTCTTTGCGCCTTTTGTTGGTAAACTTCTTTTTTCTGTTGCTCCACCACACAATACAATTACATCGAATTTTTTTAAATCTTCAATAGCGTAATTTACCCCAACATTTACATTTGTTTGAAACAAAATACCTTCTTCTTTTAAAATTGCGATTCTTCGATCAATTATTCGTTTTTCGAGTTTAAAATTTGGAATTCCATAACGCAACAATCCACCTATTGCATCATCTCTTTCGAAAACTGACACAGTGTGTCCAGCATTATTTAATTGCTGTGCTGCAGCTAATCCAGCAGGACCTGAACCTACTATCACTATTTTTTTTCCAGTTCTAACCTGAGGAATTTGAGGTTTTATCCACCCATTTTCAAAACCTATTTCGACAATATTTTTTTCAATATTTTCTATTGATACTGGTTCGTTTATAATTCCCAAAACACATGATTTTTCACATGGCGCTGGACACAATCTTCCAGTAAACTCAGGAAAATTATTGGTTGATTGCAAAATTTCTAGAGCTGATTTCCACTCTTCTTGATGCACCATATCATTAAAATCTGGAATCAAATTGCCTAATGGGCAAGCACTGTGACAAAAAGGAATACCACAATCCATACAACGTGACCCTTGCATTTTAATTTTCTCATTCGATAGTGGAATTGTAAATTCGTTATAATTATTGATACGTTCTACAGATTCTATATTACTTTCGATTTCTCTTTCAAATTCTAAAAAACCTGTTATTTTTCCCATAGTATTCTTGTCTAAAATTTATTCTATTTGATATGAAAAATAGATTTCTATTTTTTTTTAAATTATTGCTCCCTCAAGTTCACCTTTTAAAACCATTTCTGAATTCAATCTATGCAATGCTTTTTTGTAATCTATTGGCATCACTTTTAAAAATTTATTTTTTTGAAGTTCCCATTCCTGAAGAATTCTTTTGGACAAAGGACTATTTGTAAATAACGAATGATTTTTGATTAATTTTTTAATTTTAATAAAATCTTCTTCTGTTGGTAATTCAATTTCAACCATTTCGAGGTTACACAAACTATTTTCGAATTCTTCTTCTACATCAAAAACATAAGCAATTCCGCCACTCATTCCTGCGGCAAAATTCCGACCAGTTTTGCCAAGTACAACAACTGTCCCTCCCGTCATGTATTCGCAACCATGATCTCCAACTCCTTCTACAACGGCTGTTGCTCCGGAATTCCTGACCGCAAATCGTTCTCCTGCCATTCCATTAATATAAACCTCGCCAGATATTGCACCATAAAGAGCAACATTTCCAATGATAATATTTTCTTCGGGTTTGAAAGTCGCTTTTTCTGGCACTTTAACTATCAATTTTGCTCCTGAAAGCCCTTTTCCAAGATAATCATTACAGTTTCCTTGAATTTTAAATGACAACCCTTTGGTAGCAAATGCACCAAAACTTTGCCCAGCTGAACCTTCAAAATCGACTAATATGGTATCGTCTGGCAAACCATTAGCACCATAAATTTTAGAAATTTCATTACTTAAAATTGCACCAACCGATCGGTCAGTATTTTTTATTTTAAAATTAATTCTCGTTTTTTCTTTTCGATAAATAGATGGGATTGCTGCTTTAATAATTTCAAAATCTAAGACTTTTTCTAGTGCGTGATCTTGAGAAATTGTATTGTGACTTGGGACTGTTTTGGCTAATTCAGGTTTAAATAATATTTTTGACAAATCCAATCCATTGGCTTTATAATGAGTAATGGCATCACTGACATTTAATTTTTGAGACTGCCCAACCATTTCTTTTAGGGTTCTAAAACCAAGTTGCGCCATTATTTCTCGCAATTCTTCAGCTATGAAATACATAAAATTGATTATATGCTCTGGAGTTCCTTTGAAATTTTTTCTTAATTCAGGATCTTGAGTTGCAATTCCGACTGGACAAGTGTTCAAGTGGCAAGCACGCATCATAATGCAACCTGATGCAACAAGTGGAGCTGTTGCAAAGCCAAATTCTTCTGCACCTAACAATGCTGCTATGGCTACATCACGACCAGTTTTGAGTTGTCCATCACATTCCAGGACGACTCGACTTCGCAAATCATTCAAGATTAATGTTTGCTGTGCTTCTGCCAAACCAAGTTCCCAAGGAATTCCTGTGTGTTGTAATGATGTTAGTGGTGCTGCTCCTGTACCTCCATCATACCCCGAAATTAAAATAACATCAGCTTTGGCCTTAGCAACTCCTGCAGCAATTGTTCCAACACCAACCTCTGAGACTAATTTCACGTTGATTCTTGCTTCCCGATTGGCATTTTTTAAATCAAATATAAGCTGTGATAAGTCCTCGATAGAGTATATGTCATGGTGTGGTGGTGGTGAGATAAGTCCAACATAGGGAGTAGAATTTCTAGTTTCGGCAATCCAAGGTAGAACCTTATCGCCTGGCAATTGTCCGCCTTCACCGGGTTTAGCCCCTTGCGCCATTTTTATTTGAATTTCTGTAGCATTTGTCAAATAATTTATAGAAACACCAAATCGACCAGATGCAACTTGTTTTATAGCACTATTTCTAGAATCTCCATTGCTTTCTTTTTGGAAACGTTTTGCATTTTCACCACCTTCGCCGGAGTTGCTTTTTCCACCAATCCGATTCATTGCAATCGCTAAATTTTCGTGTGCTTCTTGACTTATTGAACCATACGACATTGCTCCAGTTTTAAATTTTTTTACAATTTCAGTCCACGGTTCAACTTCATTAATGTCAATTGGATCAAGATTATTAAATTCAAACAAACCTCTAATTGTCATTAGATTTTTACTTTGATTATTGACCATATTAGCATATTCTTTGTAACTTTCAGGACTGTTCAAGCGAACTGCCTGTTGTAATTTAGAAATTGTTGTTGGATTAAACATATGTTGTTCTCCATTTCGTCTCCATTTATAAATACCACCTACTTCTAGTGGCAATAAATTAGCTATTTTAGAATTTGGGAAAGCGTTCTTATAGCGTTTCTTTATTTCTTTTTCTATTTCCATTAATCCAATTCCTTCTATTCTAGAAGGTGTGAATGGGAAATATTTATTGGTTACTTGCTTGTTTAATCCTAGAATTTCAAAAATTTGTGCAGCTCTGTAAGAATGTAATGTAGAAATACCTATTTTATTCATTATTTTAACAATTCCTTTTGCAATGGCTTTGTTGTAATTTTTTATGGCATAATCGGATTTTATATCTGTAATTATTCCTTTATCTATTTGATTAATAATAATTTCATTAACCATATAAGGATTAATTGCGCTAGCACCATACCCAAAAAGTAAGGCAAAATGATGTGGCTCTCTTGGTTCTGCGGATTCGATAATTATTCCGAATTTTGATCTTGATTTTAGAATATTTAATGTATGATGAATGTAGGAACAAACTAAAAGCATTGGAATTGGAGCCATTTCATCATCTACACTTCTATCGGAAAGAATCACAATGTTACAGCCTTCTTCGACTGCTTTGAAAGTTGCTTGAACACATTTTTCTAGTGCATACTCTAGACCATTTACTCCTTTTTTAATTTCATAAAGTGTTGAAATTGTAACCGATTTAAAATCAGAATGATTAATATTTCTAATTTTATCTAAATCTTCATTAGAAATAACTGGATTTTTAATTTTTAGTTTTTTGCATTGTTTTGATTCAATTTCAAAAATATTAAAATCCCCTCCAATAGCAAGGCATATATCAGTAATTATTTCTTCCCGAATTCCGTCCAATGGTGGATTGGTTACTTGAGCAAATAATTGTTTGAAGTAATTGTAAAGCAATTGTGGTTTGTCAGACAAAATAGCCAGCGGTGTGTCATTCCCCATCGAACTAATGGCTTCTGCACCATCTGTACTCATTGGGTTTATAATTATCTTCAAGTCTTCATCAGTATAGCCAAATAACCGTAAACGGGTATCAAAGTCAAGTACTTCAGATGGAATAGGATTGTTGGTATAAGGAATTTCCGCAAGACTCAATAAATTTTCGTTCAACCATTTCCGATAAGGTCGTCTGGTTACTATTTCGTTTTTAATTTCATCATCTTCAATGATTCTACCTTCATTCATATCGACCAAAAACATTTTTCCAGGCTCTAGTCTTCCGTGTTTAACTACATCTTCAGGTTGAATATCGAGTACTCCAATTTCTGATGACATAATGACGAATCCAGTTTTAGTTAGTGTATATCTTGAAGGTCGTAATCCGTTACGGTCAAGTAATGCTCCAATTACATTTCCATCAGTAAAAGGAATCGAAGCAGGTCCATCCCAAGGCTCCATTATACATGAATTGTATTCATAAAATGCTTTTTTATCATCAGTCATCGTTTTATGTTTTTCCCATGCTTCAGGAACCACCATCATCATTACTTCTGGCAATGTTCTACCTGTCATTAGTAATAATTCGACAACCATATCCATAGAAGCCGAATCTGATTTACCTTCTAGAATTATGGGGAATAATTTCTTGATGTTATCCCCAAAAATAGGGCTTTTCATCAATTCTTCCCTTGACCGCATACGGCTTATATTACCACGTAAAGTATTTATTTCACCATTGTGACACATATATCGAAAAGGTTGCGCTAATTCCCAAGATGGAAATGTGTTGGTCGAAAATCGTTGATGAACTAGAGCCAATCGGGTTACTAAATTAACATCTGTCAAATCCATATAATAACGACTAATATCTTCAGGCATCAATAAACCTTTGTAAATAATTGTGGTTATTGACAAGCTAGAAAAATAATATTTATGACTTTCAGAAATTTTTGATTTAATAATGGTATGCTCAGAAATTTTTCTAGCTGAAAATAATTTGGCGTTAAACTCATTATCATTTAAAATTAAAGCTCCTTTACCAATAAAAACTTGGACAATAGTTGGTTCTTTTTCGGAAGCAATTTGACCAAGATTGGTTGCATCTACTGGAACAGTTCTCCAACCTAAAATGGATAATCCTTCGGCTTTAACTTCAGCTTCAAAAGTAGTTTTGCAGAATAAAACTTGATTAACTGATTTTGGTAAAAATAGCATTCCAACAGCATATTCTTTTGGTTCAGGGATTTCGAACTGGCAGGATTTTTTAAAAAAATCGTGAGGAATATCGAATAATATTCCTGCTCCATCTCCTGTTCTACCATCAGAACTTACAGCACCACGATGTTCTAATTTTATTAAAATATCGAGTGCTTTGTGAATGATGTCATTTGATTTTATTCCATTCAAATTACAAATAAAACCAGCTCCACAATTGTCATGTTCAAAGTCGGGTAAATAAAGCCCCTGTTCTTTAATTTTCATTTCTATTTTTTGATATAAAAATATAATTTTAGTTAATTAAAAGATAATAATTTATATAATTTAAGATAAAATTTATGTTTTTGATATAAAAATAACTTATTAATAAATTATTCTTAATTTTAATGGTTTTAAATGATGATTTGTAAATGTTTTTTTGAAACAATTAGTCATAAATAGCACTTTTCCATTATATTATAAGTACATCTTATTACAAATAAATACTATTCTTAATCAATTTGAAACTATAATATCGACCTACATAAATCCAAAAAAAGATGTTTTGTGAAAATATATTTAAGAACAATCATATAATCAAAAAAATAATTTAAAAATCTGATTTATAATTTTGAAGTATTTAATTTCAATCTTGTAAATTTGTAACTTTCCAACTAAAGTAAATGAACTTCCAAGTAGTATCCGATTACCAGCCGAAAGGCGACCAACCACAAGCCATCGACAAATTGACGAAAGGCATTGTTGATGATGAAAAATACCAAACTTTACTGGGTGTTACAGGTTCTGGAAAAACATTTACTGTTGCCAATGTTATCGAAAATGTACAACGACCAACACTAGTTTTAGCCCACAACAAAACATTGGCGGCGCAGTTATATTCCGAATTCAAGCAATTTTTTCCCAGTAATGCAGTAGAATATTTTGTTTCCTACTACGATTATTACCAACCCGAAGCGTTTATGCCTGTTTCAGGAGTTTTCATTGAAAAAGATTTGTCTATTAATGAAGAATTGGAGAAAATGCGAATGTCAACTGTGGCTTCACTACTTTCGGGTCGTCGTGATATTATAGTCGTTTCGTCGGTTTCTTGTTTGTATGGAATTGGAAATCCTACTGAATTTCAGAGAAATATCATTCCTGTTGAAGTTGGACAAGTTATTTCAAGAACTAAATTATTGCATCAATTGGTGCAAAGTTTGTATTCTCGAACTGAGGCCGATTTTACACCAGGAAATTTTCGAATCAAAGGCGATACAGTCGATGTTTATCCAAGTTATGCTGACGATGCTTTTCGAATTCACTTTTTTGGAGACGAAATCGAAGAAATTGAAAGTTTTGATGTAAAAACATCTCAAATTATAGAAAAATTTGAAAAACTGACGATTTATCCCGCAAATATGTTTGTGACTTCTCCCGATGTTTTGCAAGATGCCATTTGGCAAATTCAGCAAGATTTAGTCAAACAATGCGATTATTTTAAAGAAATTGGCAAACATCTTGAAGCCAAACGATTAGAAGAACGAACCAATTTCGATTTAGAAATGATTCGAGAATTGGGTTATTGCTCTGGAATCGAGAATTATTCTCGTTACCTAGATGGACGAACAACTGGCGCAAGACCTTTTTGTTTGCTAGATTATTTCCCAAAAGATTATTTGATGGTAGTTGACGAAAGTCACGTAACACTCTCGCAAGTACACGCAATGTATGGTGGCGACCGTTCTCGAAAGGAAAATTTAGTCGAATATGGTTTCCGATTGCCTGCCGCAATGGACAATCGACCATTGAAATTTGATGAATTCGAATCGATGCAAAACCAAGTCATTTATGTTTCAGCAACACCAGCCGATTATGAATTGCAAAAAACAGAAGGTGTTGTTGTAGAACAAGTCATTCGTCCAACGGGATTGTTAGATCCAATTATCGAAATTCGCCCGAGTTTGAATCAAATTGATGATTTAATTGAAGAAATTCAACTTCGAGCCGAAATTGACGAACGGGTTTTGGTCACAACGTTAACCAAAAGAATGGCGGAAGAATTGGCCAAATATCTAGCCAAATTAGACATTCGTTGTCGTTACATTCATTCGGAAGTTGATACTTTAGAACGTATTGAAATTATGCAAGATTTGAGAAAAGGAATTTTTGATGTATTAATAGGTGTCAATCTTTTGCGAGAAGGATTAGATTTACCTGAGGTTTCGTTAGTTGCTATATTAGATGCAGACAAAGAAGGTTTTTTGAGAAGTCATCGTTCGTTAACCCAAACAATTGGTCGTGCGGCGAGAAACCTCAACGGAAAAGCCATTATGTATGCGGATAAAATCACGGCAAGTATGCAAAAAACAATCGATGAAACCAATTATCGCAGAACCAAACAAATCAATTTCAATACTGAAAATAATATGGTTCCAATGGCATTGAATAAAAAAATTGAAAGTGCGTTTACTAAAAATCCTTTAGTGGATTATGAATTAGGCTATACTTCTGGAAATATCGCAGCCGAACCTGAAACCGAATATTTATCAAAACCCGAAATCGAAAAACGCATTCGTGACAAACGAAAAGCAATGGAAAAAGCGGCCAAAGATTTAGATTTTATGCAAGCGGCGAAGTTTAGAGATGAGATTAAAAGTTTACAAGAGAAAATTTAATCTATTTTTCAATTTAATAAAAACAAATCTAATAATAGTAAAATAAAAATTTTAATCTACTTTTACTTTAAGATTATTTAACCCATAATAAAACAAAAAATGGAAAAAAATTTTTTAAAGTTAGTGATATTCTCATTTTCAATTATTGTTTCTTCAAGTTGTAACAAAAGTGATACTCCACAACAAATTTTATCACCCAAACAAGAAACACAACAAGTAAGTACATTAGCCGGAAGTACACAAGGTTTTGCTGATGGTTCAGGTGCTACGGCACAATTTAGTTCCCCTACTGGTGTTGCAATAGATGCTTCTGGAAATGTGTACGTAGCGGATACAGGTAGTCACAAAATAAGAAAGATAAGTCCTGCTGGAGTGGTTACTACTTTAGCTGGAAGTACACAAGGTTTTGCCGATGGTACAAGTACTACAGCACAATTTGATACACCTAATGGAGTAGCTGTAGATGCTTTTGGGAATGTTTATGTAGCAGATACTGAAAATCAAAAAATTAGAAAAATAAGCCCAACTGGTTCCGTTACTACTTTAGCAGGAAGTACACTAGGTTTTGCTGAAGGTACAAGTACTGTCGCACAATTTCATCTTCCCTACAGTTTAGCTGTAGATGCTAATGGGAATGTATTTGTTGCGGATATTGGTAACGATAGAATTAGAAAAATAAATCCATTTGGCGTGGTTACGACTTTTGCTGGAGGCACGCAAGGTTTTGCAGACGGTACAGGAACCTCCGCACAATTTGATCGTCCTTTTAGTGTGGCTTTAGATGCATCTGGAAATATGTATGTAGCAGATAGGAATAATAATAAAATTAGAAAAATAAGTCCAGGAGCCGTAGTCACTACTTTAGCAGGAAGTACACTAGGTTTTGCCGATGGTAGTAGTGCTACTTCACGATTTTATTTTCCACATGGCGTTGCGGTTGATGCATCGGGGAATGTATATGTAGCAGATAGAGATAACCATAGTATTAGAAAAATAAGTCCAACTGGTGTAGTTAGTACTTTAGCAGGTGGCACTAGAGGTTTTGCTGATGGTATTGGTACTGCATCTCAATTTGATTATCCTTCAAGTGTGGCGGTTGATAATTCGGGGAATGTGTATGTAGCGGATCAGTTTAACAATAAAATTAGAAAAATAATAAAGAATTAAGTTATAGAATAATTTTTTTTTATAAAGAGTCGAAATATTTTATTTAAAATAAGTATTAGAGATTTGTTTTTTTTTAATTTCTATCAGTAAAATTAAACAAGATAAATAAATCAAGAATTAAAAAACATCCAATACAAAAAAATCATTCGTGACAAACGAAAATTTATGGAAAAAGCGGCTAAAAAATTAGATTTTATGCAAGCAGTGAAGTTGCGTGATGAGATTAAGGCGTTGCAGGAGAAAATTTAAAAAAAACAATTGTAACAGTAAATGTTACATAATTTATACTTGCAAAAGTAAATTTTACCTAAAATTGCATCACTTTAAAATAAACTAGAATGAAAAAAATTATTTCTCTTTTACTATTATTCTCAAATGTATTATTTGCTCAGTATAAAAATGATAACGATTTATCAACCCTTTTACCCTATGAAATTACAAATGAAAATTTTGATAGTGAAATTACAAGTTCATTTTCTTATTTATTTACAAAGAACAATGAATTAAATCTTAAAGAGGTATTAAAATTTAAAAATAAATTTACAAAAGACTATTCAAGTTTTAAATCTAAAAAAAAAATAGACTACCCTACAACAGCATTTTTTATTGGGAAAATTCAAAATAAAACTTCAAATACTTTAAAGGCTGTTTTTAATACTTCAAATTCACAAAAGGTTGCTGTATTTATAATTTCGGAAACAGATACTATCAAAAAGACAATTGGTTATGTGCAAGAATCTGACTCAACCTATTCTAAAGAAAAATCAAATTCCTTTTGCATCACTTTTTTACCAAATCAAACAAAAACAATAGTTCTTAAACAGAAAAATTACTCTGACTATGATTTAATATTTAAATTTAACATTATGTCAACAGCAATATATGATTCCTATTTATTAGGATCGTATCGAAAATTTCAATTGAACAGAATGTTTTTAGGGATATTATCAGGAGGGATATTACTTTTGTTTTTATTTAATTTAGTTTTATTCTTTAATACCAAAACTAAATACTATTTGTATTACACTTTTTATTTATTTTTTGTTTTTATTCTAATTATATTAATGATTGATCGAAATCAAAACTTTTTCTCAGGAAGAATAATGCTTTATTTTGAACTTATTAAAGAAATTGCTTATACTCTATCGATTGTAACTTATGGCTTGTTTGCAAAATCACTGTTAGAGATAAGCAATACAAGGCTTACAAAATTTGTTAAAGTATTCACAACAATAACTTCAATATATCTATTGTATTTGATTGTTATATTTTTTAAAAATGATTTGAATTTTGACGAAGCCGCTTATCTCATTATTAAAATTTTTAAATTTCTAACTTTCGGGTTTTTACTCATTTTCATAATGCAACTCTATAAAAACAAATCAAATAAATACCTAAAATATGTTTTTATAGGCAGTGTGATTTTATTTTCATCATATCTGCTACAAACATTTTTTGAAAATTTTCAAACTATTTTGTTTAGTAAACATATATCAAAACAAATTGTAAGAACTAATCTTTCTATTTTGTTGGGTACAATAATTGAAATTTTATTTTTTAGCTATGCCTTGCATTTAAAATCATACAAGGCAACAATAGATAAAAAGGTTTTAGAAAACTTAAACGAACTAAAATCCCGTTTTTTTGCTAATATTTCGCACGAATTTCGAACCCCATTAACGTTGATAAAAAGTCCAGTCCAAAGTTTAAAATCCAAAACTAATGATGAAAACCAACTTAAAGAATTAGCATTGATCGATAATAACTCGAATAGAATGTTGGAATTGGTCGACCAACTTTTGGAACTATCAAAGTTAGATTCTGGCAATTTAAAACTGATTCTAAAAGATGGAAATATTGCCAATTTCTTGCATACGATAATCGAACCATTCCAATTTCAGGCTTCAGAAAATAATTTAAATTTTGTTTCAAATATTGAAAAATCATCTCAAAATTATTCATTTGACAAAGATATAATTCAGAAAATTGCAACTAATTTATTATCAAATGCTTTTAAATATACACTAGAAAACGAAACAATTACATTCGAAGCATCGATAGAAAATCAAGAATTGAAATTGAAAATTACTAATTCTGGAACCGAAATTAAAAAAGAAGATTTACCCCAACTTTTTGAGCGTTTTTATCAGAAAAAAGATGTAAGTCAAGGTGTTGGAATAGGTTTGTCGTTGGTCCAAGAATTAGTTGATTTATATGAAGGGAAAATTATCACCAATATCGAAAATAATGTTTTAAGTTTTACAGTTTTTATTCCATTAAATAATGTTTCTAATGCAATTTTGATTCCGCTAACTAAAAATATTGAAACAATAAGTAATGAAATTAATTCAGAAAATGATTTGCCAATTTTGTTAATTGTAGATGACAACCAAGATATTAGAAACGTAATCGCAACTATTTTTCAAGAAAATTACACCATTATTCAAGCCCAAGATGGAGAAGAAGCCTATAAATTGGCTCAAAAAGAAATTCCAGATTGTATTGTTAGCGATGTTGTTATGCCAAAAATGGATGGTTTTGAATTTACCAAAGCAATAAAAAACAACGAGTTGACCTCTTTTATACCAATAGTTTTATTGACCGCTAAATCGTCAGACGAATATAAACTCGAAGGTTTACAAAGCACTGCGGATGCATTTTTGACCAAACCATTCAACAACGAAATACTGGAAGCGACTGTTAATCAACTAATTGCCGAACGAAAAAAACTTCAAAAACGATACAGCCAAGAATTGGTTTTACGACCTGTTGATTTGGTAATTAATTCTGTTGACGAGAAATTTATAGAAAAACTACAAGTTGTTTTAGATAAAAATCTTTCCAATTCAGAATTTACATCAGAAAATTTCTCAACTGCTGTTGGAATGAGCAGAATGCAATTGCACCGAAAATTAAAATCATTACTTGGTGTTACGGCTACTGAATTTTTACGAAATGAACGATTGAAAACCGCCTCTGAATTATTAAAAAAAGGTAATGGAAATATATCTGATGTTGCTTACGCAGTTGGGTTTAATGATGTGTCGTATTTTTCTAAATGCTTCAAAGAAATGTATCAGTGTACACCTAGTGAAATGATAAATAAGTAAGAACCATACTAAAAAAAGTAACAACTTTATAAAATTTTAAATGTCAAAGCCAAAAACTTTGACATTTTTTTTGTTCTAAACCATCGATTTTACTGGCTTGTAACACAATGTTACATAATTCATAATGCTTGTTACAATAGTCACGATAGTTTTTTGGGATTGGATATAATTTTACATCAACAAAAAAACCAAATCCTACTTTATAATGCCTAACAAGAAAAACACAACCTATAAAGCTGAGATTGAAAAACTGCCAGACAAGAAAATTTACATCAATGTAAATCATCTCGAAAAAGGGGAATATGAATTAAATGTTATCAATAAAAATAAACTATTAGTCAAAGCAAAATTTAATAAATAAAATCAATTTAATTTCAAAAACCAAAAATTATGAACACAAAAATTAAAAATTTCTCGAAAATATTGCTATTGGCAATCACAATTTTAGTTATTTCAGCAACAGCTTCTTGCAGTAAAGATGAGGAAACACCTGTGGCCAAACCAAATTTTCAAATAATTGGATATTATGTAGGAAAATACGGTATTGGAACAGTAACACCCGACAGGGGATTTTCTATGGTGGTTGAAGCAGGAAATAGAGTTTTTGTTGCAGATGGTGCAACACTTAACGGCTCAGTAGCAGGTCGTGGCACATACACACTTGTAAATAATGTGTTTAATGCATCGTATTCTTACACAGGTTCAAGTACAGCAATAAATATCACGGCAAACTACGATCCTTCAACAGGTAAGTTTTCTGCGGGAACTTATGGTTCAGGTACTTCAACAACAGGCGGCGGGACATGGTTTTTGGACAGACAAAATTAAAATTTGCTGACACTAAAAAGCACAACGTTTTAATTGTAACTATATGTATTAAATCACATCAATTTTATGAAAAAAATATTCTTTTTACTCGTATTTGCTTTTCTAAGTTTTATTTCAAAAGCACAAAATGCTGGTGTTTCAGCTGGTGGCAATGCAACTGGAATTGGCGGAAGCGTGAGTTATTCTATTGGGCAAGTAGCTCTAAGTTTTTCGTCTGCCACAAATGGTTCGGTTTCAGAAGGTTTGCAACAAACTTTTGAGATTTCTACGCTTGGAACAAACAATTTTCCAAACATTGTTTTAGAAATGACGATTTATCCAAATCCGACAGCAAACAACATCACACTAAAAATCTCGGATTTGGTTTCAGAAAATTTTAGTTATCAACTGTTCGATATGGCTGGAAAACAAATTTTTAAGGAGAAAATCAAAAATTCCGAAACATCAATTTCTTTAGAAAATTTGAATGCCTCGATATACTTTCTTCAAGTAATTGATACTGTAAAACCTATTTCAAAACAAACAATCAAAACTTTTAAAATCATTAAAAACTAAATATTATGAAAAATTATATAAAGTTACGGGTCTTTTTTCTATTCTCTATTTTCTATTCTCTAAACTCAAATGCTCAAGTTGTTACAGGAATGAATTATCAGGCTGTTATTAGAAATAGTAGTAATGCTTTGATAACTAATGCAACCGTTGGAGTAAAAATAAGCATACTTCAAGGCAGCGCAACCGGAACAGTAGTATTTGCCGAAAGTCATACAACAACCACTAATACTAATGGCTTGGCAACATTTGTGATTGGCGAAGGAACTGCAATTACTAGCACTTTTTTTAATATTAACTGGCTTGCAGGACAGCATTTCATTAAAATAGAAACCGACCCAACTGGCGGTACAAATTATACCATTACCAACACAAGTCAATTGAACACAGTTCCTTATTCGCAAGTTGCAGAAAATTCGTTTTATGCAGCAAACAGTGGCGATTCTTGGAAAAAAACTGGAAACACAGTCGATTTAAACACCGATTTTATTGGATCTACCAATGATGTTGATGTTGTTTTCAAAAGAAATAATGCCAAAGCAGGAAAATTAGGTGCAACAAACACCTACTTGGGAGTTGCAGCAGGGGAATTTAATACTGCAGGAGGTAATGTTGCAATTGGCACAAATGCTTTAAATAAGGGTATTGCAGCAGGATCATCTGGAAACTTAAATACAGCAGTTGGGTACGATGCTTATCCGAATAATATTCAAGGTTATGGCAACTCGGCTTTTGGAAACAATTCTTTGTACAACAATACTCACGGATATTATAATGCAGCAATTGGAAATTTTTCATTACAAACTTTAACAATAGGAAACAGAAATGCAGCTCTGGGAAGTAACTCATTAGTTGGATTAACTTCAGGTAGCAGAAATATAGGCATAGGAGAAAATACTAGTGTACCATCTCCAACAAGTGATAACCAATTATCAATTGGTAATGTTATTTACGGTACCAATATGGGCGATACAGCTTTAGGTACTATCGGAATTGGTGTAACAGTTCCAACAGAAAAACTAGAAGTAGCTGGAAAAACCAAAACTACCAATTTGCAAGTTACATCTGGAGCTGGATTGAATAAAGTTTTGACATCTGATGCGAGTGGAAATGCGACTTGGCAAACATCTAATTCTAATACAGGAATCCATATTGTAAAAACAACAAGCCAAATAATTGTACCCAATATTTTAACAAAAATAGATTTTGTTTCGGAAGAAACTGATGATGCAAATGCTTATGACACTTCAACAGATGAATGGACAATTCCTTCAACTGGATTTTACCACATAAATGCTTCAACACGATTCAATCCTGCATTACCATTAAATTATCAAGCAACAGTTCACTTATTTGTAAATGGAATTTCAACAAAATTCAAAGGACACGTTTCTGCAAATAATCTATACCAAAATTTTGATTTTTCTACAGACTTAAAGCTTAATGCTAATGATATTATAAGTATTAGAATTGTTCAAGGACCTTTAGGTGGAATTGGTGGTACAAATGTAACACTTTCTGGTTTTGGTGGTGAAGGAACGTTTTTTATAAGCGGATTCAAAGTTTACTAAAAAAACTATAAAAATAATAATTATGAAAAATTTCAAAACAATTCAAAAAATATCATTTTTAATGCTAATAATATTTGAATTAGCAATTACTTCTTGTAGTAAAAACGAAGATGCACCTGCACCAGTGGCAACAGTTCGATCGGTAAAAGATATATACACCTGTGGTTATGAATATAATGGTGCTGGAAGAACAGTTGCCAAATATTGGAAAAATGGAACCGCTACAAATTTAACAAATGGTGCTCAAAACGCATTTGCATTGAAAATCGCTGTTGAAAGCAATGATGTTTATGTTGCGGGTTATGAATATGATGGAACAAAATATGTTGCAAAATATTGGAAAAACGACCTAGCAACAATATTGCCAGTTACTATTGTTGGTGATTCTTATGCTAATGATATAGTTGTGGTTGGAAACGATGTTTATGTTTCTGGAAGTTGTGTTGTGTTGTTTGGAACAATTCCATATACTAAAGCGTGCTACTGGAAAAATGGTGTAATTAATACTATGCTTCCACAGCAATACGATTCTAATGCTAATGCGATAGCAGTTCAAGGAAATGATGTTTATATAGCAGGAAAGCAAAAAAATGCTGCCGGAATATATGTAGCAAAATATTGGAAAAACGGTGTTGAAACAATACTATCTAACGGCACAAACAATGCTTCTACATCTGCTATACTAATTAATGGTAGTGAAATATATGTTGCTGGTTATGAATGGAATGGAACTGTAAATGTTGCTAAATACTGGAAAAACGGATTTCCCACCAATTTGTCCGATGGTAGCAAACAGGCATATTCATCATCAATAAAAAAAGTTGGAAACGATATATATGTTGGTGGATATGAAATGTCTAGCTCATTAAAATTGCAGGCTAAATACTGGAAAAATAATACTTCAATTCTTATTACAGATGGAACTAAAGACGCAAGAGTTTTTGCAATAGATGTTTTTGGAAATGACGTCTATCTAGCAGGAGCAGAAGCTCAATTTGAAGATGGAAGTTATACCAAAGCAAAAGTCTGGAAAAACAATAATGCAACAATTTTAAATGAAGGAAATTTTGTTGCAGAAGTTTATGGGCAGTTTATCACAATAAATTAAAAAAACAATAAAAACAAAAAAAATGAAAAAAATGAAAACATTAAAAAATACATTCGTCATTTTATTGATAGCAGTTTTAGCTTTCTCTTGTGGAAACGACGATGCGCCAGCACCAGCTCCTACACCAACTTTCGATTATTTTTTGAGAGCCAAAGTCGATGGTGTTCAATACCAAACTGATGCTGCATTTAGAGTTTTGTCAAATAACAATAATGATCGGATTACTATAACATCGGTTTTAGCAGACAACAGAAATTTTAAAATACAGATCGATCGTCCAATAGGAACAGTAACATATTCATATCCTGCACCTTCGACAGAAGAATACGTTTTAAGAATGGAATACGGCGATGCATCTTCTGCAACTGCACTTTGGAGAACAGGTACTTGCTCAGGAACAACAGGAACATTGACAATAACCGCCTTATCAGCAACTGAAATTTCAGGCACTTTCTCATTTACAGGTAAACGAACTGGATTTTGTTCTGATCCCGCAAAAGTGATAACAGAAGGGTCTTTTAAATCTGGAATAACTCAATAAATTATGAAAACAAATTTAAAAACAATACTTGTTATTTTTTCTACATTTTTTTCGCTAATCTCAAACGCTCAATTTCTAGATAAATTAGCAAAAAAAGCCGAGAAAGCAACAGAAAGAGCTATTGAACGGAAAGTAGAGCAAAAAGCCACAAAAGAGACTAATGACGCTATGGACGACGTTTTAAATAATAAAAAAAGTACAAGAAAAACGTCTTCAGAATCATCAAAAAACAAAACAATTTCTAGTTCAGGAAGCGATTTTGTTTCTGGAACAAAAATTCTATTCGAAGAAAATTTCAGCCGTGATGCCATTGGAGATTTTCCTGTAAAATGGTTTACCAACAGCAGTGGCGAAATTGTAACTTTTGATGGCGATTCTAAAAAATGGTTGCAATTGTCAGACAAAGGAAGTTTCTCGCCACTGAATATTTCAAAACTACCCAAAAATTTTACTTTTGAGTTTGATGTAACCATCACAGATAATTTCAGCAATTATTCTACGCCACTAAATATTGTTTTTACTGAAAAAACTACGAAAGCCGACAATGTTTGGAACACGGTTTTTAAACGAAAAGAGGCTGTAATCTTTAATGTTCATCCATCCAATTCATTATCAGCAAAAGGTCGTAGCGAAGTTTTTATAATTTCTGAAAAAAAAGAAATTATGAAAAATAAAGTTGACATTCCGGTTTTTAGCAAAAATACTAGCATAGTGCGAGTGCAAGTTTGGCGACAAAAAAATCGTTTTAGAATGTACGTTGATGGCAAAAAATTTTGGGATTTGCCAACAGCTTTTGGCGATGCCAATTACAACCAAATTATCTTTTTTATTGGAACGTATAAAAACCCAATTGATAAATTTTTTATTTCCAATCTGAAATTAGCAGAAGCAGGCGAAGACAAAAGACACCAATTAATCGAGACTGGCAGTTTTTCGACTAACGAAATTTTATTTGATACCAACAAAGCAACTATCAAAAGTTCAAGTGCTACAATTTTGAATGATTTAGGTAAAGCATTAAACGAAAATTCGGATATAAAAATAAGTATTACAGGACATACTGACAGCGATGGTGACGAAAAAGCCAACCAAAAATTATCTGAACAAAGAGCCGAAAGTGTAAAAAACTATTTGAATAAAAACTTTGACATTTCAAGTTCCAGAATGAGCATTTTTGGAAGCGGTGAATCCGAAAATATTGCTGGAAACAAATCCGAATCAGAAAAAATGCAAAACCGTAGAGTAGCATTTAAAGTTATTAACTAATATTTAATTTAATTAAAATGAAAACAACAATTTTAAAATCGATTTTAGCGGTCATTATGATAACACTAAGTTTGACTTCTTGCAATAAAGATGAAGAAGCGGCAAGTCCTCCTCCTCCTCCAGGTCTACCAGAATTTTTATATGGAGAAGGTGGTGCGGCAAGTTTATCGCCAGTTACCAATCCTTTTGCAAATGCAAGTTCAAAAGAAATTTTTGGTCGAAATGGATCTAGTGAAGTTATTAAAATCAAACTAACTTCGCTAGCCGTTGCTACTTATACGATTGGTGTAGAAAACGAATTTACGTATACTAGACCGACAACATCGAGTCCTTGGATAGCAGGAACTGGCACAATTACCATTACATCAAATATTGGAAACAAATTATCTGGTACTTTTGATTTGACATCAGGAACTAGCATACTGGGAATCAATCAAGTAAACGGAAGATTTTCTGATATTGTGATTAATCCATAAAGCAATAATTATTAAGATATTCTATTAGGACTACCTCAAGATAATATCTTTTGTGTAGTCTTATAGAATAATTTAGATTTAATTATGCTGCTCCTGAAATGCACAAATCACTTTTTCTGGAGCTACAATATGATTTGGTGCACATTGCATTAAATCCAAAACTCTATCCATAGCTTTTGGGTTCAAACCCATTTTAATTCCTTTTTCGTGAATGAAAAGATTTTCTTTGGAGTGCAATATATTGTCACAATACATCAATAATGCTAGTTTATAAAAATGAACAATACGCTGAAACTCATCTTTTATAGGTAAAAACGAATCTCTTTTTCTAAACAAATCAATGAAAGCTGGCTTTTCGATTTCTAACTCTTTCGATAATAAATATAAAAAATCATATTCTTTATCGTGTAACTTATCATCGACAATAGCAAATTCAATCATTTCTGACAATAAACTTATTTTTTCGGCACGTGAATTCATTTTATAAAATTTTGACAAAAATATTATTTTAAAATCAAAACACAAATGTTTTTATTTCTAACAAAAGATAAATACTTTTATAAAGTTTATAAAAAATCTCAAATGAAACTCATCTTAAAAGAATATACACTCAAGTTAAAACATACTTTCACTATTTCTAGAGAATCAATAGATGTGCAACCTTCTTTGATTGTGGAATTACAAAGCGAAGGATATTATGGTTTTGGCGAAGCCACTTCCAATCCGTACTATAACATTACGGTGCCAATGATGATTCGGGATTTGGATAAATTAAGAAGTATTATTGAAAATACTGAAGACGAAACGCCAGAGTTTTTCTGGAACAAAATGCACCCATATCTCAAAGATAATATGTTTGCTTTGTGTGCTTTGGATTTGGCTTACAATGATTTGTATGCCCGAAAAAAAGGCAAAAAATTATATGAGTTATGGAATTATTCCATCGAGAAAAACCCAATGACCGATTACACCATTGGTATTGACACTATCGAAAAAATGGTGGCTAAAATGCAAGAATTGCCTTGGCCAATTTATAAAATAAAACTTGGAACCAAACACGATATAGAAATAGTAACAGAATTGCGAAAACATACTAATTCCATTTTTAGAATTGATGCCAATTGTGGCTGGGAAGTGGACGAAACCATCAACAATGCCATTGCACTCCAAAAATTAGGCGTTGAGTTTCTAGAACAACCAATGAAAGCAGACAATTGGGAAGCGCACAAAGAGGTTTTCAAACATTCTGTTTTGCCTATTATTGCTGACGAAAGCTGTATTATTGAAGAAGATGTGGCTAAATGTTATCAACATTTTCACGGTGTAAATATTAAATTGGTAAAATGTGGTGGACTCACTCCTGGAAAGCGAATGATTGAAGAAGCCAAAAAGTTAGGATTGAAAACCATGGTTGGTTGTATGACGGAATCTACGGTTGGAATTTCTGCCATTGCACATTTACTACCTCAATTAGATTATGTGGATATGGACGGCGCATTGCTCCTAGCTGAAGATATTGCCACTGGCGTAAAAATTGTTGATGGAAAAATTATGTACTCTAAACTAAACGGAACTGGTGTAACTCTACTATAATTATGAATATCGTAAACCAGTTTCCCGATAGAACTATTGATATTGATAATCAAAAATTTCTATATTTTGGAGGAACTGCCTATTTGGGTTTACCTACAAACAAAGCATTTCAAAAAATAATCATTCAAAACATTCAAAAATGGGGAACTTCGTATGGAAGTTCACGAAATGCCAATATCCAATTAGCTGCTTATGAGGATTCTGAAAATTATTTAGCAAAATTTATACATTCGGAAGCAACAGTAACAATTTCGTCAGGAAGCTTGGCTGGAAAATTGGTAATCGAGCAATTAACGTATGATGGGAATACTTTCTTTTATTTGCCCAATGTACATAATGCCATAAAAGCAAACGAAATGTTTCCTGTGTATATTGAAAATCAGTTAAATTCAAGATTATTTGACAATACCATTGAAAAAATCACAATTCTAACCGATGCCATCCCAGTAACTTGTATTGAACCTATTGATTTATCATTTATTGAAAAAATTCCTTCCACCAAGGAAATTACATTGGTACTTGACGAATCGCATTCATTAGGAATTATAGGCGAAAATGGTTGTGGTTATTATGAATCTATTGGATACCAAAATATTAAAAATAAAATAATAATTTCGTCATTAGGAAAGGCAATGGGCATAACTGGTGGCATTATTGGCGGAAGCCAAAAATTTATTAGCAAAATCAAAACTCTAGGAAATTATGTTTCTGGAGCGGGAATGAATCCTGGTTATGCAATTTCAATTACCGAAGCCAAAGCCATTTATACTAATCAAATTCAGAAATTAAAGAACAATTTAGAATATATTGACACTTATTTAATAAAAAATAAAAACCTAGATTTCAATGTCAATTATCCTATTTTGTATCCAAAAATAGTTGGAATGCACAAAATTTTAGCACAACATCACATCATAATAACCAACTTTAAATATCCAAACGAAGCTGGCGAATTAAACCGAATCATAATAACTGCAAATCATACCAAAACTGATTTGAAAAAATTGATCACAATTCTTAATAATATTTCCAATTCACAACAATAGAATACGTACTTTAGTAAAAAAAATAAAATGACAAATAACGATATTTTCAAAAAACTACGAGTAGCTTTAATGCTTCGTGACGATCAAATAGTAGAAATCCTTGAACTGGTTGATTTTAGAATTTCAAAATCTGAAATTGGTGCGTTTTTTCGTGCTGAAAATCACGAAAATTATGTAGAATGTGGCGATCAAATTTTGCGCAATTTCCTTAACGGATTGGTAATTCACTTGCGTGGAACTAAAGAAAATCCTAAAAATCCTAATGATGTTTTAGCCAAACACAGAGCTGAAATTCCTGTGAATTCAAAAACTATCAATAGTAATCAACCTAAAGATCACAAAGACGAAAAAGAAATTGTATCCTATAGAACAAGACCAAGTAATACCAAACCGAATACTACTAAAAAAGCGGCTCCAAAAAGTAAAAAGCCTGCTCCAAAAGTACAAGTAGTCGAGAAAGTAAAGTTTAATAATGGAAACAAAAAGAAATCATAAGTAAAAATAATTTTTATTTAATTTTAAGAAATTTCGCAAATTGCGAAGTTTTTTTTATCTTTACTTATAATTTAAATTGATGACAAGAATATTCAGCAAGGGAACACTTAGAAATTATTGGCAAAACTATCCAGAAACTGAACAATATTTAAAAACTTGGTATGACATTGCATTGAACGCAAATTGGAAAACACCCATTGATGTGAAACAAAACTATGCAAATGCTAGTATCTTAAAGAGTCAAAGCGTGGTTTTTAACATAAATGGAAATTCTCATAGACTGGTAGTAAAATTTAATTTTGAAAGGCAATGGATTTTCATTCGATTTATTGGGACACATTCTGAATATGATAAAATTGATGCCAATATAATTTAAAATGATAGTAAAATGAACATATCTCCAATAAAAACAGAAACTGATTATAATGAAGCTTTAAAAAAATTTGAAATTCTTTTTGATGCATCAATTGGAACACCCGAAGGCGATGAAGCAGAAATACTTGCGATACTTATAGATGAATACGAAAACAAACATTTTCCCATAGATACTCCAGATCCAATTGAAGCTATAAAAATTAGAATGGAAGAACTAAATTTAAAAGGAATTGATTTGATTGATTCAATTGGTGGAGAAAGTACTGTATCTGCAATTTTAAATAAACGAAGAAAATTAACTATTGAAATGATTCGTAATTTAACAATTAAACTCAATCTTTCTGCTGGAGTTTTGATAAATGATTATTCTTTGAGAAAAAGAGGAATATTATATATTGCAAATCATAATTCAAAACTACAAGTTGTAAATAAAACTGTTAAATCAAGATCTCAACATATTAAATCTGAATCAAAACTACAAATCGTAGAGAAAGTAAAGTTTAATAATGGAAAAGCTAAAAAATAATTTTTAGATGCAAAAGTTGAAGGTATTACTAAACGATTTAGAATCAAAAATTGAATTTCACGAAGCTGTAAATCCTAAAGTTTCCAAAAGCAATTTAGCATGGCATCTCGATCATTGTTTAAAAGTTATAAATGGAGTAACACAAACTATAAAAACCTCAAATCCTGAAGATTACAAGTGGAAGTTTAACTTTAAAAAGAGTTTAGTCTACTTATTAGGATCAATTCCTAGAGGAAAAGCAAAAGCACCAAAATCAGTTCAATCGATTGATGAAATTAAATTATCAGATTTACAATTACAGCTAAAAAATGCTTATATTTTGATAAATGATTTGGAATTCCTGAAACCAAATCACAATTTCAAACATCCCTATTTTGGGGTTTTAAATACAAAAGAAACCATAAAATTTTTAAACATTCATACCCATCATCATATCAAAATTATGAATGATATTTTAAAAAAATCAACTAACTCCCTTTAACATTTAGCACAAAAGAATACTCTTTACCAGAAATTAAATTACCATCATACATTTTCTTTTGGTTTAAAGCATTTTTAATGGCTCTTCTAATATCATTACTGTGTGTATTCACTGTTAATACTACTATTTCGTTATCACTTGTTACGGAGAGTATTATATTTATTGAAGCATCACTACTAATCTCTTCATCAAAAGTAATAGTGCTTAAATATTTAGCTACAACATTAGCTGCTTTTGAATGGTCTTCATAATGATTTATAGTTGCACCAAAAAAAATTGTAGAAAAAAATAATATAAAAATTAAAGTAAATAACTGTTTCATTGTGTAGGTAATTGTTTTAATAATGCAAAATTATCATATTAAAACAATACCAAAAAACTTACAGAAAAGATTTAAAAGAAACTTAACCTACGCAACAATTAATTCATATTGTTGTAACTCTCAAAATAAATTGATTAAAATTACGAATCATTTTTTTTCATAAAAAAACCATTCTCTAAAAAAATAAAGAATGGTTTTTAATAGGATTATATATATGACTTATGACAAAGCCGCTTGAACTTGATCCGCAGCTTCTTGAAACTGAACTGCTGATAAAATTGGCATTCCAGAATTGTCAATTAATTCTTTAGCAATTTCGGCATTGGTTCCTTGCAAACGCACAATAATTGGTACTTTGATTGCATCACCCATATTTTTATAGGCATCAACAACACCTTGAGCTACACGATCGCAACGAACAATTCCTCCAAAAATATTTATTAAGATTGCTTTTACGTTTGGATCTTTCAAAATAATTCTAAAAGCTAATTCCACACGTTTTGCGTCGGCAGTTCCACCTACATCAAGAAAATTTGCAGGTTCAAAACCAGCATATTTAATCAAATCCATAGTCGCCATAGCTAGTCCAGCACCATTAACCATACAACCTACGGTTCCATCAAGGTCAACATAATTCAATCCTGCTTCTTTAGCTTCTACTTCAATGGCATTTTCTTCACGAACATCGCGCATTTCTGCTAACTTCGGGTGACGGTACAATGCATTGTCATCTAAATTTACTTTAGCATCAACTGCTATTATTTTGTTATCCGATGTTTTCAACACAGGATTAATTTCAAACATTGTAGCATCAGAACCTACATAAGCTTTGTACAGCGCCTCAATAAACTGCACCATTTCTTTGAAAGCATTTCCCGAAAGACCTAAATTAAAGGCAATTCTTCTTGCTTGAAACCCTTGTAAACCAACACCAGGATCGATTTCCTCATTAAAAATTAAATGTGGTGTGTGTTCCGCCACTTCTTCAATATCCATTCCACCTTCGGTAGAATAAACAATCATATTACGACCTGTAGCTCTGTTTAACAAAACTGACATATAAAACTCTGAAGTTTCACTTTCGCCAGGATAATACACATCTTCAGCAACTAAAACTTTATGTACTTTTTTACCTTCTGCACTAGTTTGTGGTGTAATCAATTGCATTCCTATGATTTGCTCCGCTAATTCCTCCACTTGTTGCAAATTTTTAGCTAGCTTTACTCCTCCACCTTTTCCACGACCACCAGCATGAACCTGCGCTTTAATAACATGCCATCCTGTTCCAGTCTCAGCAGTCAATTGTTTTGCAGCAGCAACTGCTTCTTGTGGGTTATTAGCAACATAACCACGTTGTGTTTTCACACCATAACTGGCTAATATTTCTTTTCCTTGGTATTCGTGTATGTCCATAATGTTTTTTTTGACTTTTTAAGTGGTACAAAAATAGTAAATTTCGGCTAATTTTAAAAAAGATTTTATTTTTTTATTTTATACTTATTTATTTAAAAATTGAATGTTTAAACGCAACTATTTTACGCTTATGACATCTTATGAGAAATAAATTTTATATTTAATTCGATGAAAAATTTAATTTACCTATTTCTAATTTCAATTTTATCAAGTTGCAATGATAACAATGACACTAACAATAATACTCCAGCACCAATAAATGCTAGTGTTAATGGAACTTGGAAGTTAATAAAAGTATCTGGAATGTTATCAGGTATAGAACACAACTTTGCACCTGGAATAATTACTTGGACTTTTGATGAGTCAAGCCAGAAAGTAACTGTTGTCAATACAAATGCAAATTCGAATTTAGACGATGTACTTGAAAGTGGAATTTACTCTTATGAGACAACCAGTAATCCTGCTCAAGAGCTATTATGCGTTGAATCTGTAAAAATAAATAGTGAGAATTATGGTTGTGTAAGTTTTGAAAACAATCAATTAAGAATTGATGAAAGTTATCTTGATGGTGCAACACTAGATTTTATAAAATAATATAATTTTCGGTTTGTTTTTGTTTGATGTACCTAATTAATTAAAGTTTCTATTTTGAAATACTTTAATAATTAGGTACATTCGTTTTTTTTAAACAATCTAAAATGGAATCGCAACAATTATTAGCCATTGCCGAACAATTTGGCAGTCCAGTCTACGTTTATGACGCAGCAAAAATTGAATCACAGTACAACCGCTTAACATCTGCTTTTGCAAAAGTAGATAAGCTTCGCATTAACTACGCTGTCAAGGCATTGTCTAATATTTCTGTTCTAAAATTACTTAAAAATTTAGGTTCTGGAATTGATACGGTTTCCTATCAAGAAGTAATGCTTGGTCTTCACGCTGGCTTCGAACCTCAACAAATTATATATACTCCAAATGGGGTTTCATTTGAAGAAATTGAAGAAGTTGCCGCAATGGGTGTTCAAATTAACATAGACAACCTATCGGTTTTAGAACATTTTGGGACAAAATATCCTAAAACTCCTGTTTGCATTCGTATTAATCCACACGTGATGGCGGGTGGAAACGAAAATATTTCAGTAGGACATATTGATAGTAAATTTGGTATTTCGATATATCAAATTCCACACATACTTCGTATTGTAGAAAATACGGGAATGCACATCAACGGAATTCATATGCATACGGGTTCGGACATTCTAGATATAGAAGTGTTTTTATATGCTGCCGAAATTTTATTTGATGCCGCTAAAAATTTCAAGGTACTTGATTTTATAGATTTCGGATCTGGATTTAAAGTACCTTATAAAAAAGGCGATATTGAAACCAATATTGAGGAACTAGGTCGCAAATTATCCAAAAGATTTATTGCTTTTGAGAAAGAATACGGAAGAGAATTGACCCTAACATTCGAGCCTGGTAAATTTATTGTTAGCGAAGCGGGATTTTTCTTGGCCAAAGTAAATGTGATTAAGCAAACTACTTCAACGGTTTTTGCAGGAATCGATTCTGGTTTTAATCATTTAATAAGACCAATGTTGTACGGCGCACAACATCACATCGATAATATTTCTAACCCAAAGGGGAAAGAACGATTTTATACCGTTGTAGGTTATATTTGCGAGACCGATACTTTTGCGAACAACCGTCGCATTCCCGAAATAAAAGAAGGTGATATCTTATCTTTCCGAAATGCAGGTGCATATTGCTTCTCGATGGCATCCAACTATAACTCACGTTACAAACCAGCTGAAGTTTTATGGAAAGATGGAAAAGCGCACTTAATTCGGGAACGTGAAAAAATGGAAGATATTTTAAGAAATCAAGTAATGGTTTAGGTTACATACTGTTTTTGGCTTTCATCGGAAATTGAAGTTATTTACCCGATAAAATTCTCATTTAAAGCGAAATAAATTAGTTTTGATAAATATATCCTATTTATGAAATTAAAATTTACTTCGCTTTTTTTCTTTGTATATTTATTCCAAGTTACAGTATACAGTCAAAACCCCCAAGTGATAATTAGTGACCATAATGGTAACAATAATAATACTCCTAATAACACAGGGATTATAACTATTGATTGTGACTATAATTTTATTCCTCCAAAAAAAATTCAACTTACTGCGACTTTTCCAGATTTAAAAAATCCAACCGATTATACTGCTACTCAAGTTGCTTTTAATCAAGTAGGAAATTTTTCAGATGGAACCGTTATTCCCTACACATCTGACGATCAATGGAGTTCAAATATTGCCATTGGGTTTCCGTTTTGTTTTTATGGCAATACTTATACTTCGCTTAATGTTGCTGATAATGGTATTGTTCGATTTAATTACAATCCGTTAAATCCCGAAACTTCATTTTCTTCCATATCAAATCAGGTTCCAAGTCCATCTCTAGTAAGGAATGCAATTTTTGGTGGATTTCAAGATTTAATAAATGCTCCTGGAGTTTTTGGGTGTAATACTGGACAAAACTGTGGAACTATTTCTACAATTTTAACAGGAACAGCTCCTTTTAGAAAATTTGTAATTAATTACAATCAAGTCAATCATTTTGGTTGTAGTGGATCAAATACCAAACAATCTACTTTTCAAATTGTTTTGTTTGAGTCTACCAATGTTGTCGAAATCAATGTAAAAGACAAACCACTTACTTGTTTAGGAAATTCAAGTGGAAATAATGGAATTACAAATTCCCTAATAGGTTTAAACAATGCTGATGGAACCCAAGGTATTGCAGCACCAAATAGAAACACAAGTGTTTGGAGTGCTACTGACGAATCCTATCGTTTTGTCCCATCGGGATTGAGCACCACAACAATTGAATGGTTTAACAATGCTGGAGTTTCATTAGGCATTCAAAATCCGATAGAAGTAATTCCAACCGTTGGTAATCCAACCTATACTGTCAAAGTGAACTATGCCACTTGTACCCCAATAGCAATTCAAAGTACCATAAATGTAAATTTTGATTTGAATTATCCTGTTGCTCCAGATTTAGTTCGAAATTATTGTGATGACACACCACCTTTTTTGAGTCATATTATTGATATTGAACCCGAATTAATTGATGCTAATGACAATCCAATAACGGTTAAAACACTTCATAATACTCAAAATGAGGCAGATTTAGGTATAAATCCACAACTGTTCGTATTTACGATGACAACGCCTACTAGAGTTTTTTATTACCGAGAAACTATTGGGATATGTTATGTGACTGGAAAAATAACATTAAATCTTCAGCCTACACCACAAATTACGGACCAACAAATCAACATTTGTGATATTGGAAATAACGGAACGGAAGTAGTAACGCTATCCTCATTGAACCCTCAAATTAGCGGATTTAATGCCGGAACAATGGGTACCACTTATTTTTTAACATTAGCTGACGCACAAGCTGGATTATTTGGCACAACCATTACTACAGCCACTGTGGCTACTGTGCCTGGATTTACTGAAGTGTTTGTGAGAGTCCGCAATTCAACGAATGTGAATTGTTGGGCAGTTGCTAAAATTAGAATTCAATTGCTTCCACTTCTTGATTTAGCTCCAATCACTACTTTTTGTATTCCAAATACAGATTTCAATACGGTAGAAAATTTCGATATATCGACAATAATTCCAAGTATTTTGACAGGACCAGCGTTACTAAGTGACATCACTTATAATTATTACAGTTCGGCATCAAATGCAACTACTGGAAGTAATCCAATAACAAATCTTTCTAGTTATCCAGTAACTATTATTCCTCCTGCAACAACAGCAACAATCTACATTGGAGCAGAAGCATCTGGAACATATTGTAGAACTATTGAACCAATTGTAATTTCATTTTGTGTGGCAGAAGGTGGTGATAATGGAGGAAATGGTGGTAATGGTGGTTCTGGTGGTAGCGGATTTGATGTTTGTTTAGATGATATAAGCGACCCAATTCCATCGTTTGATTTGAATGCATTATTTACAACCGTAATGGCAAATGTATTGCCTCCAATAGCGACAATATTAACCACAACTGGTTTTTATACTACTTTGATAGGTGCGCAAACACAAGATATATCTGTACAACTAACTGTTGCAGAAGTTGCCTCATTTACACCAACACAGCCAGCAGCACCCGCATTATTTGTGCCTATTTGGGTACGCTATACTGATGGAAATGGGAATGTGGGTATCAAACAAATTATAATTCCTTTCAAATACAAAAAAAATGTGCTTAAAGATTTTCCTATTTGTGATACATTTAATGACAATCAAGAAAATGTAGATTTATTGCCCTACATAGCACAAATTCAATTAGAAAATCCTGGAGAAACCATATTGTGTTTTGAAAATTTATCCGAGTATTTAACAGGTGATCCAAATGATGCCATAACAGTTGCAAATGTTCAATCACCAAGCACAATTGTGTATGTAAAAGTAAGTTCGTATGGTTGTGATTCTAAATACGACTTGAATTTTATTTTAGAACCGTTTGCTACAACAACCATAGTCAAAAATGTTTGTGATATTGGAGCCGATGGAACTGAAAATGTAAATTTATCGCTAATCCTAGCTGATATTATTCCTACCTATCCTGTAAATTCAAT
This sequence comes from Flavobacterium sp., assembly GCF_031422135.1. GTDB lineage: Bacteria > Bacteroidota > Bacteroidia > Flavobacteriales > Flavobacteriaceae > Flavobacterium. Next base: position 27,603 of record NZ_JANOQD010000066.1, on the reverse strand, counting down.
ATTCACAATACATTCCGCAGAAGCTGGAGCCTATAATGAAACAAATTTAATTGCAAACACAAACACCAGTTATCCTATAAACCCAGCAGTTTCAGTTTGGATACGTATAGAACCTGATCCGTTAATTGTTCCTGTGGTTTGTCCAGCAATAATAAAAATAGATTTTGGTTTTTCCAATTCAATTTCAACCAATCCGTTTACTGCCTACGAAGTTTGCGATACTGATAATGATGGTTTTGTAACATTAAATGCGATGAATGCATTTGTGGCTTCAATAGTGAATGAAACATTAGCTGAACCTATCATAAAAAAATTATATACTAACCTTCAAGATGCGCAGCTTGATAATGGAAACAATTTAATATCTGTTGACTGGAATACATATGTTTATGATTCCACTACATTAGGAGTAAATGGTTTTGTATATTTATTTTTAGAAAATACTATAACGAACTGTACAAGAGTATTACCAATCCCTATTTCTGTACAATCCATTACACTAGCAACAAACCCAACGGTAACGTATTGCGATTTTGAAAATAACAATTCGGAAACAATTCCTTTGATGAGTATTTTCAATCCGCAAATTACCACAAATTATTTTTTATATAATTTTCAATATTATACAAATGAGCCAGATGCTATTGCAGGAACAAATGCTATTCTGCCAAATTTTCCTGTAGTTGATGGAACAATTGTATATGTAAAAATAACAACTGGAGCAAATGCTACGTGTTCCAAAATAATTCCAGTAGAAATCGATTTAATCCAATCGCCAATAATTACTGATTTTACTGCCGAAATATGTGATAATCTTGGCAATGGTACAGAAATCGTAAATTTATATTCTTATCAAAATCAATTGGTATCTCCAGCATTGCCAGCAACTTTTACGTTTCAATATTATGCTTCACAAAGTAATGCCTTGCAGGATTTAAGTGCTTTTTCTAACTTTAATACTATAAATTACAACATCACGTCTTTTGATGCAAATAATTTATCTGCAATAGTTTTTGTAAAAGTAACCAATCCAGTAACCAAATGTTTTTCAATAGCAAAATTAAACTTTAAGCGACAACCAATTATAGAAGCTTTTGATGAAATTCAGTTTACTTGTGACATATCAACAACAAACCAATTGCAGGGAGTTTTTAATTTAGAAACTTCGATACCTAGAACTGGAACTAATGGAATGATTTTGAATCCAACGAATTATACCATTACATATCATAACACATTTTTTTTAGCTACTAGTGCTGGAACACAAATTCCAACTCCTACAGCACATACTGTTATTGGTGATCAAACTTCGTATGTATATGTTCGTTTTGTAGATAATATCACGCTTTGTTATACTGTAAAACGAATTGAATTACAAATTTATAATTTACCAAAATTTTTAGACAGTACAATCGACATTTGTGATGATGATCTTGATGGTGACTATGTTATCGACTTAGTATCGCTAAATGGTGTTGTTGTTTTTGATCCAAGTCCGTTTACATTTCAATACTTTTTAAGCCAATTTGATGCTGATGCAGATTCAAATCCGATAACAACAAACATTAATAATTATAACATTTTAATTTCCGAATTTCCTAAAGCAATTTTTGTAAAAGGGACTGATGTTATCAATAGTTGTAGCCGAACAAAATCGGTAATTATACAAAATTTACCGCAAGTTCCGCTTATAACTGCTAACCCAACTCTTACAGAATGTGACGATAATAACGATGGTATTGCCACATTCAACCTTACAGATGCACAACTATTAATTACTGCACAAACGGGTGTTACTTTTACTTATTTTAGAACATTGCAAGAAATGCAAGCCAATAATAATCCTATTGTAACCAATATAATCAATCCAAATTCTTATACCAATTCAGTTACTAATCCGTTAACGGTTTACGTGAGATTATCGTCTCCAGTGACTAATTGTGATTCGTATGCTCAAATTACTTTAGTCCCTTTTTACAAAACGTATATTTTTCCAACGCAAATTACTCTTTGCGATGACAACGCAGACAATACAGAAGAAGTGAATTTGGCAACAATAACTTTTGACATAATTGCCCCTGAAACAACTGCCGATGTAGTTTTGAGTTTTTATAATACGTATGCACAAGCACTTTTGGGAACTTCTACCATTCCAAATCCTTATACTTTTACAAATTTTTCAACACCAATATTTGTAAAAATAACGAATATTGTTTCCCAATGTTCCTCAATAGAACAACTTAAATTTGTAAAACCTGATCCAATACTTGTTTTCAGCACACAAGAAAGCAAATGTGATTTAAACAGCAATGGCATTCAGTTTTTTGATCCTGAAGATTCTTTTGCCACAATGACAACACCAGCAAATCCTTCGATTTACTCCATAACAAGTTATAGCTCTGAAGCTGGTGCAAATGAAGGAATTACAAGTCCAGATTTGATTCCAAATACGAATCATCAAGTCAATCAACCACAAGAAATAATTTGGATACGTTTTGTAGATTCTTATGGGTGCTATTCTGTTAAATCTTTAACTTTAAATGTTTTACCATTGCCACTTGCTGGTCCTATGACAACTTATTATTCTTGTAAAGATGTAGTCACTGGAAAAGCTACTTTCGATTTGAGTTCCAAAAATGTGGAAGCACTAGCTGGACAAAACCCATTGCAGTTTTCCGTTTCGTACCATTCCACTTCAGATGATGCAAAATCAGGAGCTAATGCATTACCTTTTCTTTATGAAAGCGTCACAACAACAATTTGGGTAAGTATTAAAAATAATAGTACCGGTTGCAGAAACATTGCTTCTTTGAATCTGAATGCAGAAATTGCAACAACAATTACAGCTCCAAGAGTGGCTTCAACAACCTACTGTGATAATGACGGTATAAATAACGGATTTACAAACATCGATTTATCCATTTTAGATGCTTCTATTTTAGGAAGTATACAAAATGGAAATCCAGATTATGCAATACAATATTTTGCTTCGTTAGCAAATTTCAACGCAAATATTCCCATTGTGAATTCAAATTTTTATACAAACATTCAAAACCCGCAAACCATAATTGCACAAATTATAAACAATGGCACCAATCAAAAATGTGAAGCCCATATTCCATTTGAGATAAAAGTAAACTTATTACCCGTGGTTGTTCCAGTAGTAGAAATTTTAGTATGTGATGTAGATAATAATGGTGTCGAAGTATTTGATTTGACCAAAGTCCAGTTTGCAGGAACATCACAAGTTACCACTGAAAATAATGTAAGTTATACCTACTTTAGAACTTTGGCGGAATTACAATCAAATCAAAATGCTATAAATTCACCTTCAAATTATATTAATCAATTCCCGAATCCAAGTGTGGTTTTTGTTAAGGTAACTTTTAATTTGACCCGTTGTTTTTCTTATTCTACAATAAATTTAAATCCTTTTCATACTGATTATAATTTTCCAATATCCATAAACTTATGCGACAATAATGCTGATGGCTCAGAAAAAATAAATCTAACGCAAATCACCTACGGAATTCTTGCTCCTTTAACCCTAACAGATGTAAGTGTAGCTTTTTACTCAAGTTTCAATGATGCTTTTCAGCAAAATCAAGCTTTTCAGACTCCAGAAGAGTACTCAATTAGTAATTACAATACTCCTATTTACGTTCGAATTACAGATAGCACGCTTTTATGTTCATCGATTGAAGTTTTGAATTTCACAAAATACAGTCCAATTATTGTGAATAATTTCAGTACTAGCAAATGTGATTTAGACAATAACGGAATTCAATCCTTTGATTTAGCAAACTATTTTGGCTCGATGACCATTACTCCAAATACGCCTTCGAATTACACCATAACAAGTTATACTTCTGAAGCAGGAGCAAATGAAGGAATTACAAGTCCAGATATGATTCCAAACAGTAATTATCAAGTCAACCAACCTGAGAAAATAGTTTGGATACGTTTTCAAGATTCAAACGGATGTTATTCAGTTAAACCTTTGACATTAAAAATAAATCCTTTACCAGTTGTTGTTCCAATGAGTGATTTTTATGTATGTAGAAATACGGGAAGTAACCAAGCTACTTTTGATTTAAGCACCAAAAACATCCAAGCCACTTCAGGAGAAATAAATCCTTCCCAGTTTACAGTGAGTTACCATCTTACAGAAGCTGATGCTAAAACAGGAAATGGCTCTTTACCGAATAGTTATACTAGTATTTCTATAACCATTTGGGTCAGTTTAAGAAACAATATAACAAATTGTAGAAATGTTTCTCCGCTAAGTTTAGTTGCCGAATTGGAAACTACAGCAACACAACCCAATCCAAATACAACTCTTGTTTGTGATACTGATGATGATAATGATGGTTTTACAAAATTTGATTTATCGACTCTAAATGCTGGAATTCTTGGAAGTCCTCAAAATGGGAATCCAAATTATGTGATACAATATTATGCTTCTCAAAGTGATTTAAATTCAATAAACCCAATTACAGATTTAGCAAATTTTACAAATACGTCAAATCCTCAAACCATTTTTGTTAGTGTAGTCAATACTACTACTGTAAATAAATGCGATGCCACTTTATCTTTTGTTTACAAAGTAAATAAACTTGCAGAAACAACACCAAATGACGGAACAGTTTGTTTTGATCAAACTACTGGAAATTTATTAAGTTCGCACATAATAGATAGTGGTTTAAGCACTATTGATTATACTTTTGAATGGTATTTAGGAACTAACCCTACTCCTATCTCTGGGCAAACTGGAGCTACATTTGAAGCTACATCAGCAGGAGAATATTTTGTAATTGCCACTGATAAATTATATCCAAATTGTTCCTCTAAACCAAATTTTGCTACCGTAATTCGATCAGAACCAGCCATTGCTTCGGCCAGCGTGGAATATTCGTTTGCAGATAATATAAAAGTGGTAATTACCGCTACTGGTTTAGGTGACTATTCGTATCAAATTGATGACGAATCCATTCAAGAAAGCAATATTTTTGAAAATGTACAATATGGAACGCACCTTATTACTGTTTATGATGGAAATGGTTGCGAAAGCACCAAACTTTCTGTAATTGTTTTAGATTATGATAAATTTTTCACTCCAAATGGTGATGGTTATAATGAACATTGGAATATTAAAGGTATTAAAGACCAACCCAATGCCAAAGTATATCTTTTTGATCGCTATGGAAAACTCCTTAAACAGATAAGTCCAACTTCTGAAGGTTGGAATGGAATATATAATGGGCAACCACTTCCAGCAGACGATTATTGGTTTACTGTAACCTATATGGAAAATGGACAAGAAAAAATATTCAAATCACATTTTGCAATGAAACGATAATAAAAAACCAGAGACAGAAAATTCCAAAATATTTTTTATACAAAATTTGCAATTTTTTATATTTGAGTTAGATTCAAAATCATTTAAATAAAAATGATTTTGAATCTAGCAACAACAATCTTTTAACCTTCCAAAAAGAGTAATACCAAAATTTCAATCTAAACGATATCAATATTCTTAGTAGTATCAATACAATTTGAATGCTACTAAGAATATTTTATTTTTTTGAGATACGGGTTGACTACGTCAATTTGTCATAAAAAAATACATTCTATTTTATTTTTAAAAATTGAAGTATAATCAATAAAATGTTTTATATTTGAATATAACATTTTTTTTAACATCTGTTATTAATTATACTTAAAAATTTTATGATAAAAACGTTAATATTTCAAACAATCATACTCCTCTTTTCATTAAATACTATTAGTCAAGTAAAGGAAAAAGAAAAATATTCTAAAGCTGAATTGAAAACATTCATAAAAATATACAAACATACATTAGACTTCCCTTTTAATACAATTGTTTCTATGCAACAAAATGCTCTGAAAATTAAAATTTCAGAACAAAGACTCACGGAAATACTACAATCTCAATTTGCTGGAAATACAATCAAACTTACAGATGACGAATCCAAAGAAATGGGTAAACTCCAAAAATTGATGGAGACCGATAAAGAAGTTTATGATAAAGAATTGGAAAAATATATCATTAGCCAAAAAATACTTCCATCAAAATATAAAGAAATCGAAAAAGTATATCACAAAAATAATAAATTTCAAAAAAAAGTAAACAAACTATATACAAAATAATAAACAATTTTTAACAACCAATTTAAACCAAACTAAATTCTAATTTTATGAAAAAACAATTATTTTATTGTCTTGCTATTGCATATTCAATGTATGCACAAGGACAACAACTACCTAATCGTTATCGAGATGAAACTATAACGACAATACAAGAAACTAAAGGGGTAATTTTTAGTAACAACATCCCCACGGTAAAAACAACAAATTTATTTGGCAATAAACTTGCCAACGAAGATTCTTATGGACAGGTAACTGTAACATTAAAAATGGATATTTACCGCCCATCAGGTGACACATTAACCAAAAGACCTGTCATCATTTTTGCATTTGGTGGTGGTTTTGTAAATGGAACCAGAACAAAGGTCGATATAGTGAAACTTTGTCAAGCATATGCTAAACGTGGGTTTGTAACTGCAACAATTGATTATAGATTAGGAATGAATGTTGGAGATCAACAACTTTCTAAGAGAGCTGTTTACAGAGCATCACAGGATGGACGATCAGCTGTGAGGTTTTTTAGAAAAAATGCGGCTGCTTACGGTGTTGATCCAAATCAAGTTTTTATTGGTGGGCACAGTTCTGGTGCATTTTTAGCATTGCATAGTGTTTTTTTAGACAAAGATTCTGAAAGACCAGCCTCAACTCGAAATTATCTTGGAAGAATAGATTTGGGAGGCATAGAAAGCATTGGTGATAATAAAACTTATCCTGATGGAAGTCTAGTTAGTGGTAAAGCAAACGGGGTATTGAGTCATGCTGGCGCATTAGGAGAACTCACTTATATTGAAGGTCCTGCTGATGTTCCTACAGTTTACTTTCATAGTTCTGATGACAATGTAGTTCCATATAACAGCGGCGAGCCTTTTTCTTCACTAAGCTGGTTGCCAGGTTTTAATTTGCCAACAGTTTATGGAGGAAATCAAATGAGTATAAGATCTGCTAGTGTAGGTGCCCCAAATACTTTTTACCCATATACAAATCGTGGTCACGACGTACATTACAATGGTTCTAATCTATATACTGACATTGCACCAAGAGGAAGTCAGTATTTTTATGACACTCGTTTAAAACCAAATGACGTTACAATAACTGGAAATACTAGTGTATGCACTACTTGTCCTGCACAAAGCTACTCTGTTCCAAAAACAGCATTTTACTATGACTGGCAAGTTGTTGGAGGCACATTTGTAGACAAAAACCCCTTAAACAATACTGTTTTGATTCAATGGAATTCTAATGCAGTAACAAGAAAACTTACTGTTACACCATATAGTCGTCAATTGGCAAGAGGAAATTCTGTTAGTATTGATATTAGTATCAATCTAAATCCTGTCCTAACAAGAGGTTTAGAATACTTTTCAAGTAACAAAAGTATTGATTTAAATGACTATTTTACTGATCCCGAAGGACAAGAGTTAAACTATAAAATTGTTAGTTCAGCAAATGAGATTGCAAAAATAAATGAGTTTAACAGCATCTCAAATAATTTATTGTCGATTAATCGTATTGCAAAAGGGAATGCCACAGTTTCTATAGAAGTAACCGATGGTAGTAGTTGTAAAACAACGCACACAATTCAATTGAAAGACTCAGAAGTATCAGAAGCAATGAATATAACTATTAGTCCAAATCCATTTGTTGAAAAGGTAACTCTTTCGATCGAAAGTGCTTACCAAGGTAATGTTATAGTTCAATTATTTGATGATTCTGGTAGAATTATTACGGAAAGAAATCTTCAAAAAGAAGAAAATAATGTACTCGAAGAAAGTTTTGATTCGGAAATCAAAAAACAAGGAATTTATTACGTTAAAATAATTACCAAATACGGAGAAGTTATTAAACGAATCGCAAAAAAATAAATTTCTAAAAAAAAAAAGCCGAAACAACTAAAAATGTTTCGGCTTTTTAAATTCACTTGATTGGGGAATTATTTTTGATCAAAAACTTCCGTCATTACTTTAGCTTCTGTACCATTGGGAAACTGAATTTTTATTTTTTGTGCAAGTGTTGGTGCAATTTGAGTTATTTCTTTTCTATCGTGAGATTCTCCTTTTGGAATATTCCAACCATAAAAAATACAAGGCACGTGGGTGTCGAAAGTATAAGGCGAACCGTGTGTAGTTCCTACGCCCATATATTCGACAAAACCAGGCTTTAAAGTAAATAACAAATCTCCGCTTTGAACAGGATCAAAACCTTTAGCTACAAAATTTAAATAAAAATCAGATCCTGTTGAAGCTAAAATCTCTTCTTCAGAATATACTCGTTTAATATATTTTTGGGTATACATAAAGGTTCTAAATGATTCTTTCACTTTATTTAATTCCAAATTTTTTGCCTTGATAACTTCTTTATTAAAAAAAATATTGAAATTGGAAACGTTTAATACTAAATCTTCTCCAAAAGTGGTTTTAGAAAATTCTGAAAAAGCTTGTTCTATATTTTTTGAACTAATATGATCTACTTCATATTTATTATCTTTTAAATGATTTACATTTTCAGCAGCTGCGTGATCAGATGTTAAGAATAGTAAATAATTATTCTTGCCAACATTTGTATCTAAATAGGTTAACAACTCGGCAATAGTTTGATCAAGACGCAAGTAGGTATCTTGCATTTCTATAGATCGAGACCCAAAAGTATGCCCTATATAATCTGGAGAGGAGAAACTTACTGTTAAAAAATCTGTAATATCGTCAGTTCCTAAACTTTCTTTCTCGATGGCCGTCATTGCAAAATCAGCTAATAAATTGTTTCCAAAAGGGCTCAATCGTATTACGGCTGGATCGTTGCTTTCCATCATAGCTTTGGTATCGTAAGGAAAAAACGGCTTTTTCTTATACATTGTCCCTTCATACGGATTTTCATCTGGAAGACTTTCTTTATAAACTTCAGCAGGATTTGATAGCTTCCAACCTTTTTCTAAATAAGGCAAGTAGCGTTTTTCATTGTTAAAATCGGTTACCCAATTTGGCAACGCAGTTCCATAAAAAGTACTGGAAATAAATGCTCCCTTTTTGCTCATCCAAAATGCCCAATTGGCAAAATGTCCAGCAGGCAATATGGCACCACGATCTTTTAGACTCATCCCTATTACTTTACCTTTAAAATTAGTGGCTAATCTCAATTCGTCAGTAATTGTAGTAGTTTGCAATAATTTTGGAGACATCATACCTTCCTTATCAGAACCATCACCAAGAGTTTTTACAGACTCATCACCAGTGCAATAAATCTCTTTTTTAAGTGTTCTATGAAACCATTCATTTGCTACAATCCCATTTATGGATGGAGTTGCACCAGTATAAATTGCAGCATGACCTGGTCCTGTAAAAGTTGGAGCATAATTATAATGCATATTATGGAAAGTGTATCCATTTCCCATTAATCGTTTGAAACCATTATCAGAAAAATCACTTTCATATCTGTATAGGTATTCCATCTTCATTTGATCCACAACAATACCTACGATTAACTTTGGTTTTTGTTGTGAAATACCTGCTATTGAAACTAATAAAGCAAGAATGGCAACTATTTTTTTCATTTTTTTTATTTTAATTCTGCAAAAATAGGCATTAGAATTTAAATACTAGAATTAAAATATAAACAATACCTTAAATTTATTCTACATAAATCATATTGTAAATAAGAACAATATCTTTGAAATAGACATATAGTTGATTTGAATTTTTTTGATCATTAATGGTATGAATTGCCAATAAGCACTTCGTTCCTTCTTGATTCACACAATCAAAAGAAACAATATCTCGGTTATTTACAATTTGTTTTTCTTTGTAATTAACAATTTTAAAAAACTGATAAATTTCAGAATAAATTGTTATTCTGTCTTTTTTAGTATCTAAAACTACCGAAATTTTTACATCTTTAGGATTAGCAAAATCACTCCACTTTTTAGTGTTATCTTTTACAGAAATGCTTAAATCCGTTGTCTCAAAATTATAAGTTTGACCATATATTTTTGAGATAGAAAAAAGAAAAAGCAGTACTGAAATATTTATTAATTGTTTCATTAAGAATAATTGAACTTTATTTATAAATTATTTATTTCTGTTTTAGCCAATTCAAATTCAGCAATAACAGCATCAATTATACTAGCAACAGGTTTGATATCGTGAATTAATCCCGCAATTTGTCCTATTTCGAGTTCCCCTTCTATCAAGTCACCTTCAAACATTCCTTTTTTGGATCTTGCACGACCTAATAGTATTTTTAATTCGTCTTGAGTAGGACATTTTGCATACAATTCTTGAATATCGTTATAAAACTTATTCTTGATTAATCGTACTGGAGCAAGTTCTTTTAAAGTCAATTGCGTCCCACCTTCTTCTACTTCAAGTATGGTTTGTTTAAAATTATCGTGAGCCGAACTTTCTGTTGAAGCGGCAAATCGACTCCCCATTTGAACGCCATCGGCTCCCAAAATCATTGCTGCGAGCATACCACGACCTGTGGCAATACCACCAGCAGCAATTAATGGAATATTTATTTTTTCTTTAACCATTGGAATCAAAGTAAAAGTAGTAGTTTCTTCACGACCGTTGTGTCCGCCTGCTTCAAATCCTTCGGCAACTACGGCGTCAACTCCTGCTTCTTGTGCTTTGAGTGCAAATTTTGAACTACTCACAACGTGAACCACTGTGATTCCTTTTTCTTTAAGATAACTAGTCCAAGTTTTAGGATTTCCAGCAGAAGTAAAAACAATTTTAACACCTTCTTCAACAATTATTGCAATTATTTCTTCAATATTAGGATACAACATTGGCACATTAACACCAAAAGGATTGCTGGTTGCTTTTTTGCATTTTTGAATGTGTTCCCGTAATACCTCTGGATACATTGACCCTGCTCCAATTAAACCTAAACCTCCAGCATTACTAACAGCACTTGCTAGTTTGTAACCTGAATTCCATATCATTCCGCCTTGAATTATTGGGTATTTTATATTGAAAAGTGAAGTAATTTTGTTCATTAAAAATTTTATTGCTTTATTATTTTACCTTGTATTGTTTTTTCAAAGGAAGAAATATTATAAAAATAGATTCCAGTACCTAAAGATTGTATTGAGATGCGTTGGTTTTTATTTTCGATACTTGTTTGTTGTACTAATTGCCCTAAATTGTTGTAAAGTTTTATTTGTTTTCCAATTAAAAAATCTGGACTTGTTACAATTATAAAGTCTGACGTAGGATTTGGATAAATATTTAAAACCAAGTTACTATTAAATTCTGGAGTTCCCAAAGCTAAATTCATAGCAACTTGAAAATCAGGAATTCCATACCCGTAATTGTTGTTCGGATTACTAAATCTATCCGATGACGCTTTGACTAATTGTACAATTTCGGAATTGGTTTTACTAGGAAACGCTGACCACAATGAGGCTACTCCACCAGCTAGAATTGGACAAGAAAAAGAGGTTCCATTATTAGTCCCTATGACTCCTGTTTCAAAGGCTACAGTTGCACTAGCGCCTAATGCCATAACATCTGGCTTTAATCTTCCATCAAACGATGGTCCAATAGAGCTAAATCCTGTTTTAACTTCAACAGCATTTACAGCTCCAACAGTTAATGTATTAGCGGTATCTGCTGGAGCAGAAATATATCTATTTAAAGGATTGATGGAATTCCCTGAATTTCCTGCAGATGTTACACAAATCATACCTCGAGTAAAAGCAATACTAGCTCCTTGAGAAATAAATGAAGTTACTCCGTTCATATCACTATAAGTATAACTATAATTTGGATTATCATATCCATAATATCCCAATGAAGTACTAATAATATCAACTCCTAAACTATCAGCCATTTCTGCTGCTTCCACCCAGTTGGATTCTTCAATAGGATTTTCACTAGCATAATCTTCAGTCACGAACAAGTAGTATTTTGCATCAGGGGCTGTTCCAATTAACTGTCCATCTTCATATCCTCCCATATTAGAAAGGGTTTGAGTACCGTGCTGAAAACCTACATAAGGATTGGCATTATCATTTACAAAATTGTAACCACCCAAAATTAAGTTATTATCCCGCAATCGTTGAAAAGGAGTTGTTGTATCCACACCTGGAAAACCAGAATCCATAACCGCTATTATTTTTCCTTGTCCTGTATGATTTTGCTGGTGCAAAATATGTGCGTTTAGCATTTGAACTTGCGTTGCAGAAGTTCCGTAATTGAAGTTAATCTTAAACTCTTGAAATTTATCAGTCTTATTTGCTTTTTGTGTTTTTGAAGCAACTCTACCGCTTGGATTTAGACTATGATTGGCATAAACTACTTTTTCAACAAATGACAAACTAGTCAATGCAGCAATATTTGTCTGAGTTCCTCGTATATGAAGTGCATTTAACCATTTTGATTTAGCCATAACTGTAATTCCTGTTGCTTCACTAATTTGGTCAATATAAGGCTGATGCAATGGAATATCCTTAATGTCTAATGCAATACCTTGAGTGGACCTTCTATCCAAAGCTCTTTGCGAAAGCATTTGCAATGGATTGTTATAATAATATTGAGCGTTTACTTTTGTATTAAAATAAACCCAAGCATCTTCTTGTGAAAAAACTGAAAATGACGTTACGAGACAATATAAAAAGAATACATTTTTCATTAAAAGTGAATTTTAATGAATCAAAGATACAAAAAGATGTTTAAAAATTAGATTTATGAAATAACACCTGAACCAATAAGTTCATCATCGATATGCCAAGATACAAATTGCCCTGAAGTTATAGCAGATTGTGGATTTTCAAAAGCAACATACATTCCGTTTTCAAATTGATGCAACGTTGCTTTTTGAAGTTCTTGTCGGTATCGAATACGAGCTAAAACAGGCATTGTTTGACCTGATTCTAATTTCAAATCAGGACGAATCCAATGGATTTCTTCTTTTTTTACAAACAAGCATTTTTTAAACAATCCAGGATGATTGGAGCCTTGACCAGTATAAATTGTATTGGTATGAACATTCGTTGAAATGATAAACAAAGCTTCTTTCGTTCCACCTACATTCAGCCCTTTTCGTTGTCCAATGGTAAAATAATGTGCTCCTTGATGTTTTCCAACTACATTTGCCAATTCTGGAGTATAATCAATATTATTAGCTTCAAAAGCTAGTTTTTCTTCTATGGAATCAAAGTTGATTTCTTTTGGATAATATATTTCGTGGTTTGCATCCACTTCATAAATTACGCCTGCTTTAGGTAGTAATTGTTGTTGCAAGAATTCAGGTAAACGCACTTTTCCAATGAAACATAATCCTTGAGAATCTCTTTTTTCTGCTGTTACCAATTCCATTTTTGCAGCAATTTCACGAACTTGAGGTTTTGTAAGTTCACCAATAGGGAATAATGCTTTTGCCAATTGTTCTTGAGATAATTGACAAAGAAAATATGATTGATCTTTATTATCATCGACTCCTGATAAAAGTTGATATGTTGGTTTTCCGTTTACTTCGATTTGACCTTTACGGCAATAATGTCCTGTAGCCACATAATCCGCACCGAGTGAGAGTGCAATTTTCATAAAAACATCAAACTTAATTTCTCGATTACAAAGCACATCAGGATTTGGTGTTCTTCCTTTTTCGTATTCGCTGAACATATAATCAACGATTTTTTCTTGGTATTGTTCGCTTAAATCAACAGTTTGAAAAGGAATTCCAAGTTTTTCAGCTACTAATAAGGCATCATTACTATCTTCAAGCCAAGGACATTCATTAGAAATTGTAACAGAGTCGTCGTGCCAGTTTTTCATAAACAGACCTATTACTTCATAACCTTGCTCTTGTAATAAATAAGCAGCAACACTAGAATCAACTCCTCCTGAAAGACCTACGACAACACGTTTCATTATAATTTTAGATTTTAAATTTTGGCTTTTTAGATTTCCAAAATTGTAATTTATTTTTTTTGCAAAGATAGTTACTCTTTTTTTCTAAATTGTGGTTTTATGATTCCTTTAATAGTATCAACATTAACTTGTCTAATCAATTTTCCACCAGCATAGTATTTCCAAAGTCCTTTTTTGAGATCTTTGTCAAATTGTCCACTTATTACTTGATTACCAGATTCATCAAATACTTTGTAACTTCCTTGCAAAAGTCCATTTTTAAAAACAGATTCTTCCACCAGTTTAGATTCTTTAGAATATTTTTTTGACACCCCTTCTTTCAAATCATTTTTGTAAAAAACTTCTTCCGCTAATTTTCCAGTGATGTAAAAAACTTTTCTACTCCCTTCCAGCTTATCTTTTTTATAATTTTCGATAGTCATTACTTCTTTTGATGTATTATGATAATACGTCCAAATGCCCTCGCGAAGTCTATTTTTAGCATTTCCCTCGCTTACTTTATTCCCTTTTTCATCAAAAAATATAGTGTACGCATTATTTTTACCATCAAAATTTCTGGTTGCCATCACAATAATTTTATCACTTTCTGCGTAATAAGTAAAGAGTCCCTGCTCTTTTCCGTTATTGAAGTTGCCTTCGTAACGCAAAATATTAGAATTTTCATAATATCCTTTTTGTTTACCGTGACGCAACCCTTTTGAAACTTTTGCATCTTCTATTTGTGCGTAACTTACAGTAATACAAAACGTTAACAAAAACATGAATATTTCACTCTGTTTAACTTTTTTCATTTTTTATTGAACAATATTAAAGATTAATTTATAAATTCGTATTAACAATTAAAACTCAAAATTATGAAGATTATTTCAAACCTCAAGAAAATTGCCTTATTTGCTTTTGTAGCTGTAACAATTAGTTCATGCAACGATGACGATGCCGTTGTGCAATTACCAGTTAGCAACACGATTTCAGCATTAGCTAGTCGGAATGCTAATTTAACCATTTTAGTTCAAGCCCTAACTAAAGCTGAGCTAGTAGGTACATTAAATGGTAGTGCCTCATATACCGTATTTGCTCCAACTGATGACGCTTTTAGATCTTTTTTAACCGCTAACCAGTTTAACAGTTTAAATGATGTTCCACCTGCTACATTGAAAGAGATTTTGTTAAATCACGTAGTTACTGGTTCAGTTCAATCCACTGCTTTAGTTGACAACAGCTATATCAAAACCCTTGCCAAAAGTGCTACTTCTGGAACGAATACAATGAGTATGTATGTAAAAAAAACAGGTCCAGAAGTAAAACTAAATGGAGGAGCTGTTGTTACAACTCCTAATGTTTTAGCTTCCAATGGGGTTATACACATTGTGGATAAAGTAATAGACTTACCAACAATTGTTACACACGCTGCAGCAAACCCTGCGTTTTCAACACTAGCAACTGTTGTGACTAGTGCGGCACAAGCAGCTGTCAAAACCGCATTGTCAGGAGCGGGACCGTTAACAGTATTTGCACCTACTAATGCTGCTTTTACAGCTTTAGACAATGATCCAGCTACTCCAGGTGGAATAGCTGCTGTTTCTGCTGCAAACATAACTAAAGTTTTGTTTTACCACGCTATACCCGGAAACAATTTAGCTGCTAGTTTAACTGCTGGATCGAAAGCAACTGCATTACCTGATCAATCGTTTATTTTAGCGTTGACACCAACTGTTAGAATTACAGATGTAAACCTAAGAGTAAGTAATGTTACTCCAGCTGATGTTCAGTGTTCTAATGGCGTAATACACATTTTGGACAAAGTACTTCTGCCTACATTGTAATATATTTCCAATTTTCCCCAAAGGAAAATCCCCAATTCGTAATGGAATTGGGGATTTTTTTATGACTTTTATTTTTTATTAGCTTTCTTTTGCGCCTCAGCTTGTTCCATTGCTTGTTGCATTTTTTGTTGGAATTTACTTGGTTTTTTAGGCTCTTTCAATTTGTTCTCTTCTATTTGAGCGTGTATCTTTTTTTCGTCAACGATATAGGTTTTAATGACAAACATTAATCCTAATGTTACCAAATTCGAAATCAAGTTATACAAACTTAATCCTGAACCATAATTATTAAAAAAGAAAAGCATCATTAATGGAGAAATGTAAATCATTATTTTCATTATTTTCCCCATATCAGGCATTCCGTCTTGTTGTGGCGCCGCCATTTGCTGATCTCCCGTGGTGTATTTCATATAAAAGAAAATAGCAATCGAAGCTAAAATAGGAAATAAACTCACGTGATCTCCATAAAACGGGATAGTAAAAGGTAGTTTTAAAATAGAATCATAGGAAGACAAATCGTCTGCCCACAAGAATCCTTTTTGTCTCAATTCGATTGCCGCAGGAAAATATCGAAACGAGGCAAACATAAATGGCATTTGTATCAAAGCTGGAATACAACCCGCCATAGGGTTCACACCTGCTTTGTTATACAATTTCATAGTTTCTTGTTGCTTTTTGACTGGATCTTTACCAAATTTTTCATTCAACTCGGTAATTTCTGGACGCAACACTTTCATTTTGGCTTGCGACAAAAATGATTTGTAGGTAATAGGCGCCATTGCCATTTTTATAATTACTGTAAATACAATAATGGCAATTCCGTAGGATAAAAATGCACCCAAAAATCCAAATAATGGTATGAAAATAAACTTGTTTATCCAACCGAATATTCCCCAACCAAAAGAAATAATCTCGTCAAGATTTCTATCGTATCCGTTTAATATTTTATAATCTGTTGGACCATAGTACCAATTCATTTTGTAATCAACTTCTCCGTTATTAAAAGCTAATGGTAAAATTGCTTTGAAATTTTTAGTAAAAATAGTATCTTTTTTATCGTCTTTTACCAAATTTTGTGATGCTAATTTTGTTGATTTAAAAGGTTTTTTGGTTAATAAAATAGAACTGAAAAAATGTTGCTTATATGCCACATAAGTCACATCGTTAACCACTTCTTCGCTATCGCCTTGTCCTAGACAATCGTCTTTTCCATCTTCATATTCATACATAAAATCGGTTATTGTATTTTCGTATGAAATGCTTTTTTCGTTGCGAATGGCTTTTAAACTCCACTCTAAATCAGCTGGTTTTGATGTATTTAAAACGGATGCAAGCCCTTCTGAACGAACATCAAAATCTAACATATATTGTTTTGGTTTCAAGACGTATTTGTATTCTAAAAACTGGTTTTGTCCTGCTTTTAGTTTCATAGAAAGCACTTGATCTTCTCCTACTTTAGTTAATGTTGGTTCGAAAAACAAATCTTTGGTATTCAAAACGCGATTGTCTTTAGTAACAAGCGTAATGTTCAAATTTGCATTATTCTCTTTTACTAATTGGACTAGTTTTCCAGAATCTTTAGAAATGGATTTGAAATTCTTGAGTGTTGCTTCGGCTATGTAACCTCCTTGATTTGCAATTTTTAATGTTATCAATTCGTTTTCAATAGTTGTAAATCCAATTTTTGCAGATGGTAATGTTGCAGAATAGGCAAAACTTCCTAATGTGGTTTGCAATTTAGCAATGGCTTCAGGATTTGCTTGGTCACTTGTTGCAACAACTGGAGCAATGACAGTTGGTTTTTGGCTATTGGTACTTTTTTGCTTTTCAAGTTGTTCTTGCTTTGCTTTTTTAGCTATTTCTTCTTTTGATGGTTGGTTTTGATACATTATCCACATCATAATTCCAAATATCAACACAAAACCTATGATTGAATTTAAGTCTAATTTCTTTTTCTCCATTTTAATTAATTTTGCTTTTTGGTAAAAAGCTTTATTCTTGTTTATTGTTTTCTTTTAAAGTGCAAATATGCGAAAAATTTAGTCCATAGCCCTGATGGAAGCGGTATCCTTTTTTTTATTTGTCTTGAACTTTACTGATAATAGACAAATAAAAAAAAGATATAGCGGACAGCAGGAACTAAAAATTGTAAATATGCCCAAAAAAAATGCTCCTAATTTTTCTTATTCTTTACCGCTGCAGCCACAAAATTGACGAACAATGGATGTGGGTTAGCAACGGTACTTTTGTATTCTGGATGGTACTGAACACCTATAAAAAACGGGTGATTTTCTATCTCAATAATCTCAACCAATCCTGTTTCTGGGTTTGTTCCAGTGGCTTTTAATCCTGCTTTTTCTAACTGTTCTTGATATTCGTTGTTGAACTCATATCGGTGACGATGTCGTTCTAAAATACTGGTTTTACCGTATATTTTGTGTGCCAATGTGTTTTGCTTAATATCGCATTTCCAGGCTCCAAGTCGCATTGTTCCGCCTTTGTCGGTTATGGTTTTTTGTTCTTCCATAATACTGATGACTGGATTCGTGGTGTTTTCGTTCATTTCGGACGAATTAGCGTCTGCTAGACCTAATACGTTTCGAGAATATTCGACAACTGCCATTTGCATTCCAAGACAAATTCCTAGAAAAGGGATGTTTTGTTCCCGAGCGTAACGAACAGTTTCGATTTTTCCTTCAATTCCTCGACCTCCAAATCCTGGTGCAACTAGTATGCCATCGAGTCCTTTGAGTTGATTTTCTGCCGTTTTGGCATCGATATGTTCTGAATGCAGACTAATGACATTGACTTTTGTCTCGTTTGTCGCTCCAGCGTGAATCAAGGCTTCTAATATGGACTTATAGGAATCTTGTAATTCGACATATTTTCCGACCAAACCAATGCTTACCTCGTGTTTTGGATTTTTGAGTTTGTGGAGAAACTCATTCCATTGTTTTAAATCTGGCGCTGCTTTTTCTGGCAATGCCAATTTTTTGAGTGCAACTTTGTCTAATCCTTCTTCGAGCATTAAATTAGGAACATCATATATAGTAGAAGCATCAATGGACTGGATTACGGCTTCTCGTTTGACGTTGCAAAACAAGGCTAGTTTGTGACGCAAATCTTCGGAGAGTACATATTCAGTTCTGCACACTAAAATATCGGCTTTGATTCCGCTCTCCATCAAGGTTTTAACAGAATGTTGGGTTGGTTTGGTTTTTAATTCCCCAGCTGCGGCTAGAAAAGGCACAAGAGTTAAATGAATCACTATTCCGTTGTTTTCGCCGAGTTCCCAAACGAGCTGGCGTACGGATTCGATGTAAGGTAAGGATTCTATATCACCCACTGTTCCTCCAATTTCGGTAATCACAATGTCGTAATCGCCAGAATTGCCTAGCAATTGCATTCTTTCTTTGATTTCGTTGGTAATGTGTGGTACGACTTGTACGGTTTTGCCCAAAAATTCGCCACGACGTTCTTTTTCGATTACCGAAAGATAGACTCTTCCCGTGGTGACGTTGTTGGCTTGTGATGTTGGCACATTTAAGAAACGTTCATAGTGACCTAGGTCTAAATCGGTTTCAGCACCATCGTCAGTAACATAACATTCACCGTGTTCATAAGGATTTAGAGTTCCTGGATCGACATTGATATAAGGATCAAATTTTTGAATTGTTGTTCTGTAACCTCTTGCCTGCAATAATTTTGCTAATGATGCTGCTATAATTCCTTTTCCTAAGGAAGAAGTTACGCCACCAGTTACAAAAATATATTTTGTTTGATTCATTGTATTGTGTTGTTGTGTTGCGCAAAAATAAGAATTTAATTGAGTTATTGCATTTTTTGAAGTATTGGATTTTAATTAAATTGTTTATTTGTGCAATTGATTATCAACAACTGTTAATATCTTTTTTTTAACTTAAACTAAGATTTTATTTTTTTAACATTTTTTTTATATATTTGATAGATAAACAAACTTAAAATTAAAAATTATGAATGAAGTTTCAAAAGTTAACAGATTTTTAGCTTACCTTATTGATGGTGTAATTGCTTATTTACCAATGTTGGTATTTGCTTTTATAACTGGTGCCACTGGTATAACTGCACTTTTGTATGTAGGATATCTAGTTGCTTTAGGTTATTTCTTACTTAGAGATGCCTTATTTGGTGGGCAAAGTATTGGTAAAAAAGTAATGAAGTATGCTGCAGTTAGAGAAGATGGATCGTCACTTAATGGAGATTTTATGGCCAGCCTAACAAGAAATGTAACATTATTCATTCCTCTATTAGATGCTATTTTTGTAATCATTGACAAACCAAGATTAGGCGATACTTTAGCTAAAACTAAGGTTGTAAACAAAGTATAATTTCATCTCATAAAAATTAAAATCCTGTCTCACAATTTATTGAGACAGGATTTTTTTTATTTGTTTAATGGATATTTGAATCTTATATTTCGTATAAGTTCTTCAAGCCCATTGAGTTTAAGTTCGTAAACCATCATTAATTGTTCACCAAGTTGTCCTTTTGGGAATCCTTTATTCTTGAACCAAACCACATAATACTCTGGTAAATCAATAAGATATTTGCCTTCATATTTACCAAAAGGCATTTTAGTATGAGCCAATTTAATTAAAATTTCTTGGTTAGTGTTCAAAGTGCATAAAGTAATTAAGTTGTGATTTACTTCGTCTGTTCGCTATCACTCGAGTCTCCTTCGTCGAAATGACAAAACTATCAATAAATATTACTTCCAATTAAAAGTTACTTCTTTATCAATATCCGGATTTAAGCTTAACAGGACAGGGCAATTCATTGCAACTCGCTCTAAAATGAGTCTGTTTTTTTCCGAGACCGAAATTGACATATCAAAAACCAATTGAATTTTAGCAATTTTTCTTGGTTCTGTCTGCATAATCTTAGTTACTTCTACGGTTGAATTTGTAAAGTTAACATCTAAATCTCTGGCTTTTATAGCCATTATTGTCATAATACAACTTCCTAGAGCATTAGCAACTAAATCAGTTGGCGAGAAGGCTTCTCCTTTGCCGTTATTATCCAATGGTGCATCTGAAAGGATTACTGTTCCAGATTGTAAATGCACTGATGATGTGCGTAAATCTCCTTGATATGTTATTTTTGAAGTTGGCATTATTTAGCTTCTTTTATGGTTAAATCGGTGTCATAATATAAAACATAAACACCATTGTTTGTATAGCCACCATTTGCGTTTGGTGTGTAATAAAATTTATTTTCAACTTGTTCCGAAGCCGTTTCGTCAAGCGTTTCTAGAAATGATTTCTCTTGATTTAATCGCATTAATACATCAAAAGTTACATCAAATCCTCTGGTCGCAAAGGCGTTTGGTAGTATTTTATTTTTCTTTTTAAATGTGCTTTCAAAAATTTTAGCTTCTTCAGAATCGTTATCTCGAACCAGTGATGGATAGTGCATTTTGAGTTTTGTTAATCTGCTCATTGCAATTTCATCATAATCTAATGCTTCGTTTTCCGAAAGGATTACCAATCGAATTTGATACTCTTTAAGTGCATTGAGCAAGGCACTTGTTGTACTTAAAATAAGATTAGTCCGCTCTGTTTCCATTAGTACAAAATTCAATTTGTCTTTGGATAAAAGTGATTTTAATTGCTCTACATTTAGAATGCCTTTTTCGTTAAACTCAGCAAAAACGATATCTTTATGGTTTTCAAGTAAATATTGCTTTGCGGCTATTTTTTTAGGATCCACAACGGCTATTATGTTTCCGTTTTTGGAACGCATAAATTCAAACATCTCGTTTTTAACGAATTCAGATGTTGGAGTTGCTTGAATTAAATTAGAAAAACTTTTGTCATAATCTTTTGATAATGGTGATATGACAGGTACATTTGAAGAGTTTAACAATTCAGCTGTTTTCTCAGCATTGTTTTGATAAAATGGACCAATAATTGCATCCATCGATTTTAATCTATATTGCGATATTAAACGGGAAATATCCGAAGTTGATTTTGTTTCGTCAGAATCTAAAATAGTAATATCAACATTTAATCCCATTTTTTTAACAGAATCTATAGCTATTAATGCTCCTGCGTAAAAATCAAGTGTCATATTTAGAAATTTATCTTTTTTTAATCTTGATTTCGTAGAGTTTATAGTGTCTTGATCTAGTTTAGCTATATTAAACGGCAGTAATAAAGCTAGCTTTTTTGTTCCATTTAATTTGATTGTTTTTGATAAATCATTGTAGGGTTTCTTTTGAGTTGTAGCACTACTCTTCAAAGGAATTTTGATTGTGGTTCCTTCTTTTATATTGTCTTTTAATTCTGGATTCAAAGCAATCAATTCCTCTTGAGTTACTTGATATTTAGTCGAAATACTAAATAATGTTTCTTTGGCTTCGATTAAATGCAACACTTCGCTAATCTTGGGTGCTTCTATTGAAATTTCAGGTTTTAACTCAATTACTTTTGGTCTTTCTCCACTAATTAGAAGATTGTATCCGTCAGGTAAACCAGAAATTATTTCAGGATTTAGTTTTTCTAACTTTTCCACAGTAGTATCATATTGCTTGGCAATGGAATACTTAGTTTCTTTGGGTTTTACGATATGAAAAATAGGCTTTTTTGAGGCAATTTGCTTACTTTCCTCTTGTTTTTTTACTGGTGTTTTGGTTTTAATTATCAAAACCATATCAATTTTCAACCCTTCTTTTAAGATTTCTTTGTTTTCTTTTTCAATATCTTCGGCAGTAATGTTGTATAATTTTGAAATTCCATACAAAGTTTCTTTAGGCAAAACTCTATGATTAACAGTGTATGTAGCTGTTTTTATCTCAACTTTTTTTAGGATTCCTCTTCCAGATTTGTCTGGAATTAACAATAGAACATTTTCTTGAATTCCGTTTTGTGCATTTGGATTCAATTTAAAAATTTCAGCTGTCGAAACATTGTATTTTTTTGCAATTTGAAAAATAGTTTCTCCTTTTTCAACCTTGTGTTGTACTGTATTTTGCGAATACAAAAAACAAGGAAAAAAAAGTACAACTATAACAAATTTATGTAAAAATCTCATCTCTAAATTTTAGATTATTAATCGTTTTTAATTTGTACAATAAACATTTTTTCATAAAGTAGTTTTCCTGACTTTTGTTTGCATTCATATAATGCTTCATCAACATTATCAAATGTTTTTGTGTAAACATAATATGAAAAAACACCTACATTATAAAAGAAATTAGTATTAATCTCCCCAGAATCAGTAAGTTTCATTGCCAACTCATCTCTAGGCTTTGCTTCAGTAAAAACATCAGCTACAACATAGTATCCATTACTAACATCCTTAATAGCGTTTAAAACCTCAATCTTAATCATCGCATTTTGATCAAAGGCATCTTTGCTTAGCTCTTTTCTAATTTCTTCACGGGTTTTAACAACTACTGTTGTCGGATTTTGATTCTCATTTTGAGTTTCAACTGCTTTCTTTTGGTAGCGTTTTAGTTTTGCTTGCGCTAATTTATCATCATAATCTCGAGCTTCAGCACTGTAGAATGATGCTTTTCCTATTCTACGTTTTAATTCAATATTTTTTTCAACCACAATAGAATCAATTTTTGTTAAAAGCAATTCATTTCGTTTATCATTGGTTTCCTGTTGTTCCTTTATTTTACCAATAGCTTCAATGGAAGCTAAATCATTTTTATCTAAATTATTTTTTTGATTTTCTCTTACTTTTTTCTTGTATTCTCGGTTTTCATCAAAAGAAATTTTTTGAACTTTAAACATTAAACCCGTATAAATTTTTCTATTATCAGCAAGGTCTTTCTTTAGCAATTGCAACATTGAATTTGTTTGCCCAATATTCTTATAGGATTCTTTTTCTAATTGCTTTGATTGTTCCAAATCATCAATTTCTTTGGTTTTTAGTAGCTCTAAATCGTCACTCATTGTTACTACTAACGAATCTAACTTGGATATTAGTATCTCTTGGATGTTTTTATTTGCCTCCAAAACTAATTTTAACTTCTCTGCCGATCCTCCTTTGGTTTCATCGATAGCATTTAGATTTACTTTTAGCGAATTTACTTTCAGTACTTTTTGATTCATTTGCTTTTGAACCGTCAATTTGTCTTGCAAATCTTCAATTTCGAGTGTTTTAGCCTTACTTTTTTCGATAGCAACTTGTTTTTCAGCCAGAGCAATCATCAATTCTTCATTATCGTTCTTGGCTTTTATTTGCTTGGTATTAATAGCTAGTTTATTACCTATAATCAAACCGTTTACAATTTCAGGATTTTGAATTTCGAGTTGTTCTTGGCTAATTCCGTATTTCTTCGCAATGGAAAATTTAGTTTCTTTAGGCTCTACAATATGAAAAACGGTTTCCGAATTTATAATTCTGGCTTGACCATTGAGTGTTTTTTTCTTGTTTGGAATAGTCACTATTTCCCCTATTTGAAGACCATCAAGCAAGATTTCAGCATTCGTTTTATCTAAATCATCAACAGAAACATTAAACAATCTAGCAATACTAAACAATGTTTCTTTAGGTTTAACAATATGATTTTTGGAATTTACCGTATTTTCGTTTGTTGTTTTAAGATTACTTTTTACAACCTCTTTTTGAATTTTCTTTTCGGGAATTTGAAGGTTTTGTCCAGATTTTATACCCTCTTTTAAAACCTCAGAATTCAACTTTTCTAAGTCTTCAATAGACACGTTATACTGTTTTGAAATACCATAAAGGGTTTCTTTAGTTTGAACGATATGACTTCCAAAATTCGTATTTACTGCAATATTACTTTTCTTTAAATTATATGAAAACGATTGATTGTTTGGAATAATTAATATCGCATTTTCTGGCAATCCTTTTTCTGCATCTGGGTTTATTTTATAAATTTCGTCAGGAGTAACGTTGTATTTTTTTGAAATTTGATAAATCGTTTCGCCTTTAGTAACTTTGTGAGAAATGGATTGTTCCTGTTGAGCGAAAACAAAATTTGATAAACATAAAAAGAATAAAGAAAGATATTTCATAGAGTACAATTTTATTAAAAAAAAATAAGTCATCACAAAGTTATTTATTGTAATGACTTATCATAATATATTTTAACATTTTTGTTATTCTAATTCATTTAACGGTAAAATCAATCTTTTTATCTGTTTTATTTTAAAATTATTCCCACTCAATTGTTGCTGGCGGTTTGGAACTGATATCATAAACAACTCTATTTACACCTTTCACTTTATTGATAATATCGTTAGAAATTTTCATCAAGAATTCATACGGTAAATGCACCCAGTCCGCTGTCATACCATCAGTAGATTCAACGGCACGAAGTGCAACAACTTTTTCATACGTTCGTTCGTCTCCCATCACCCCCACGCTGTTCACAGGGAGAAGTATGGCACCAGCTTGCCAAACGGTATCATACAAACCGTGTTCCTTCAATCCGTTGATAAAAACAGCATCGACATCTTGCAAAATTTGAACTTTTTCTGGGGTTATATCTCCTAAAATTCGGATTGACAATCCAGGCCCAGGAAACGGATGTCTTCCTAACAGTTCCGAATCAATTCCTAAGGTGGCTCCTACTCTACGCACTTCATCTTTAAACAACATTCGCAAAGGTTCTACAATTTTTAACTTCATATAATCAGGTAAACCACCCACATTATGATGCGACTTTATTGTTGCCGATGGCCCTTTTACAGAAACCGATTCGATAACATCAGGGTAAATTGTGCCTTGGGCTAGCCATTTCACATCTTCGATAATTTTAGATTCATCGTCAAAGACTTCAATAAAAACACGACCAATGGTTTTGCGTTTGGTTTCTGGATCTGAAATTCCAGCAAGTTGACTCAAAAATCGATCGCCAGCATCAACACCTTTTACATTCAAACCCATTCCTTTGTATTGTTCGAGTACGTTTTCAAATTCATTCTTACGCAACAAACCATTATTGACAAAAATACAATACAGATTCTTACCAATTGCTTGATGTAATAAAACAGCTGCTACTGTAGAATCGACACCTCCAGAAAGCCCCAAAACTACTTTGTCGTCTTGTAACTTTTCTTTAAGCTCAGCTACCATTTCGTCAACAAAAGCATTTGGTGTGAAGTTTTGAGGCACTTCTGCAATTTTAACCAAGAAATTTTCTAGCATTTGTTTCCCATCTGTCGAATGAAAAACTTCAGGATGGTACTGAATCGCAAAGGTTGTTTCCCCTTCAATTCGATAAGCCGCATTTTCGACATCGTGTGTGCTAGCCATTTTCACTGCGTTTGTAGGCAGTTTTTTAATCGAATCAGAATGTGACATCCAAACTTGAGAATTCAAATTTACATTTTCAAAAAAAATTTCGCCTTCCTTAATATAGGTAAGATTTGCACGACCGTATTCTCTAGTGTTCGATGCAGCCACCTCTCCTCCTGAAAAATGCGCTAAATATTGTGCACCGTAACACACCGCTAGCAAAGGCATTTTACCACGAATCTCAGACAAATCTGGATGCAAAGCATCCTCTGATCGAACAGAAAATGGACTTCCACCAAGAATTACGGCTTTGTAAGTTGATAAATCAGTTGGAATTTTGTCGAAAGGAAAAATTTCGCAAAAAATATTGAGTTCGCGAACTCTACGGGCAATCAATTGTGTGTATTGTGACCCAAAATCTAAAATAAGTACGTTGTGTTGCATAGGCAAAAGTACTTTTAAAATTTTAAACTTAAAAATAGAAATTTAAAGTTTTTAAAAAAAATTAGGAGCTATTTCCTGCTCTTCGCTACAAGTTTTTCATTATAAATACTTTTTTCTAAAAAACAAAATGAGCTTCCTTTGGTCGCTATTTTATTTTAAGAAAAAATGCATTTATAATTTCAAAAGCTTTTCGCTTCTATCAGGGCTAATTAGACAACGTAATCAGATGATTTTTTCCAATTTCAAGTAACCAATATGCAGTTTGTCTTCTTCGAGAGTGCTTTGAGATTTAGTTATCTTTAATCCGAATTTTTCTTTTAAATCCAATTCTAATATCTCCTTAACATTATAAATATCATCAATATCAATTCCAAATTTATCATCAATATGCAAATTGATATTTTAAACGATTATAGAAAAAGACTTGCACTGGAGCAGGTGGTTAGAGAAACTAAATACGATGATGCTTCATCGCAAAAGGCTATAGAAATTTTTGAACAAAAAATAATACTTGATATGAAAACATTTAACATAGATTCTATATATTTGCGAGCAGGTATTGACTTACAAACATCATAAAATCTGGAAGTTAAAGTGGCTATGGTATGATTGTTTGGTTATTTGGGAATTTTTTTATTCGTTAATTTTTAATTCATAAAAGTATGACAGACAAACACTATGAAGTACTATTTCCACTATTAGGCGGTACTGAAATTGTTGTTTCTGATAAGGAAAGAGACCTCAAAATTGTTTTTGATTATTTAAAACCTTTTGATTTAGAAGATGAAGAAGTTTTTGATTTCATTGTTAATGATGTTACAAGACGAATGAATGAAATTGTAGATCAATATGAACGTTTTAATGGAGACCAACTCCTATACCCAACAGAAGTAGAATAAAAAATAATTCGTAATTTTTAATTTATAAAAAATGGGGGCAAAACATATCGTAGTTCAAGATGCGACCGTAAAGTGTAAGTTTAGTGTAGAGCCAAAGACGGATAAGCTGAAAGTCAAATCCCAAAGTATGCATTATGCAAACGA
>NZ_JANOQD010000065.1:0-8744 GCF_031422135.1 Flavobacterium sp. | reverse complement strand
TCTGTTCAAGAATGGGCTAAAAATCAAAGTATTGAACTTTTCTATTTTTCATCATTTGATGAATCTTGGAAAGTTAACCAAGAAGGAGAAGTAGGTGCTGCTTGGGGTATTTGGGATAAAAATGAAAAATTAAAATTTGATAATAAATAAGAACTAATGTCATTTAGAAGAAAAGAAGATTCACTTTATCAAATAAAATTTGATAATACCAATGAGTTTAAAAACTTTGACGGAATTGATTTTACTGCAAAAACGCCAGAAGAATTAAATGTGCTTTTCAGCGATGTATTAAATACTAAAATGCACGGAATTTGTTTTAGTATGTATCAAGACGGTCAGAAACCAGGCGACATCATTTCTGAAGAACAAGTTAGACGAAGAATGGATATTATTGCGCCTCACACCAAATGGGTTAGATCCTTTTCGTGTACCGAAGGCAATGAGTTTATTCCAATAATTGCTAAAGAATTCGGAATAAAAACGTTAGTTGGTGCTTGGCTTGGAGATGATCCTGAGGTTAATAAAAATGAGATTGAAGGATTAATAAAACTTTCAAACGAAGGTTTTGTTGATATTGCTGCTGTAGGAAACGAAGTAATGTATCGTAAAGATTTAACTGAAGAGGAACTTTTAGAGTTTATCGATACAGTAAAAAAAGCAATTCCAGATACCATTCCAGTTGGTTATGTAGATGCTTATTATGAATTTACTATAAAACCTAGAATTACTGAAGCTTGCGATGTAATATTAACCAATTGTTATCCATTCTGGGAAGGTTGCAATCTTGATTATTCGTTAGCACATATGAAAAGTATGTACCACCAAGCACTACAAGCTGGAAATGGCAAAAAAGTAATTATTACCGAAACGGGATGGCCAAGTCAAGGCGAAAGTTTTAAAGATTCGCATCCATCAAAACAAGGTGGTTTGCAATATTTTGTGAATACCCAACTATGGTCCAAAGAAGAAAATATTGATGTTTTTTATTTCTCGTCTTTTGACGAATCTTGGAAAATTGGAGACGAAGGAGAAGTTGGTGCATATTGGGGAATTTGGGACAAAAATGAAAAATTAAAATACAATAATGAACAGTTTTAAAGCACTAAATTTAGAACCAGGTCGAGCAATTTGTTATTCTGGTTTTAGAGAAGGACAACAACCGGGTGGTATTTATCCAAGCTATAATGAAGTAAAAGAAGATTTACTATTACTTCAAAATCATTGGAAATATTTGCGTTTGTATGATTGCGATGCTCATGCAGTAACGGTTCTAGAAGTAATTAAAAATGAAAATTTACCTTTTCAAGTAATGCTTGGAGCGTATATTGTAGCCGAAATGAATAATTTTGGTTGCCCTTGGGGTGGTGGAGTTTACACCGAAGAACAACTTTATGAAAACCGATTAAAAAACGGAATTCAGATTAAAAAACTTATCAGCTTAGCCAATCAATATCCAACAATTATTTCAACGCTATCAGCAGGAAATGAAGCCTGTGTAGATTGGACAGATCATTATGTATCCGTTGCTAGCGTTATTGAATATGTAAAATTAATTAAAAAAGAAACAAAGCAGCCTGTAACTTTTTGTGAAAATTATGTGCCTTGGCTAAGTAAGCTAAAGCCTTTAGTAGACGAAGTCGATTTTATATCAATACACACTTATCCTGTTTGGGAATATAAAAATATTCACGAAGCATTAGAATATACCAAAGAGAACTATTTGGCAGTCGCCAATATGTATCCTAATAAACCAGTTGTAATTACCGAAGCGGGTTGGGCAACAAATTCTAACGGACGTGGAATAGAACCACATAATGTAAGTGAAGAGAATCAAGAAATTTATTATCAAGATTTAGTAAATTGGACTGATACAGAAGGAATTTTAACCTTTGTTTTTGAAGCCTTTGACGAATCTTGGAAAGGCTCTTCAGAGCCATTAGAACCAGAAAAACATTGGGGACTTTTTAAAATAGATAGAACTCCAAAATTAGTGATGCAGAACACCAAAATTTTATCTTGAAATAATTTTAAAAACTTAAAAGGTTATTATGAAGAAAAATACTAAACTCAAACTATTTTTATTTTTTTCTTTGCTATGTCAAATATGTTTTGCCCAAGTTGATGTTGTGTATTCAACTTTAGTTTGGTCAGATGAATTTAATACAAATGGAGCAATAGATTCCAATAAATGGTTTCATCAAACGCAATTACCAGCTGGTGGAAACTGGTTTAATGGTGAAGTACAGCATTATACCAATCGAGTAACAAACTCTTTTGTAGACTCAGATTTTTTGAATATTGTTTCAAAAAAAGAAGTTTTTACTGATCAAGGAAATACAAAACAGTTCACATCTGCTCGATTAAACTCTAAATTTGCCTTCAAATACGGTCGTGTAGATGTTAGAGCAAAAATACCAATTGAAGCTGGAACTTGGCCTGCCATTTGGATGTTAGGCAAAAATATTAATGAAGACGGTGGCTATTTTGATGCAGCTTTTGGAACTGTAGGTTGGCCTGCCTGTGGTGAAATTGATATTATGGAACATGGAATTTTTCCATCTCAGTCTGTCAATTATATTCAAAGCGCTTTACATACACCTTCTTCTTTTGGGAATACTGTAAATATAGGAGGAATAGTAGCCTCAGATGTAGCAAATAACTATCATACATACTCACTAAATTGGTCTCCAAACAGAATATCATTTTTACTTGATGATGTTATTTATTATACATACAATCCAACAGTTAAAAACGCAAACAACTGGCCATTTGACTTAGAACAATATATCTTACTCAATATTGCAATGGGTGGAATTGCAGGTTCTATAGCAACTAATTTTACTCAAAGTTCCATGTTAATTGACTACGTTCGAGTATATCAAAACCCTTTAAGTTCAGATGAAAATAAATTAAGTGCATTAAATATTTCCCCAAATCCAACTAATGATTTTATTAATATTTCTACTAGTTCATTTATTGATAAAGTAGAAATATACAATCTATTAGGTAATTTAGTTTTGAGTAGCATTTCCAACACTAATAAAATAGATATATCAAATTTGACTAAAGGAATTTATTTGATAAACATTTATTCTGGAATAGAAAAAAGTGTTAAAAAAATAATAGTTGACTAATTTAAAATCAATATTTTTTTTGAAAAAATCCAGAAGTACTTTTTTTATTGCATTAAATTTGTTAAAATTTAAGATAAATTTGTATATATGAGATATATTATGCTAAATTTGACTTCTGAACAATATTAAAACAAAAGCGTATAACACACAAATACTTTTAAAGAGATTAACTCTAAAGATAAACCCAAAATCTAAAAAGTATTGTTATGGCTACTATTCAACTCCCAGATGCATTATTGGTTAGGAATTATATTGATGGTGACGAAAATGCACTTTCGGTTTTAATTCAAAGGCACCAATCAAAAATTTACGGCTTTATATATTCTAAACTTTTAGACAGAGATATTTCTGACGATGTTTTTCAGGATACTTTTATAAAAGTCATTAAAACTTTAAAAACCAATTCCTATAACGAAGAAGGTAAATTTTTGCCTTGGGTAATGCGAATTGCTCACAACCTTATTATAGATACGTTTCGTAAAAACAAAAAAATGCCAATGTATCGAGAAACCGAAGAGTTTTCTATTTTTTCGATTATGACTGATAATTCTCCTAATATTGAAACTAAAATCATTACAGATCAAGTTGAAAATGATTTATTGCGAGTTTTAAATGAATTGCCAAACGATCAAAAAGAAGTGGTAGAAATGCGAATTTATCAAGACTTGAGTTTTAAAGAAATTGCTGATTTAACAGGTGTTAGCATTAATACTGCACTTGGAAGAATGCGATATGCTTTAATGAATATGAGACGCATAATTGAAAAAAATCAAATGATTTTGACAAATTAGATAATATTATAGTTAAGATTACGTTATACTATAAATAATAAAAAATAGTATGGCAAAAATTTACTCTAAAAAGAAAAATGCAACCCCAAAAATGTTACCAAAAAAAGAAACTGTCAATTTTATATTGAACTATTCCAAAGCATTACGAATAGAAAAATTGGGTAACGTAGTTTACGAAACAATTTTAAACTAAGAACAAAACGCTCTAATTACAGAGCGTTTTTTTTGTAATAATCTGAGATTACTTTTTGCCTTCCAATAGTCTTTGTAATAACATCTTTTTCCAAATTCCAACCACGAGCAGGAGAATATTCACGGCCATACCAAATAATTTGCAAATGCAAATCGTTCCAAATCGCCTCTGGAAAAATGCGTTTGGCATCTTTTTCAGTCTGAACCACATTTTTTCCATTAGTCAAATTCCAACGATACATTAATCGATGTATGTGCGTATCCACCGGAAAAGCTGGCACGCCAAACGCCTGACTCATCACCACACTAGCCGTTTTGTGACCAACAGCTGGCATTGCTTCCAGAGCTTCAAAACTCTGTGGAACTTCACCATTATGCAAGTCAATAATCATTTGAGACAAGCCATAAATCCCCTTCGATTTCATTGGCGAAAGCCCACAAGGACGAATAATTTCTTTAATTTCTTCGACGCTCAATTTAACCATATCATAGGGATTATCCGCCTTAGCGAACAACAATGGAGTAACCTGGTTCACACGCACATCCGTACATTGCGCAGACAATAAAACTGCAATTAGTAACGTATAAGGATCTTTATGATCCAGTGGAATCGGAATCGTAGGATATAATTCTTTTAACGTATTTATAACAAAAGTTACACGTTCATTTTTGGTCATTTTTACTTAAATTTGAAATGTAAAAATACGATTTCAATTGTAATTTCAAAAATCAATATCAAAAATCTATATCATTATGTGCCTATTCCAGCTTTTCGTTTCAACGCCTCAATTTTAAAACTATTTTTCTATACAATCTCACGAGCTTCCTTTGGTCGCTGTGACATTGCAAGAAAAATTAGCTTTAAAATTTGCGGGGTTTTCACTTCAATCTGGGGCATTTTTTGTAGTCAGGGATTAGTATTGAGTGCTAAGTAATCTGTATTCAATCCAACTTGACATAGAATATTTTGTCTATATAAATTCAAATCGAATAATCTAACAATCAAATAATCAAAAAAAATGATAACATTAAAAAAAGGCGATAAAGCACCTAATTTCTCAGGACTAGACCAAGATGGGAAGGCACATAAATTAGCAGATTACACAGGCAAAAAACTAGTAGTTTTCTTCTATCCTAAAGCCAATACACCAGGCTGCACCGCCGAAGCTTGTGATTTGAGTAACAATTATGCTCGTTTCACAGCAAACAATTATGCAATACTTGGTGTAAGTGCCGATTCAGCAAAAGCACAATTAAAATTTAAAGAAAAATTTGATTTTCCATTCCCACTTCTTGCCGATGAAAATAAATCAGTAATCGAGGCATTTGGCGTTTGGGGACCAAAAAAATTTATGGGAAAAGAATATGATGGAATACACAGAACGACTTTTATAATTGATGAAAATGGAATCCTTGAAAATGTTATTACGGATGTAAAAACAAAAGCGCATACTGATCAGATTTTAGGCTAGATTCAATTAATCAGTAACTAATTTATAGTTTCAGAATTTAAATAATTATTTTAAATTCTGAAACTAAAATAAATAGTTAGGCTTTCTCCAAAACCTTATTGTCATACCCAAAAAGATGATCTTTTTTTATCATTTCGGCAATACCAAAAGGAAGTAGCTCTTCCCAACCTGTTTGATTCTCGCTAATCATTTTTAACACCTTACGAGAGAAAATTTTAAGATTATCTTTTTCAAAATCAGTAATATCAATCACCTTTCCATTATAAGCAAAGAATTTATATAATTCTTTCATACGTGGATGCACTTTAAGATTCTGTGAGTTGATTACATTTCCATCTTCGTCTTCCATAGGGTATAGGAAAACTTTTAAATCTCGATAAAATAATTTTCCAAACGCTTCTAGGATTCCACCACTTAAATGGCGATAGTATTTTTCGTCAAAAACATCGATAAGGTTGTTTACTCCCAATGCCAATCCCATTCGTTCTTTGGTATAATTAGAAAAATATTCAACTACTTTATAATATTCTTGAAAGTTTGAAATCATAACAGTCTGACCCAAAGAACATAATAATTCTGCTCGATCCATAAAATCACGTTCGTCAATTTCGCCACCTGAACTCAAATTAGATAAGGTAATTTCAAAAATAACCAGCGTATTTTCTTTTTTCACCTTGTTCCCATCAACAAACATCTGCAACGATTTCTCATACATATCCATATTTACTTTGGTTACAGGTCGGAAACTTCCACGCAACGCAAGGATATTTTTTTTATATAAAACGGCTGCTGGCAAAATATTCTTTCCTGTTGGATCAAACATTACAGCATCAGTCATTCTGTTTTTCACCAATTGTAAACTCATTAATCTATTGTCAACATCTGCAAAACGAGGTCCAGAAAAATTTATAGTATCTATTTCTAATTGATCAATATCGATATGGTCGTACAAATAACGCAATAATTTTTTGGGGTCATTGTATTTGTAAAAAGCACCATAAATAAGGTTTACTCCCAGTTTACCTAGCGTTTCTTGTTGTAATTTAGCATCGGTTTCTTTAAAACGAATGTGTAGCAAAATCTCGTTATACGCTTCGTCAGAATCTATTTGATACCGAATTCCAACCCAACCGTGTCCTTTGAATTGCTTTGCAAAATCTATGGTTGCCACAGTATTTGCATAGCTAAAAAACATTTTAGTTGGATGTTTTTCACGATTCAATCGTTGTTCAATCAACTCTACTTCGTGATCCAACATCTTTTTAAGACGACTTTCAGTAACATAGCGACCGTCTTCTTCAATTCCATAAATAGCATCACTAAAATCTTTATCATAAGCAGACATTGCTTTTGCAATAGTTCCAGAAGAACCACCAGCTCTGAAAAAGTGACGAACAGTTTCTTGTCCAGCACCAATTTCGGCAAAGGTTCCGTAGATATTGTCGTTAAGATTTATTCTTAAAGCTTTGTCAGTTGTTGAAGGAATTTGTTCAATAACTTTATCTCCTTTAAGTTTGATTTCTGTGTCCAATTTTTTATTTATTGAATTAATACTTTGCAAAGTTAATAAAATAGGAAGTTTTACATCAAAATAATCTTTATTTTTGTAAAAAATAATTCGTTTGAAAATCTTTTTTTTAGGAACAGGTACTTCGCAAGGCATTCCCGTAATAGGAAGTCAGCATCCTGTATGCAAAAGTGATGATTTCAAAGACAAACGTTTGCGGGTTTCGGTTTGGGTAGAATGGGATGATTTTTCATTTGTAATTGATTGTGGTCCAGATTTTAGAACACAAATGCTTACTTCCAACTGTCAAAAAATAGATGCCATTCTATTTACCCACGAACATTCAGATCATACAGCTGGATTGGATGATATTCGTCCGTTTTTTTTCAAACAAGGCAATATTCCTATTTATGGGCATCAAAGGGTTTTAAAAAACTTAAAAAAACGTTTCGATTATATTTTTGAAACCGAAAATCGTTATCCAGGAGCTCCAGGTGTTACTGAAATCGAAGTTATCAACAGTAAAACTATAGTTTTTGAGACTAAAACTATAATTCCTATTAATTTTATGCACGGAAACTTGCAAGTTTTTGGATACCGTTTTCAAGATTTTGCTTATTTGACTGATGTGAAAACTATTGAAAAAGAAGAAATTGAAAAACTAAATGGTTTAGAAATTTTGGTTATCAATGCTTTGCGTGAAGAACCACACGACACCCATTTTAATTTGCAAGAAGCCTTGGATTTTATTAACATTGTAAAGCCAAAAAAAGCTTATTTAACTCATATTAGTCATATTCTAGGTTTTCACGAAGAAGTGCAAAAAAAACTTCCAGAAAATGTATTTTTAGCTTACGATAATTTGATAATTACTATTTAAAAAAGAATTTAAAAAATGAAAAAATTAGTTTTATATGCGTTAATATTCTCGGTTTTGATGAATATTTTTCAGTTGATGTATTCCACAAAAAAATTCAATTTTGATACAGCTCAAAATGAAAAATTTCGAGCAAAAATGACAGACAGTCTCAAAAAAGTTATTAGCCAGAAAGAAGATGGAGATTATTTTTCATTAGCAAACAACGACAAAGCTATTGAATATTTAGAAAAATATGATGTCCAAAAACTAATGCCAAAAATCAAGGAAAAATTGATGGATTTGAATACAAATCCTGATGGAAACAGATTGATTCCTTACGATCAAATGGTTATCAACAAAGTTCGATTTCTAAATCACCGATGGATTATTGCCGATTATACAGGACCTTCAGGATGGGGCGAAATTATTATTAAATATTTTATTGAAAAAGATGAAAATGTAACTTTTGAAGTGGCAGAAACGGTATTGTATCCGCAGAGCTAATTTTTTTAGTTTATATCTAATCAACACTTTTCAATAAAATTTAATTAATTAACATTATTTTTTTATTGTTTATCAATAATTATTTATTATATTTGCTGTATAATTTTAAATCATAAATATTATGTCAGCAAAATCAAGTTTTATTTTGAAATTTTTAAATGTTATTGCATGGATCGTTTTTATAGGACTTTGTATAAAAGCAGGTTCTATTTTGTATTCCTACATTGTTAGTATGTTTGTTAATGAAGTAGGTGCGAAAAATTTATATTTAGGATTGGATTTTTC
>NZ_JANOQD010000064.1:0-41221 GCF_031422135.1 Flavobacterium sp. | reverse complement strand
GCAGCCCAAGTTAAACTCAAAACCGTATTTTGACCTACAGCATTGTTTGCAGGAGTAGTCAAACTTGCACCTGCAAAATTCGGACTAAATACCTCCAAATACATAGGAGCTGTTTTTGTAACGGCTCCAGATGTACCCGTTACAATAATGTTCGCTATACCAATTGTTGTACTTGCAGTCGTATTTACTGTCATTGTTACTACACCAGAAGCAGTTAGTGAAGACGGTGAGAACGATACTGATGTATTGGCTGGAATTCCAGTGGCTGTAAACGTTGTTGTTCCTGTAAATCCTGCTAATGCGGTATAATTTATTGGATAGGTAATCGTTGAAACACCTTGACAAACAGGTTTATTTTGTTGTCCCGCAACTCCGTTAAATGCAACTGCAAATGAAGCTGCAGCTGTAGTTGTAGTAAAATTAGCATTGGATACATCTAAAAAAATATTATTGTGGCCACGAACCATTATTCTACTTGTACTCCCAGAGTTATTAGGCATTGTTATAGTTTCGCTTCCATCATTTGGTACTTTACTAGCTAATAAAGTGGAAAATGTGGTTCCTCCATTACTGGAAAAATAAATATCAACATATTTTGTATTTACTATGCCTATATCTGTGTTGGCTTTGTTCCAAGTAACGGTTTGGTTGCTTCCTGGAGCCCATGAAACGTTTGTGTTTGGAGCTGTCATAATAAATGGTCCCGCAGCAGAACTTACTGTTACTTTCTTTAAGTCTGAAGCGGTTTGTCCACCAGTAGCTATATTATCTCTAACGGTCAAAGAAAAATTCAAATCTCGAGATACAGAGGAACAAAATTCCATTGTAGTTGATGTTTGTCCTGTTAAAATATTTGCCAATGGAGGCATAAATCGATTTGGTGAAATTGTTGAATTTTTTGATCTAAACGTAGGCCCAACTAATCTTGCAGCTGTCGGAGCGGTTGCAGAATTGGGATCTTCGGGATCGTTTTGTTCCCAATTATAGGTTATAGCATTACCATCTGGATCAGTTCCTATCCCTTCAAGAATAAATGGTGTAGATCTTGGAATTATATAATCTGCACCCGCATTAGCTGTTGGTGGATTGTTTGAAAAATTAGCAATTTGTGACGCAGGAATATTTGAACTTATTCCAAACTGAACATTGTCTGAAATGTCTCTAATGTTTACATAAGCAAAATAAGCATCACTATTGTTTTGAACACTTGGGTCGCAAATACCTGCATACCCCATAATAGTGGAACCTGATCCTGGCTCAACTTCGGTTAAGCCGCTTCCTGATCGGCAATCTGAGCTGCTTTGGGTGTGAAAACCGCCAAACTGATGTCCCATTTCATGCGCCACAAAATCAATATCAAATGGATCTCCAGTTGGGTTGGGACTTCCTGTCATACCAGTTCCTTTGTGTTCTCCAGAAGGCGGATCTGTATTTGGTCCTGCAACACAACCAATGCATCCAGCATTTCCTCCACCAGAAGTATTAAAATTATGACCAATGTCATAGGACGAAAAACCCACATTAGCATCAATAGTAAATCCCGTTTGATCGTTATATTCTCCGCTCCAAGGGTCCGCATTTACATCACCAAAATAGATCAAAGCATCATTGTTTGCTATAAAAATCATAGTAATTGACAAATCTTTTTCATAAATACCATTTACTCTAGTCATAGTAATGACCATTTGCGCCTGAATGTTTGCCTTTTTTTGAACATCAGTTCCAGTTCCAGCAAAAATATTTCCATATTCTGCAGTGCAAGATTGTGCTAATCGATACGTTCTCAATTTTTTATCGTTTGTGTTTAATCTTTGATTTGGATTTGAGTTTCTATCCTTTGTAATAGAAGGAAGTTTAACATCTGAACCAGTTAAACAATTGAAATCGTCAAGCGGTTTTGTTAATGAAGCTTTATTGTAAACAATGTAAGTCTGCCTGTCTTCCGTGAAAGGATCAATAAAAACGGTGCTTTTTTCTCCAGACAAAATCATTGAATGCAAACCTAATTGTGTTACCGAGAACCGTGCTACAGCTGTTGGATCATCTATACCTTGTGCTGCATACGATTTTATCATAGGAAATTTTGCTTCAAGAGCTGCTTCCATAATTGGCATTTCATAAACTGTGTAGCGTTCTAAGCCTCCTTCCGCATTAGGCAATTCGATTATAATCGATGAGGTGGAACGGGCATCAGTACTTTTTTTAGCGCCAACAAGTTGGCTTTTAAGCAATGCACTATTCAAATTAAAGAGCTTGTATTCCTTGGGTGTGGAATTTCTTTTTATTTTTTTAATTCCTTTGGATTGGCCTTCGTTTACAACACTCCAAATACTTGAAGTTTGTGCTTGTGTTATTACAAAAGTCCATAAACTAATGATTATTAGTACTGTTTTTTTCATTGTGAATAATTTTTAATCTGTAAATTATGAGCTAAATTAGTGTTTTTATAAAAATACACAACTTATTTAACAAGATATAAATGAATCTACTGTATTTGACTGTTGATTTTTAGTTAATTGTCAATCTAAGGTGATAAAACTTAATTTTAAACAATGCTTTTCCTACGTAAAGTCACTTATTAATCAATAAATTTTACGTTTATTCAATTATATATTATATTCGTTGTCTAAAAATTATTCACAATGAAAAAAAATATCTTACTTGGAACATTATTTTTTTGTTTGGTTAACTCAATAACTGCTCAAAAAATCACCAAAGAAAAACCAGTTTTTGAAAAAAACACAAAAAGCATTTCGAATTCGGGATTTGTTAGATGCTCTTCTAATGAATATGAAGAAATGCTCCGAAGCCAATATCCAAAAATGGAAACTAGAGCGCAATTTGAGACTTGGATTTCTAAAAAAATAGAAGAACAAAAAGCGTTTCAAACTGTTTCTTCACAATCGGGAGGAATTATTTATATTCCTGTTGTTGTCCATGTTATTCATAATGGTGATGCCTATGGAGTGAATGAAAATATTACAGACGAGCAAGTAGAATCACAAATCACTGTAATGACTCAAGATTTTAGAAAAATGACCGGAACTCCTGGTTTTAATACCAATCCAGTAGGAGCGGATACACAAATTGAATTTGTTTTGGCTAAAGTAGACCCTAGTGGCAATCCAACTAATGGTATTAATAGAGTAAATCTATGTCAAGAATCTTGGAGCAGAACAGGTATTCAATCTACGGTAAAACCATCTACAATTTGGGATGCAACACAATATATGAATATGTGGTCTGTTAATTTTACAGATACAACCCTCTTAGGTTATGCTCAGTTCCCATCTTCATCTGGTTTGACAGGCTTGAATGCAAATGGAGGTTTATCTACTACTGACGGTGTGGTTGCAAATCACAACACATTTGGTTCAAGAATTCTTGTACCAAGTGGAACTTATGGTGGAACGCAATATGACGAAGGAAGAACTATGACACACGAAGTAGGACATTATCTTGGGTTAATTCACTTATGGGGAGATGGTGATTGTACGGTTGATGATTTTTGCAACGACACTCCAAACTGTAATGGTCAATATTTTGCTGGAGAAGGAACAGGAGGATGTACCAAACCAATACAGTGCGATGGTCTTCAAAGACAAACTGAGAATTATATGGATTATTCAGATGATTCTTGTATGAATATTTTTACAGTAAATCAAAAAACAAGAATTACAACTGTTATGAATAATTCTCCTAGAAGATTATCTTTGAAAACATCTACAAAAGATCTTCCAATTGCACTTTT
Organism: Flavobacterium sp.; assembly: GCF_031422135.1. Taxonomy (GTDB): domain Bacteria; phylum Bacteroidota; class Bacteroidia; order Flavobacteriales; family Flavobacteriaceae; genus Flavobacterium. The sequence continues at coordinate 37,470 of NZ_JANOQD010000064.1, read as the reverse complement.
TGCAAATGATGCAGAAGTAAAAATAGATGCTTATTGTTCTTCTGCTGATGCTACTTGTATCCCTCCAGTTAACCAACATCGCGTTTTTTTATATAACAGAGGAACTGCTAATTTAACATCTGCTGCTATTAGTCATAATGAAGGAGGTGCTAGCGCAATAATAAACTGGACAGGTAATTTAGCACCAAATAAATACGCAACTATAGTTATAAATGCAGTATTAACTACTGGTACTTTTAACGCTTCTGTTTCAACGACAAATGGAGTTACTGACCAAAGAACTACGAACAATACTGCATCTAAAACATTTGTATTTACACCATTCTTAACACCTCCTGATTATTTGTATACAACCTATAATTTTACACTAGTTGGAGATAGATATGGCGAAGAGACCACTTGGAATATTAAAAATGCTACAGGAACAACATTGTACAGTGGTGGACCATACACAAGGTTAGCAGCATCTGGAACACAACCTTTAGTTACCAATGTAGCTTGGAATTTGCCTGCAAATGGCTGCTACACCTTTACAATAAACGATAGTGCAAATGACGGTATTAACTCAACTCCAACCAATTACGGAGCAGGTTTTTATAACTTGAAAGCAAATGCCGGAGCCGTTACTGTTTTTTCTAATACAACTTTTTCAACAGCTACAACTAAACACACTTTTACTAACGGAACTTTATCTACAAATTCATTTGACTTGTTAGATGCGACTGTTTTGTATCCAAATCCAACAACCGACATTTTAAATATTTCCATTTCAAATGGAGTTGGATTACCTTACGATTATGAAATATTTAATAGTATTGGTCAATCCATTCAAAAAAACAAAATCACAAAAGAGTCTGACTTATCGTTAAGTACTTTGCAATTTTCAAGCGGAATCTATTTCCTTAAAGTAAGCAAAGACAATAGCTCAAAAACATTACGTTTTTTTAAAAACTAATTTTTAGCAAATAACAAAAAGGATTGATTTTAGATTGCCCCCAAAAAGTTACACACTATTTGGGGAACTTTTACTCTGTTATCATTACCTGTGTTTGTTATTTCGAGGAACGAGAAATCTCATCCAATTTTCCTCTCAAATACACCACTTCCTCCTTCAAACTCTGAACTTGATCTTGATACGACTTACGTTCGTGCTCAAAAGTCTCATTAATAAACTTTTTGACATTAAAAAATCCTTTTGAATCTTGATTGAACGTATTGTTAAACACCTGACTTTCATCAAAATTAATCAAGTCGTTGGCGCTTATATCAAAAATAGTAGCTAGTTCTTGAATAGTATCTATACTTACTTTGGTTTTGCTGTTTTCAATATCAGAGTAAGCAGGTTGCGAAATCTTAAGTTTTTCTGACATATATTCTTGAGAAAAACCTTTTAACGTTCTTATTTTTCTAATTTTTTCTCCTATCATAGTTATTTATTTTATTTCAAAAATAAGCATAATTTATCAAATAACCTGATACTTTATAAGGATGCGATTTTTATAAAGCTACAATATAATACTAAATTTGCACAGAAATATAAAATATATCAGATAAATAATAATAAAAAGGCTTTATGACAACAACAAAAATGATTTTTTTAGGGATTTTAGGATTGAGTAGTTTATTAAATAATGCTCAGAATGTACAATCAGATGCATTTGCAACTAGTGGAGGATTAAATGCTGGAACCGCAACAGGAAGTACTAACAATACTTTTTATGGGTACAATTCTGGTGCAATTACAATAGGCGGATCAAATAATGCTTTTATAGGATATGATACTGGGAAGCAAAACACTACTGGTTCTCAAAACACATTTGTTGGAGCCGTAGCTGGAGTTTCGAATACAACAGGCTTCTCAAACGTATTTATTGGAACAGGTGCTGGAGCTCTTTCGCAAGACGCACAAAAAAACACTTTTGTTGGAAATTCATCTGGGAGTAGATTAAGAGGAAGTAATAATGTTGCATTAGGTTGGGATGCAGGCTTTAATACAAATGAAGCATCAACTGGAAATATATTTATTGGCGCAAATTCAGGTTTCAATAATAGAACTGCTTTTGAAATTAGCAACAAACTTTTTATTGATAATTCAAAAACACTTACTCCATTAATTTGGGGAGATTTTGCAAACGACGAATTAAAACTAAATGGGAAAGTGGGAATTGGAGCTGTTGCAGTTTTCCCAACTACGGCAGGAACCGTAAATGTGTCAAATTATAAACTTTTTGTAACTGGCGGTATTCTCACAGACGAAATAAGGGTTAATTTAAGTAATGCAGGTACTTGGGCAGATTACGTTTTTGCTAAAAACTATAAACTCCCTACATTACTTGAAGTAGAAAAACAAATACAAGAAAAAGGACATTTAGCCAATATGCCAAGTGCTGAAGAGGTTGCAGCAAACGGAATAGAGCTTGGGGAAATGGCAAAATTGCAACAAGAAAAAATTGAAGAATTAACACTCTACCTGATACAGCAAAATAAAGAAATTAATGAACTCAAAGCAATGGTAAAAACTCTTATTGAAAAAAATAAGTAAAATGAAAAACTTATATATTTTTCTGCTTCTTTTATTAGGAGTAGTTGGGTTTGGGCAAAACAATACGTATTCTTCTGATATTTGCGGAACCGATGAGGTAATGAAATCAATAATTGGTAAAAATCCTGAAATAAAAAAGCAAATGGATTTGCTAAATTTAAAAGTTAGTAATTTAAATCACAAAGCTAGAACTGTAACGCCTTTAAAGCTAACAATACCTGTAGTTGTAGGTGTTGTTGAGGTTTTGGGCGATGGTAGTGATATAGAAAACATCACAGACCAACAAGTAAATAGCCAAATTGCAGCACTAAACATCTATTTTGAACCCGCTGGTATAAATTTTTGCTTGGCAAAAAAAAATGTTGACGGATTTGCTAGCACAGGAATTATCAGAATTCGATCATATGAACAAAACACAAACTTGGATTCAATGGTAACTTTAAACCGAAATATAATTGGATTTGATAATTGTCTTAAAATATGGGTTGTTAAAAACATTGTTGGTTTGGATAATTCATCATCCGTTCAAGGTTTTTCAACTTTTCCTAATACGACAAGTATTTTTGATGGAATTGTAATGAAATATACAGCCTTTGGCGATTTTAATACTTGTGGTTGTAATACACTAGATCCATTTAGTTCAAGTGGAAAGATTTTAGCGCATGAAGTTGGGCATTATTTTGGTCTTTATCATACATTTGAAGGAGGTTGTTCAGGTGCAAATTTAGCAACTTGTTCCACAAGTGGTGATTTAGTTTGTGACACTCCTCCTGTAATTCAGCCCAATAGAGGTTGCCCTATTGGAATTGATACTTGTTCAGACTATTTGAATCGTCCCGATGACATAAATAATTATATGGATTATGTTAATGAAAACTGCATGCTAGGTTTTACAACTGGTCAAATACAGAGAATGAAAGACATAATAAATTTGAGCAGACCACTACTAGTGGACCCAGCTAATATTATTGCAACTGGAGTTCAATGCATATCTACTCAATTAACTGCTAATTTCTCGGCTAGTAAATATTCTGCTTGCTCTAACAATGGTTTAGTCAATTTTTCTGGAAGCAATAATAATCCCGTTGGCTCAACATATTCTTGGGTTTTTGGAGATTCTTCATCAACACAAAATTCATCAACATTACAAAATCCATCTCATCAATTTAATACCGCAAACAGTTTGCCATATAATGTAACTTTATCGGTATCCGATGGATTAAATACGGTAAGTAATACTAAACAAATATTTGTATCTAATTGCTCTCCAATATTAAACACTGAAACCAATTGGACTTTTGGTGTTAGTGCAGGTCTTAACTTTAGTTCTGGAGTTCCCGTGCCAGTTATTACAAACAGAAGATTTAACTATTATTTAGAAGCTTATGGTAGCCAATCAGACAGTCAAGGAAATTTTTTGTTTGATTGCAATGGTGAAGAGATAACAGATAGTAATAACATTAATTCAATAGCACCGTCAGTTAGTGACGGTAAAAGTGCTTATGATGGAGTAGTTATTGTTCCTCACCCATCTGATAGTAGTAAATATTTTACATTTTATCGTTCAGAAGCATCTTCAAGATTATTTGAAAATGGGTTTAGATATAGTGTTGTAAATGTAAGTGGAACTTCTGTAACATCTAATCCCACAAATGTCCTAGTTTCATCTCCAACAGGATTAAATTATATTTCATCTAACGTAGTAGGTAATGGAGTTATAGGAGGGGAAGGAATTGCTGCGGCAAAAGGATGTGACGGTTATTGGATTGTTACTTCAGGAAAAACTACAATAGGATACAATATTTTAGTTTACAAGCTCAATCATTTGGGAGTTGTATCTCTTGCTAAAGAAATACCTATTACTGCTATTGATAATACTCCACCTAATAGCTTATACCCATCATATCTTATAAGTTTTGAATTTTCTCCTGACGGTAATAAATTACTTTTGAATACAGCTGGTGGAATTAATTTACCACATACTTTATTATATGATTTTAATAAATTTACAGGAGACGTTAGCAGTAATTTTTTAGAATTGGGTAACTTTAATGGTTTTGGTATGAGTAATTTTTCATTTAGTCCCAATTCTAAAGTTCTCTATCTTTGCGATAGATTCGGTTTGTATCAATACAATCTGAATAATTCTGATATTTTGGCTAGTAAAAAAACTGTAATGTCAAGCAGGACTCAATCTATTCAAAGAGGTCCTGATGGAAAATTATATATAATAGTCAGACAAGATTCCAAAAAAATGGGAGTAATACATAAACCTAACAATATTATTACTAATTTGGATCCGAATGCTTGTTTTTTTAGTAATGACGGTCCTACTTTTGAGTCTTTTACAACAAATAATGTAAATATAGGATTTAATTTACCTAATATGATTGATGCAAGTACATCAACAGTATTTAACAATACTATAAGTAGTTATGCTAATGGATGCAACAGCTATAAGTTTTTCCCCAATGTATGTGAAACTTCTTTTAATTGGAATTTTGGAGATTCAGCTTCAGGCTCAAATAATACCTCATCATTAACAATACCTGAACATACCTATAGCATACCAGGAACTTATACTATTACTCTTTTGAATAGTGTAACTAATCAATTTATAGCAAGTACATCAGTAATAATCAGTAATGTTAGCACCCCTTTAATACTTGGAAATACTACTGTTAGCATTGGTCAAGAAAGCATTACTAATAATTCTGTTTTATTACAACAAGGTGAAACCATTGTTTGGAGTGCTACAGGTGGAAATATTATAGGATTCAACAATGAATCAAATGTAAGTATAAATTGGAATTCCTTACCTGCAAATCTTGTTGCAACTATAACAAATGCTTCTGGCTGTATTAAATCGAGTACAATTACAATTACTAATATTCCATTGATTACAACAACTTTTAACGCTATTGCGCCAATTTGTTCAGGATTGACAATGTCTCCTTTGCTTACGACATCGACTAATGGAGTTTCTGGATCTTGGTTTCCAGATTTTAAAAATCTCGTTACAACTAGCTATCTTTTTACACCAGCTGCAGGGCAAAATGCTACAACCGCTAATTTAACAATAACGGTATTGCCAATTAGTGATCCTAGTTGTTTAGCAAATTCTTGTTTGCCAAATTTAACATTGTCAGCACCAGAAGCTAATTCAGCTATAACTTACAAACGTGTGAATTGGATTGAGACTATGGCTAATTACACAACCGCTATTAGTCAAAACATTACAATGAAAGCAGGAGATTTTATTAGCTTAAAATCTGGAACACATATAAAATCTGGCTCGCTCTTTTTAGGAAAAACAGAAGCTTGTGTAGCAATTGCTACAAGAATAAGTACACAGGAAAAAGATAATTTTAATAGTAAATCATCGATTATAAATATTTATCCTAATCCTACAAGAGATTATGTAACAATTGGTTCACCTACTTCAATCTTAAAATCAATAATTATTACCTCGTTAGAGGGTAAAATAATCTTTACTAATAATTTTGTTAATAATAACCAGATTGATATTGATGTAAAATCATATGGCAATGGGCTTTATATAGTCTCAATACTTACACAAGACGGTATCATTACAAATCAAAAGCTTCTTAAAAACTAATTTTTTATAGCACATAACTAAAAGGATTGATTCATTTCAATCCTTTTTTTTTGAATAATAACTTAACTTTGCACATCTAAATAAAAACATTTTGAAGGTATTTCAATCCATTTCGGAATTTAATTGTACTAAAAAAACAGTAGTAACTCTTGGTACATTTGACGGTGTTCACTTAGGGCATCAAAAAATAATAAATAGACTTTTAAATAGTTTAGAAAACCAAAATTTAGAAAGCGTTGTATTAACATTTACACAACATCCAAGAAATGTGTTGTATACTGAAACTAAAATTAAACTTTTAAACACCAACGAAGAAAAAGTACAACTGTTAGAAAAAAAAGGGGTTAACAATTTAATTATTCAAAATTTTGACACTGCCTTTTCTGAACTCTCTGGCGAAGAATTTGTAAAAAATATTCTAGTCGAAAAACTTAACATTCAAAAAATAATTATAGGCTACGACCATCGATTTGGAAAAAACAGATTGTCTGATATTCACGATTTGATTTATTTTGGAAAAAAGTATCATTTCGATGTAGAGCAAATTTCTGCACAAGAGATAAACGACATATCCATAAGTTCAACGCAAATTAGAAAATCAATCTCTGAAGGGAATATAAAATTAGCAAACCAATATTTAGGTTATAATTATACTTTTTCAGGCATAGTAGTCAGTGGAAGGCAATTAGGTCGTACCATAAATTTTCCGACAGCAAATCTAGTTTTGGAAAACAATCAAAAAATAACACCTAAAATTGGGGTTTATATCGTGGAAAGCGTCATTCAAAATAAGAGAATTGAAGGGATGATGAACATAGGATATAAACCTACAATAGATGGAAAAGAAATTAGCATTGAAGTACATTTTTTTGATTTCAATCAAGACATTTATGATCAAAAAATAACCGTCTCTCTTTTAGAATACATCCGAGACGAAATTAAATTTGATTCTTTTGAAGAGTTACAAGTACAGCTTCAAAAAGACAAAAAAATTTCATTTGAGTATTTTAACAAAAAATAATTTTTTTGTTAAAAACTTGTTTTATATTGCTTTTTTAAATAAATTTGATAGACACTTTTTAATTATTTAACAATTTAAATTTTAAAATTATGAGTCTTTCTAAAGAATTTAACAATGGAATATTAATATTTATTTCAATAGGAATATACTTTTTACTTATGGAACTCCTTGGTTTATCTGATGTGTTTTACCTAAGACTATTAAACATATTTATTGTGATTTATTTTCTAAACAAAACCATCAAATCTAATTTTAATGAAGGTAAAACGGAGTATTTAGACAACCTTATTTCCGGAACTTTAACCTCGCTAATTGGTGTTGTATTAAGTGTTGTAGGTTTATTAATCTATATTTCTATGAAAGGTGGCGATGAATATATGAAAAAACTGTCTGCAAATTTTTTGTTTGGTGGTGGTGAGCCCTCAATGAACCAATATTGTATAGGATTGCTTTTTGAAGGAATTGCTTCATCTATAATTATAACATTTACCTTGATGCAATACTGGAAAGACAAACCTGTAAAAGGATTTTAATTCGATTTTAGAGTAGTTAGTTATGTTAAAAATGTTTTTAGAAACTAAAAATTCTAAAAACATTTTTTAGTTTAAGTGCTTATGATAATATAGTTTAAAATGAAATTCCTATTTTTGAAGAATATTTAAGATTTCATTATGGGTATGCAAAAAAATAATTGGACAAAAGAAGAAATAATTTCAATATACAACAAACCGTTGATGGATCTGCTTTACGAAGCGGCTTCAATACATAGAGTAAATCACGATCCAAATGTAGTTCAGGTTTCTACACTCCTTTCTATAAAAACAGGAGGTTGCCCGGAAGATTGTGGTTATTGTCCACAAGCTGCAAGATATCACACAGATATTGAAGGAAATGATTTAATGAGCGTTCAGCAAGTTAAAGCACAAGCTTTGCGAGCGAAATCATCAGGATCCTCAAGAGTTTGTATGGGTGCTGCTTGGCGAAATGTGAAAGACGGTCCAGAATTTGATCAAGTTCTTGAAATGGTCAGAACAATAAACAAGCTAGATATGGAAGTGTGTTGTACACTTGGTATGATAACCGAGAACCAAGCACACCGTTTAGCCGAAGCTGGATTGTATGCCTACAACCATAATTTAGACACCTCTGAAGAGTACTATAAAGAAGTTATTTCAACTCGAGGATTTGAGGATCGTATTCAAACCATCGAGAACGTTCGTAAAACCAATGTAACAGTTTGCAGTGGTGGAATTATTGGTATGGGAGAAAGCATAGAAGATAGAGCTGGAATGCTAGTGGCATTGTCTACACTAAATCCACAACCAGAATCGGTGCCTATAAATGCATTAGTTGCCGTTGAGGGCACACCAATGGAAGAAGAAAAACCTGTAGAAATTTGGGAAATGATTCGAATGGTTGCCACTACCCGTATTGTTATGCCAGAAACTCAAGTTAGACTATCGGCCGGTAGAATGAATATGAGTAGAGAAGGTCAGGCAATGTGCTTTTTTGCTGGTGCAAATTCGATTTTTGCGGGAGATAAATTATTGACTACTCCCAATCCTGATGTAAATGAAGATATGAAAATGTTTGAAATGCTTGGATTAATTCCTCAAAAACCTTTTGTGAAAGTATCCCAACCTGAAACAATTGAAGCAGTTGATTCAAAATTTGAATCTCTAGGAGAAAAGCCTAAGTGGTCAAGACCAAATCATACAATTGAAAAAAATATTGAAATTTCCACAAAAAACAGAAATGAAAAAGTATAAAATAAAGAAAAAGCTTCCTGAAACCAGGAAGCTTTCTTTATTTAGATTGTAATTTAAATTTTTTTATAGAATAAAAACCGTAAATTAATCCTACAATTAGCAAGACCACTACGAATCCATCAACTGGCAATCCAGGTGGCGGTGGCGGTGTTGGTGGTGGTGGACCACCAGGCGCAGCATAAGTCATTAATGCTGGCAACAAAGCCAACAACAATACATTAATTTTTTTTGAATAGATTTTCATAGGGCACAAAAATACAAAAAAATTATTACTATTATAATAAAAAAGCTTAAGTAACAAAAGCTTAACAATGATAAGTCAAATATTTAATACAACCAATTATTTTAATAAAAAAATTAAAAAAAAACCTCTCAATTACTTGAAAGGTTTTTAAAAAATGTGGTCCCACTTGGAATCGAACCAAGCACCTACTGTCCCGATAGCTATCGGGAGAGTCAATTTGCTCTAAATAAATTTTTGAAGTAATTTTTCAATCATTTCTGGATAACGCAAAAGATTTTCTATATAAACCCTGCTTTTCATTTTTTTGATGTGTTTTTCAATCCTAACTCCCTGAGAAACTGTATTGCATAGAATTACTAAATAAACCGACCAATCTAAAGCAATTCCTGTAAATGTTTTATCATAATAAGAACTATTGTGCTTTTCCAACCGAGATAATATACTTTCTTGAGTAAAACCTATGTAATACTTATCTAACGATTTACTATACAAAATATAACAAACTACCATATGGTGTAAAATTAAAAAAACCTCTCAATTACTTGAAAGGTTTTTAAAAATTGTGGTCCCACTTGGAATCGAACCAAGCACCTACTGATTATGAGTCAGTTGCTCTAACCGAATGAGCTATAGGACCTGTTTTGAGGTTGCAATATTACTACATTTTTTACTAATCCCAAAATTAATCTGCAATTTCTTGACATAATTCTATCAAAACGCCATTTGTCCCTTTTGGATGTAAAAAAGCAACCAGCTTATTATCGGCTCCTTTTTTGGGAATTTCATTCAAAACTATAAACCCTTCAGACTGCAATCGTGCTATTTCAAAAACAATATCTTGAACGTCAAAAGCAATATGATGTATGCCTTCTCCTTTTTTTTCAATAAACTTAGCAATAGGACTCTCGGGATTTGTAGCTTCAAGTAATTCAATCTTATTTGGCCCATTTTTAAAAAAAGAAGTTTTCACACCTTCACTTTCTACTTCTTCTTGTTTATATGCTGGAGCCCCAAAAAGCTTCTCAAATAATTGATTTGAAACTTCTAAATTTTTTACAGCAATGCCGATATGTTCTATTTTTCTCATTCTTGAAAATTTTTGAAAATAAAAGGATTTAAAATAACCCCAATTGTTTTAACTCAATAATTATTCAAAGATAAAAACATTACAACTAAAAATCGTATTTTTGCACAATGGAAACAAATAGACAAAAAAAAATAGGCGGTGTCATCCAAAAGGATTTAGTAGATATCCTACAAGGGGAAATTCGTAAAAACGGAATTACCAATCTAGTTATTTCTGTGTCAAAAGTCATTGTAACTACTGATTTGGGTGTTGCACGTGTTTATTTAAGTGTTTTTCCACAAGACAAAGCGCCCGAAATTTTAGAGGCAGTTAAGTCAAATATGTCACTCATAAAGCACGATTTATCTCAACGTGTTAAATTACAATTACGAAAAGTGCCAAATCTTTCTTTTTTTATTGATGATAGTTTGGATTATATCGAAAAAATAGACAATGCGCTCTCGCAACAAGAAAATCCTATCGAAAATAGAGATCTATTAGAAAAAAGAAGAAAATCCTAATTTGAATTTTTCGCTTTACATATCTAAACGTTATATTTTTAGTCGTAGTAAAAATAATACCATCAATATTATTACAAAAATTGCTTCGGTTGGTGTTATCGTTGGGGCAATTGTATTGTTTGTATTTATGTCTATTTTTAGTGGATTAAAAGAGTTTAGCTTATCTTTTAGTAACGATTTCGATCCTGATTTAAAGATAACCCCTAAAACAGGAAAAACTTTTTTTATATCCGAAGCACAAAATAAAAAAATAAGCAACCTCAAAAGCATTGCTTTTTATAGTAAAATTGCAGAAGAACGCGTGCTGTTTTTATACAAAAACAAAGAACAAGTTGCCTCTATAAAAGGAGTCGACAATCAATATAATTTGGTAAACAATGTTACTAAAACTATTTTTAATGGACAATGGTTAGCACCAAAAACCCCACAAGTTGTAGTTGGTAGTATGATTTCGCAAAAATTGTCACTAGGACTTTTTGACTTTACAAATGCATTCGAGATTTATGTTCCAAAACCCGGGAAAGGTATGATTTCAAATCCAGAATCTGCTTTTAATAAATCTATTTTAATTCCCACAGGAATATATTCAGTTAATGATGAAATCGATATAAAATATGTTTTTGCTGACCTACAACTTGCACAAGAACTACTAGAATACAAACCCAATCAAATTACAGGAATAGAAATTGAATTGGATTCTTTATCAAAAGAAGATACGGTAATTTCAAGTCTAAATGAAATTTTTAAAAATCAAGTTGTCATAAAAACACGCGCACAACAAAACGATAGTTTGCACAAAATGCTGAATACCGAAAACACGGTTCTTTATTTAATTTGCACACTTGTTATTGTACTCATATTATTCACCCTAGCTGGCGCAATTATAATGATGATTTTGGACAAAAAACAAAACATAAAAACCTTATTTAATCTCGGAAGCCCTATTAAAGACATCCAGATGATTTTTTTATTTCAAGGAATGATTTTAACTACTTTAGGAGGAATCGTTGGTTTAATCATTGGGATTGCAATGGTTTTAGCGCAGCATTATTTTAAACTAATAATGATAACTGAAACATTACCATATCCTGTAGTATTTCGTTTTGAAAATGTGTTTATAGTACTTGCAACCATACTAATTCTAGGTTTTGCTGCATCACTTATAGCCAGTAGCCGTGTGAGCAAAAAATTATTAGAATAAGTAGAATATTCCAAATAATCTATATATTTGATTTTTAAATCACAAATGGTAATGATTTTTTCTAAATGATTTTATTGAATAAAAAAAAAGTAATTTTAATTTCAAATTTAGTCATTCTTATTATACTATTTTTGTTCTTCAAAAAACAGGTATGGAATTTAATTTAACTCAAGATCATTTAATTTCAAGCTGGATTGGAAATGTTGATAAACCATTAGTGAGTATTTTGTGTGACACTTTTAACCACGAGAATTATATTGAGCAAGCTATTTTGGGTTTTTTATCTCAAAAAACTAACTTTCCAATTGAAATAATTATACATGATGATGCTTCGACTGATGAAACGGTTAAAATTATTAAAGAATATGAAAATAAATTTCCTTTAATTATAAAGCCTATTTATCAAAAAGAAAATAAATATTCAAATAAGAATTTCTCTATTTGGAGCGATTTTACTTTTCCAAAAGCAAAAGGAGAGTTTATAGCACTTTGCGAGGGTGATGATTATTGGACAGATGAACTCAAAATTCAAAAACAAGTTGATTACTTGAAATTACATAATAATTTGTCGATAGTTTGGACTGATTATGTTTTACTTGAAGGAAATACTTTTTCTAAAAATGAATTTAGTTCAAAATTACCAAAAGAGCTTTTTATTGATTTTAATAATTTATTTAATCCTTATTGCACCCTTACCTTGACAAGTTTATTTAGGAAATCGGCTGTAAATATTAAGGATTATAAAAAATTAGAATATTGTAAAGACAATTCTTTATATGCTCTTGCATTGCAAAATGGAAATGGAACATTCTTGAATTTTGAAAGTGCAGTTCATAGAAAACATCCTGGAGGAGTATATTCATTAAGACCCGCTTTTTTTCAAAGATATTCCTCTTACCTTAACGTAAAAGAAATTTTTGAAAAAATTCTTGATGCTAAAACTAAAAACATAAAATTTGTAGTTGATACTTTATTGAAAGAAGCTGCATTTGAAGCATTAAAATTATATGTCAATAATGAAAAATTAAATTCTCAACATCGAATTGCAATTAAAAATTATCTTTTAAGTGTTAGGTTCAAAATGAAATATAGATTTTTAAAACAACTTATCTTAAAAAAATTGATTTCAAAATAACTTTAAGTTTATGTTTAAATTTTAATTCATTAAAAAAATAAAACTCAAATTTCAATACGTAAAATAAAAAATTTAGGTTATTATTCTTCGCTTTAACTATTAATTTACAAATAGTTTCATTTATCTTTTTTTCTAAAACAAACTGATTAAAAATTTTTAATTCTAAATTTTTTTTAATTAATAATTTACCACAATCGATTATTGTTTTTATTTTTTCAGGGGTTTGCCTTTCACTATATTCTAATGATAAGAAATAGCAATCCAAATTTGGTGAGTTCAAATTAATTCCAAATTCTGATAATTGATTGGTTCGAATTAACAAATGAATTTCCTTCCGATTCACATTTGTTGTAATCGTTATGTTCGATTGATGCCAACGATAATTCACTAAAACTTCTTGAATGTTATAAAATTCTGTGCTCTGAATTAATCTGGACCAAAGCTCATAATCGCCCATTACTCTAAATTCATTTTTAAATCTTAAATCCTTTAATAATGATTTTTTAAGCATTACGGTTGGATTACCAATATAACATTCAAGCAAAAAATTGACTTTCAATTCATCATGATATTCATAATGTTTTATTATTTGATCTTCGATATTGTCACCAAATAATTTAAACCAAGAACCGCACAATCCAATATTATCATTGTTTTTTAGCACTGCAATTTGTTTCTCAAATCTTGTTGAAATAGCCACATCATCGGCGTCCATAAAAGCTATAAATTCAGCTTTAGCAAGTTCTATTCCCTCGTTTCTAATTTTAGATGGTCCACAATTTTCTTTTTTATCAATTAAAATTATTCTTTGATCAATTAGCTGAAACTCTTTAATAATTTCTAGGCTATTATCCGTAGAATTATCATTTAATATTATAAACTCAAAATTGTTTAAATTCTGATTAAGAATACTCTCAATTGCTTCTTTTAAATATTTAGAAGCATTAAATACAGGCATTATTACAGAGATTTCAGGAGTTTCCATATTTGAAAAAGTTTCTTTAAAACTATCTGTTTTTTATATTATAAAACAGTTTTCTATACCAAGTATCAAAATATTTATTGTGATATTTGATTGCAATATTATACGAAATAAAAAAATCTGTTAAACTAAGATTGTTTTCTTTATAAAAATCATAGTGTTTATTATAAATGTATAATCTTGATTTATCTGAAATTGAATTGACATTCATATTGTCTGAGAGTGAATCTTTACTGTGTCTTTTTCGATAATAAAATAAAATCTCTGGTATTTTAAAAACTATTTTATTTGTTTTTATTATTTGAATCCACAAATCCCAATCTTCAGTAAAACTTAAATTAGTATCAAAACCACCAATACTTCTAAATAATTCCGTTTTAAAAACTGCACAAATTGGTATGCAATTGTTTATCAAAAAACTAGGCATTTCGAAATCATTTAAACGCCATTTTCCAGTTTGAGCTTCAAAAAATTCAATTTCTGAATAAACAATATCTATTGTTGAATTGTTTTCTAAAACTGCAATACATTTATTGACATAAGTTTGGTGTACTAAATCATCAGCGTCTAGAAACATTATATATTTACCAGATGCTTTAGTTGCTCCGAAATTTCTAGAAAATGAAGGCCCTTTATTTTCTTGATTTAATAAAATACAATTATTATTTACAGCCATGTAATTTTCTATTACAACTTTGCTATTATCAATTGAACCATCATTTACAATAATAATTTCTATATTTTTATGTAATTGATTTTCTATAGAATCTAGAGTTTCTATAATTGTTTTTTCATTGTTATAACAAGGAATTACAATCGATATTTTTATGTTTTCATTCAAAATCACTACTTTTTAATTTAAAAAAAATACGGGAATTTTTTATTTATTTTATCCAGTACAAACCAAATAACTATTGTCAATAAACATATTAATAAAAATTTAAATACCTCAAATTCAATTGGAACATTTGGAAATTTTCTGAAAACATAATAAACTGCATAAAAATGACAAAGATAAATTCCGATTGGTAATGTTGGATTTATTTTTAAAGAAGTTTTAAATTGTCCCTCTAAAACTTTATTAACCAAAATAAGTGAAATTGGCAACGCGGTCAAAAAAATATTAAATGTTCTTTTGCCTAATTGTATATAAAAATAGGATTCTAGGACAATTAGAATAAGTAAAGGAATCAACAAAAAATTAATTTTATTAATTTGAACTTTCCAGTTATCATACAATGTTCCTAATAAAATATAAGGTAAACCATAGAATAAAAAATTTCTTTCTGTCCCTAAATACCATAGTATTTCACGAAGTTTATCAACATTAAAAACCATTTGATATTTCATTATTATTTGTAAAGAATAACAAATAAACAAAAGAAAAAAGGCAATCTGGAGTTTCGTTTTCGTTTCAAAATTTCTAATCAAAAAAATGAAAAAAACTGCTAATATTGTCGCATTCAAGTACCATAAGTGACCAATTCCCCAGAATAAATCAAGAAGTAGTGATTCAAAAGTTATAATGTTTGCATTGTATGCTTTTAAAATAAACTTTAAGTAAATTAGTTGCCAAACAAAATACAATATCGCTAGACGTTTTAAATATTTTACAATATATTTCCCATCTTGTAGCCTGTTTCTTAAAAAATAACCAGTTAAAATAAAGAAAATCGGCACTACTATTCTACTAAAACTATTTAAATGAAGACAAAACATTACACCTGTTTTTGGACCAATCTCAGGAAATGAATTTGGAAGTGAATGAGCAGTTAATAGAAAAAACAACAAAACAGTTTTAAATACATCAATAGAATTGTTTCTACTTTGGTTTTTTACATTCATATTTTGTTAAGTAACATCTTTTGTTAAAGATTGCAAAATTACTAAATCTATTTTTATTTTATCATTTTAATTAATCTAAAAAATCAAATCATTGATGGTTTTCTTTTAAAACTTAAAAAAAGATGGAATCGAATTAATTACTTTTAATAACCCGTTGGGTGTTATTACTGTATTCGTCAGTTCGAGTAGAGAAGCGTATCAAGAACCGCTTTTAATGAAATTTTTCTTATTCTGTAATCCCTGAGCGAATCCGAAGGGCAATTTTTTTAAAAATATCTTATATTTAGCTTGCAACCATACTAATTCTTAGTTCTGCAGCTTCACTAATAGCCAGTAATCGAGTGCGCAAAAAATTATTAGAGTAAATCAGATTATTCAAAATAATATGTATATTTGATTTATATAATACGAACGTCTATGATTTTTTCTGTCTAGTCCTACTCTTATTTTAAACAATAAATAGGACAATACGATTTACTTTTTTAAGCTCAACAACTTTTTTGAGCAAGTTTATCATTTATCTTACTTTATTATGACAGAAACCTTTATATCAAAAAATTTATTTTTACGAATATTTTCAACTCTAAAACAAGCCATAAAAGGCGATGAAAATTTTGACTACACCTCAGGAAGCATAAAAAAAGCCGTTATTCTTCTAGCCATCCCAATGGTTTTAGAAATGATGATGGAATCCATTTTTGCATTAGTCGATTTGTACTTTGTAGGACACTTGAAACAAAGCAGTTTTGCTATTCAAACTGTTGGTTTAACAGAATCGGTTATGACTATAATTTATTCGTTAGCCATCGGAATAAGTATGGCGGCTACGGCTGTTGTTGCCCGTAGAATTGGCGAAAAAGATCCTGTTGCTGCGGCAAAAGCTGGAATGCAAGCCATTATAGTTGCTTTTGTAATCAATGTATTTATAAGTGTTCTTGGCTTTATTTATGCCAAAGACATTCTGCTATTTATGGGCGCTTCTGAGAAAGCCGCAATTTATGGTATAAATTTCACCCGAATTATGATGGGAGGAAGCCTATTTGTAATGCTACTTTTTCTTATTAACGGAATTTTTCGTGGCGCAGGAAATGCGGCTATTGCTATGAAAAGTTTATGGATTGCTAATGCTTGCAATATTATTTTGTGCCCTATGTTAATCAATGGACTAGGACCAATTCCTTCATTCGGATTGGTTGGTGCAGCAATTGCGACAACTATAGGAAGAGGCATTGGTGTGTTGTACCAAATGTATCATTTGTTTAATGGTCGAGGTGTTTTGAAGATTGTATCTTCGTACTTTATACCTGATTTTGAACAAATAAAAGCCATTGTAAAAATTGCTACTCCTGGTGTTTTGCAATTTATAATTGCTTCGTGTAGTTGGATTTTTCTAGCACAACTAGTAGCCACAACTGGCGGCGATAATGGTTCTGCGGGTTATCAAACTGCCTTGCGAATTATGATGTTTTTCATACTTCCAGCTTGGGGGTTGAGTAATGCAGCAGCGACATTAGTTGGTCAAAATTTAGGTGCTAACCAAATCGAACGAGCAGAAAAATCCGTGTTTACAACTGCTAAATACAATGTTATCTTTATGGGAACCATTATGGTTTTTACTTTACTTTTTGGGAGTTACATTGTTTCTTTTTTTACAAATAATGACGTGGTAAAAAACGTAGCTACTGAAGCCTTGCAAACCATGAGTTTAGGCTACATTTTTTATGGAATTGGGATGGTTTTAATAAATACATTTAACGGAGCTGGTGATACTTGGACGCCTACTTGGATTAACTTTTTCGGGTTTTGGTTGTTTCAAATTCCATTGGCTTATTTGTTAGCCAAACATTACAATCTAGGTCCTACTGGAGTTTTTATGGCAATCCCAATTGCTGAAACCGCCATTACACTCGCTAGTATCGTATTATACAAACGAGGAAAGTGGAAAACTATAAAAGTTTAAAAAAAGTAAGGCGCAACAATGTTGCGCCTTACTTTTTTTTAAACAAATTCATAACCCGCATAAACTTCTCGAATTTCATCAAAAATTTTGAATTAAATCTTGAACTTTCTATTTTCTTCTTTTAGAAAATTGTTTTCTTCCACTAATTTTCTAATTTGATCTATAATGTTCTCTGGAAAAAGATTTATAGTTCCATGATTATAACCAACAAAACTTCCGTCATTTTTATCAACATTATTAACTTGTTCTGTATTTTTGGTAAAAAAATCAAAATCTTTATCAAAATAATGACAAACCTTATCCATCAATAAAAAATCTATTTTTTTTGTTTGTTCATTTTCTATGTTAGACAATTTTGCTTGCGAAATGTTCAAAATAGCAGCAAGTTCTGGCTGTGAGAGGTTTTTATCTTCCCGAAGTTTCTTAATTTTAAATCCTACAGACATAATAAATATATAAATAAAACATTACGAATATTCAAAAACAAATAGTGATTATTTAATTCTGAATAGCTAACAAAAATAGTTTTTAAAATCTTTGCTACACAATAAATTTAATATTAATTTTAAAAAATTAAAAACATGAAAAAATTAGTTTTTACAGCTATCGCAATGATAGCGTTTAGCGGAGCTTCAGTGGCAAGCACAGGAAAAGTTAAAAAAGTATACAAAAGAAGCCCTTGTGACGCAGGTTGGATTCAAGCATATGAAAATGCAGGTGGTTGTGCGGCTGGTTGGGCTGCTGGAGATGCTTGGGGAGCATCACACAATTGTTAATTTAACAAAATCAAACATCCAAAGGAATCTTTGGATGTTTTTTAATTTTTTTTATGAAAAAATACTTTTTAATACTGTCAATGTTAACCATACAACATTGTATTGGACAAATAAAATACGGCTCTGTACAATATGGAAAGCTTACTTATAAAGAATTTAGTAAAGATACAGATAAAGAAATGGCAGATTGGATAGCTAAATCTCGTAATGAAGCTGACAAAATCGAATACACATTAAATTTTAATACATCCGAAGCCTATTTTTTTGCTAATAGTTCTTTAACAGAAAATGCTGGCGGTTTTAGTCTTTCAGCCATATTAGGAGGCGGAATGCTAAAATACTATCAAAACAATACCTCAAAAGAATACCGCGAATACCGTGACAGTAAGAGAACAGGAAAAGTAATTGTCAATCTAGAACAAAAAGTAGATTGGACACTTATAAACGAAACCAAAACTATAGATGGCAAATTATGCTACAAAGCCACTTCACCCTACTACCAAGATGGTAACAAGAGAGAAAGTGTAACTATAACTGCATGGTACACACCCGAAATCCCTATCTCATTTGGTCCAGCAGGTTTTGGAGGTCTTCCTGGATTAATTCTAGAATTGCAAGGGCACAAAGGAACATTATATGTAAAAAAAATAAATCTCATATTAGATAAAGCACCGGAAATAGACAAATTAGTATCCCAAAAAGCAGTTACTCAAGAAATCTATTTGCAAATGCTAATGGGAACTTTTTCGCAAGAACAGTTAGATGGAATAAAAGAGGTTGACGATAAACAAAAGAAATAAAAATTGAAATTCCAATTATACAAAAAGCAAATAATACTACTCTTAGTTTTATTTGCTTCTTTTATTTCCCACTCCCAAACTAAAACCATCACAGGGGTAGTTTCTGATACTCTAAATATACCTCTAGAATCTGCGAATGTTATAGCAAAACCATTACAGCCCAACTTTTCCCTTAAATTTGCTATAGCAGATAACAAAGGGCGATACCGATTAGAATTAGAAAATATCGCTTATGAAATTTCAGTTTCGTATATTGGTTATAGAGAAGCGGTACTACGTATTGAACAGAACAGCACACTAACTTCTCATAATTTTGTGCTTAAAAATACGGGCGAAGTTCTCAAAGAAATCATAATTAAGCATAAATTTAAACCTATAATAATTAAAAAAGATACACTTGTATTTGATGTGAAAAGTTTTGCCAACGGTAATGAACGCAAAATGAAAGAAATTCTAGAAAAATTACCTGGTGTAGAAGTTGATAAAAATGGAGGTGTCACGGTACAAGGCAAAAAAGTGACCAAAATGTTAGTGGAAGGCAAATCTTTTTTTGGAGGCGGATCTAAACTTGCAGTCGAGAATATTCCTGCCGATGCGCTTGACAAAATTGAAGTGATAGACCATTTTAACGAAGTGGGTTTTATGAAAAAAGTATCGGATAGCGACGAACTAGCGATGAACGTAAAACTAAAAGAAGACAAAAAAGAATTTGTTTTTGGAGATGTCGAATCAGGAGCTGAAGTGGCTGGCAATAATGGATTTTATCGTGCACATTCAGGCCTGTTTTATTACAGTCCGAAAACAAATATAAGTTTTATTGGAGATAGTAATAATATAGGTAAAAGTATTTTTTCTTTTGACGATTTGATGCGTTTTAATGGTGGAGCAAGTAGTTTTCTTTCAGGGCGTAAATCACTCACCAATCTGTTTTCCTTTTCAAACGACAATAAAGATGTTGTGCAGAATAAATCTCAGTTTAGCGCTGTAAATTTTAGTTACACCGCTTCGCCAAAACTTTTGATTTCTGGATTTGGTTTGTTTTCTAAAGGATTTACTGCATCTCGTAGCGAAAACAGAAATAACTATTTGCAAAACAACTTATTCTCTATAGAAAACAGGTCTGAAAACAACACCACACGTTCACTTTTAGGAACTGCAAATCTAAAATTTGATTATTCTCCCAACGAAAAAGAAAAATTCTTCTACAACACACAATACCAATCAAGCAATAATGCTATTAAATCAAATAGCAATTCGACAACCAATACAAATAGTACTGTTTTTGACAACACGAACAATGCATACAATATTTCGATAAAACAATACATCGAATGGCACAAAAATCTTAACGAAAACCATACAGCAACACTTGTTGTAAACCATAGCTATGAGAAAAGCACTCCTGAAAACAATTGGTTTACAAACCAACCTTTCTTGCTTGGGTTAATTCCTTTACAAAACGACAACAACTATGTTATTAATCAAATCAAAAAAGCTACAAACAACAGTATTGATGCATTATTTAAGCATTATTGGATTCTCAACGATTTTAATCATTTGTATACTAATATTGGAAACAATAATGGAACAGCAAGTTTTCAAACTTCAGAAAAACAAATTATTACTACAGGCACTATAAATGATTTTTCATTGGCTGGATTTGGCAATGCCATAAAATACAATTTGAATGATGGGTATTTGGGTTTGGAATACAAATTTAAAATCGGAAAATGGATAAACAAACCAGGAATTTATTTTCATTTATATCACGTAAATATTGCGCAAATTGCTGGAAATAATTCGTTTTCAAAAACACTTATTCAACCCCAATGGAATAGTGATTATGAGTTTAATCAATCAGAATCCATAAATTTTACATATAAATTATCAAATACTTTTCCTGAAGTAATCCAACTGACAAACAACTTTACTTTGCAGAGCTACAATACTGTTTTTAAAGGAAATGCCTTGTTAGAAAACGAACAATTCCATTCGGCTAATTTGCGATATTCTAAAATAAATATGTACCAAGGAATCAACTGGAACGTTTTGTTTAACTACAATAAAAAAGTAAAAACAATGAGAAATCAAATCGAAATTATCGGGATTAATCAATACAACACACCAATACTTACTGATAATCCTGAAACAAATTGGAGAGTAGTTGGTTCTTTTAGCAAGAAAATTTATAGATTTAGTTTAAAATTAAATACTAATTTGAATTGGTTCAATTACATTCAAACCATAAACAATGTTACAACTTCAAACGATAAAAACAATCAAAAAGTTGGTCTTTCTATAAAAACAGCGTATAGAAAATGGCCTGATTTCAACATTGGTTACACCAAAGGATACAACCAATTATCAGGTTTGACAAAAACCAATTATAAGTCGGACGAATTTAATGCTGATTTCGAATTCACATTTCTTAAATCTTGGACTTTTTATATTGAATATGAAAATTTGAAAAACACCAACAATAATAATCAATCCAATTTTTATGATATTGCCAATTCTTCCTTGCGATACCAAAAGAAAAATAGTCCGTTTGGATTTGAGTTTACCGCCAATAATTTCTTGAATAATGAAGTTAAAAACAACTACTCGTTCTCCGATTTTTTAATCAGTGAACAAACTATATTTGTTTTACCAAGGGTATTGATTCTATCTGTAAGTTACAAACTATAACCAATTTATACAAATGCATAATCCGCATATACATCACGAATTTCATCGAAAATTTTGAATAAATTTTCTGGTTCTTCGGTAGTTACAAGACGTTGTTTGTATTCTTTAAAAGAATGTATGTTTTTGAAATAATTGGTATAATGTCTTCGCATTTCTACAATTCCGAGTCGTTCGCCTTTCCAGTCCATAGACCAAGTAAGGTGATTTTGAGCGGCTTCAACTCGATCTAAAACAGATGGCGGCGGCAAATGTTCACCAGTTGCGAAAAAATGTTTTATTTCGTTAAAAATCCAAGGATAACCAATAGCGGCACGACCTATCATCATTCCGTCGAGACCAAATTTATTTTTATATTCTAAGGCTTTTTCGGGTGAATCGATATCACCATTTCCAAAAATAGGCATTGTGATTCTTGGATTGTTTTTTACCCTTTCGATATGTGTCCAATCCGAATGTCCTTTATACATTTGCGCTCGTGTTCGTGCGTGAACTGTCAAGGCCTGAACACCAATATCTTGCAATCTTTCTGCTACTTCATCGATATTGATGGAACTTTCGTCCCAACCCAAACGGGTTTTTACTGTAACTGGCAAATGGGTATTTTTGATAACGGCTTTTGTCAAACGGACCATCAAATCAATGTCTTTCAAAACGCCCGCTCCAGCTCCTTTACAAACTACTTTTTTTACTGGGCAACCAAAATTAATATCAACCAAATCCGGATTTACTGCATCTACAATTCTGGCAGACATTCCCATTGCTTCTTCATCGCCACCAAAAATTTGAATTCCTACTGGGCGTTCGTAATCGAAAATATCGAGTTTTTGACGACTTTTTATCGCATCTCGAATGAGTCCTTCAGAAGAAATAAATTCGGAGTACATCAAATCGGCTCCGTGCAGTTTGCACAAACGACGAAAAGGCGGATCACTCACGTCTTCCATAGGCGCAAGTAGTAGCGGAAAATCAGGTAATATGATGTTGCCTATTTTGGGCATCGTGATTATTTTTTTTGCAAAGATAGGATAAGATTTTAGATATTTATAAAATCTGAAATTATAGATAAATTAAATCAATTATCTTAACTCGTCTTTCAAAAACCCATCATGCATATTAAACTGGTTATCAAACTCTGTAAAAAGTGAAGACTGTTTTTTATGACGCTCTAGAGTTTTATAAAATCCAATAAAATTATTGTAATGGCTTAAATAAGATTCAAATAAATCATTCTCGTTTCTAATTATAAAATATCCATTTTTGTTAGAACCAATTTTTACTTTTTCTTTTAAAGGTTTTACAATCCAATATTTTATATTACTATCAGATAAATCATCTTTTGAAATTCCTAAATCTCTAAATTTTTTAATTATATCATTTATTTTTATAGGATTTTCACAATTATGATTTTTCTCATCTAATAAATTTAAAAATAACGTTCTCAACGCATATATATCTTTTATAGATGATTGTGAGTAATCTTTTCTACTTCCTTTGCCTAAAACGCCAATAGTTAAATATTTAGACGATTCACTTTCCTTTTTATTGTTATTTAAAAGATTTTTATATTCATCTAAATTATCTGTAAATGAATATAATAAATTGTCATTCATTAAAATATCATTTGTAAAACTCCAAGGATTAGTTTCTAAAACCTTTTTATAATTTAGATTGTCTATGTAATTACTAATAGTAAAATCGATTGTTTCAAGTAACAATTCATCATTTGGATCAAAAAAGTCTCCTAGTTTCTTTATAACATCAATATATAAATTTTGCTCTAAAATTCTATTAGCCTCTTTTAATGAGTCTTCTATTACAATTGGATTTTTTTCATAAATGACACTTAAGCACTCCCAATATAAAGATTTACTAAATTTTAAGCTTTGGTCTTTAAAAACAGTAGAATTTGTGTTTTCCGCTGCAAAATCTAAAACTGAAACTATATGGTCATTTAAATTGTTTTTAAACGACGATGTCCGATAACTATCGGTTAATATAACATCTTCAAATCTAAAACTATTTTGCATTTTATAATTTCTTTATAACTATCTTTTCATTTGGCACGGTTGTTTTATTCAATCCTGTCTGGTGAAAAATATATTTAATGTTTATTTCGTGATTAGTGTCTAAAGTTTCAAAACTTTCTAATTCAAAATCATATATAGATTTTAGGTCATCAATTTCGGTTTTAAAAAAATTCTCTATTATTTTCTTACTAAACCAAGCGTTACTTGAATGTTTAATTATATGAATTCTTCCATTAGCTTTTAAAATTTCACCTGCACGATTAAAGAATTTTTTTGCATTAGCTAATTGATAAAATCCATATTTATAAGGATTACATAAAATTATATTTTCAAATTTTCTTTCAAACTTATATTCAAAAAAATCACAGATATCATCTAAATAATGGCAATCTTCATTTTTATAATCAATATGATTTTTAAAATGTAATACTAACTCTGACGGATAATTTTTATCAGTCAAATAACATTTTGGATATTCTCTTTTACCAAAATTAGTTTTCCCCGCACCAAATTCAATATTAGCAATGTTTAAATTTTTTGGAAAATCAATATGATGCTCAATTTCATTTCCGAATTTATCTAATATTGGCATAGACTAAAATATTTTTACAAATTTACTAAAATTTCGTTACTTTTATACATCTTACTAAAAGTAATTGCCTTGATGGAAATCGACGAGTTGATAAAACAAATTGTTTTAAAAAAAGATATTTTATCTGATTACAGTCAAATAGTGTCTAATTTGAAATCTAATGTTCTATGGGACAATTCTATAAATTCTCGTAAAACTGCCAGTTTTGGAATACCTTACAATTATTCAAACGTATATTATTTAGAAAATGAATTTCCTGATTTTTTAAATCAATTGGTTGAAGTCGTTAACATTAATAATGGATTCATACCAAATAATTGTTTAATAAATTTTTATTTTGAAAGTACTTCAAAAATGGGATATCATTCAGACCAAATAGATATTTTGTATAAAAATACAGGCATAGCTATATTTTCATTTGGATCTACAAGAGTTTTGAGATTCAAAAGTAAAAACAATAAAGAAATTATATATGATGTTCCACTCGAGAATAATAGTTTTTTTTATATGTCTCAAGAGGTTCAGAATTATTGGTTACATTCCATTCTTCCTGATTTAAGTTTGGGTGTTAACGAGCGATTTAGTCTCACATTCAGAAAAATTATTAAAAGTAAGTATGTTTATTAGGAATATTTTAAAATAAATTTATTATTCATCATTTCTTGTTCTACTTTTAAGGCTCGTTTTTAAATAACAACAGCAATAAACAAATAGGTCAAAAATTTCAGATTCTTTATAAAATCTGAAATCAAGAATCGTTAATCAACAATCGAAAGATTTGCCTTATATTTGCAGCATATTTCCTTTTGCGGAATGCCTGCGTGAGGGATTGCAGTGGAAATCCTTTTCTTTTTTGTCATCCTGAGCTTGTCGAAGGGCAAAAAAGAAAAGATTGAAACGAAAAGCCCGACCCTTGTGGTCACGCCCATACTTCGATACTTCCTACGTCAGTACAGGCGTAGCTCAGTATGGAAAATCAAAATTATAGAAAAAGAAGATGAAGCATATTAGAAATTTTTGCATTATTGCACACATTGACCACGGAAAAAGCACATTGGCTGACAGACTTTTGGGTGCAACCCAAACCGTTACAGCTCGTGAAGAAAAAGCCCAATTGCTTGACAATATGGACTTGGAGCGTGAACGTGGGATTACGATTAAGAGTCACGCCATTCAGATGGAATACACCTATCAAGGGCAAGAATACATCTTGAATTTGATTGATACGCCTGGTCACGTCGATTTTTCGTACGAAGTTTCGCGATCTATTGCGGCTTGCGAAGGCGCTCTTTTGATTGTAGATGCGGCACAAAGCATTCAAGCACAAACGATTTCTAATTTGTATTTGGCTTTGGAAAACGACTTGGAAATTATTCCTGTTTTGAACAAAGTCGATTTACCAAGTGCTAATCCAGAAGAAGTTTCGGACGATATTATTGATTTATTGGGTTGCAAACTTGAAGATATTATTCACGCAAGTGGAAAAACTGGTTTTGGTGTCGAAAATATCTTGGCAGCCATAATTGAGAAAATTCCACACCCAAAAGGCAATGTTGACGAACCTTTACAGGCTTTGATTTTCGATTCGCATTACAATCCGTTTCGTGGAATTGAAGTTATTTTTCGTGTAAAAAACGGTCAAATCAAGAAAGGTCAGAAAATAAAATTTATGGCAACTGGGAACGAATATTTTGCCGATGAAATTGGTACTTTGAAACTGAACCAAGTTCCAAAAAGTGTCATTTCGGCAGGAGATGTTGGTTATTTGATTTCTGGAATTAAAGAAGCCAAAGAAGTAAAAGTAGGTGATACACTTACCGATGCTAAAACGCCAACTACCAATATGATTATTGGTTTTGAAGATGTAAAACCGATGGTTTTTGCAGGTATTTACCCTGTAGATACTGAAGATTATGAAGAATTGCGTAACTCGATGGAGAAATTGCAGTTGAACGATGCTTCGCTAGTTTTTGCGGCAGAAAGTTCGGCGGCTTTAGGTTTTGGTTTCCGTTGCGGATTCTTAGGAATGTTGCACATGGAAATTATTCAAGAGCGTTTAGAGCGTGAGTTCAATATGACTGTGATTACTACGGTTCCCAACGTTTCGTATTTGGCTTATACCAAAAAAGAACCAGAAGTTGGAATGATTGTTAACAATCCGACCGATTTGCCTGAACCATCCAAACTAGATAGAGTTGAAGAACCTTATATAAAAGCTACGATTATCACAAAAGCTGATTTCGTAGGAAACGTGATGGGATTGTGTATTGAAAAACGTGGTGTAATTACCAATCAAACATATTTAACGACGGAAAGAGTTGAATTGAATTTTGATATGCCTTTGGCAGAAATTGTATTCGATTTTTACGATCGTTTGAAAACGGTTTCTAAAGGATATGCTTCTTTTGACTATTCGCCTATTGGAATGCGAACTTCTAAATTAGTAAAACTTGATGTTTTGTTAAACGCGACTTCGGTAGATGCTCTTTCGGCATTGATTCACGAGAGCAACGCCTATCACATCGGTAAAAAAATGTGTGAGAAGTTGAAAGAGTTGATTCCGCGTCAGCAATTTGATATTCCTATTCAAGCTGCCATTGGAGCCAAAATTATTGCTCGTGAAACTATAAAAGCCCTTCGTAAAGATGTTACCGCCAAATGTTATGGTGGCGATATTTCTCGTAAACGAAAACTACTTGAAAAACAGAAAAAAGGTAAAAAGAGAATGCGATTGGTAGGAAATGTCGAAATTCCGCAAGAAGCCTTTATGGCGGTTTTGAAATTGAATGATTAATTTTTTTTAGACTTTTAGATAATTGACGAATAGATAAAAGACAAACCTGATGACGAAAGTTGTTGGGTTTTTTTGATTAAAAAAAGTATATTTGAGAGACAGAAAATTGAAAACTATGATTATTGGAGGTTTGAATGATTTCGATAAATTAATTTCCCAAAATGATATTTTTGAGGATGTAGAATTTAATTTAGACAATAAAGAAATGAAAATATATTCTTTTAAATCTGATTGGGTTCAATTTAATGATTGTATATTTAATTGTGAAAAATTATCAATTCTTAATATAACAAAAAACGAATTACAAATAGAGTTTAAAAATTGTACATTTAATTGTGATGTATATTTTGAAAATTGTCACATAGATAGTTTATCCTTTTTAAATACAAAAACTATTAAATCGCTTAAATTGTATAATGGTTTTAAAAGAGAACAAAACTTTACTATCAATAAGTTTAATTTTTCAAATAATATAGAATGTGAATTAACAAATGGTAAAACTCCAATTTTAACAACTTCATTCAGTTTTCACAAAATTTTTTTTAAACAATATTTCGAATTTAATAATGTTAAAAATACCAATGGAATATTTAGTTTTACCGACAACTTAATTGGCGATATTCAATATGAGAAAAATAGTTCGTGTGTTTTTAATTCCTCTAAATTAAGTAATATAAATTTTACTAATAACAAATTTAACACTTATACTTCATTCAAAAATTCAACCTTCTACTTTAATAATGATAATTTTAATAGCAGTGGATCTCATTGGAATGAGTCAAAATTTGAAAGAAATGAATTTAATAAAGTAAATTTTAGTGAGGTTGAATTTGATAAATTTTTAAAATTTGAAAAATGTGATTTCCTAAGTACAACTTGGTTTGAAAGTTGCGTAAATCTGAAAAACACCCATTTAAAATTTGTTGCTTGTGAATTCAAAGGTTTTTCACTTTTTAATGATTCAAAAATAAACTTTCTAGATATTGACAGATGTACATTTCACAAATCATCTTCATTTACTGATGCAGAGTTTAACAAAATAAAGCTTTATGAAGTTAAATTTGGTGGCGGAGCCTATTTTGATGAAATGAAAATCAATAAAGTCATAGATAAAACTTATCTAAAAGATAAAACAAAAATTTTAGAATGGAAAAGAACATTGAGAGCAATCAAACAAGAACTTCAAAAAACTGAAAATAAAATTGATTTTAATAGTTTTCGAGGTTATGAGCTTGCAGCTCATTATAAAGAATTAGACTGGAAATTCAAATCTGGATTTAAAGATAAATTTATTCTTTGGGCGACAAAGTGGTCTTCAAATTTTGGTAGTTGGGTTTGGGCTTTTTGGTTTACCATTATATCTGGATTTTTTTGGTATTCAATTCTTTATAGAATTGAATACTCAGGAAGTTATAATCCAGAGAAAATTGAAAGTTTTTTTATTGGATTGTTTAGATTTTTCCTTGTTACAGATTTTTTTAGTCCATTTGAAGTGGGAAGAATTTATTTGTCGAATTCGTTCAGTTGGATTCCTTTTATATTAGGAAAAATCTTCATCGCCTTTGGAATTTATGAAATGATACAGTCTTTTAGAAAATTTAAAGCGTAATCCAATCAATATTTTACTAAATTTGTACTATGGAAACTATAAAATTAAATATCAATCTTAATGTCAACCAGCTTTTAGAAGCAGTTAAACAGTTGTCCCCCAAAGACAAATTGAAAATTAATGATGCAATTTGGAATGAAGAAGTTGAAATTCCAATTGAACATCAAAAACTAGTATTAAGCCGTGTTGAAAAAGCTAGAAAAAATCCTGAAAGACTTCTAGACTGGGATTTAGTTTCTAAAAATTTATAGTTTCTATTTTGGAATACAAAATTAAAATTGATGAAGATGCTTTATTAGATATAAAAAACGCTTCTTTTTGGTACGGAAATCAATTAATAGGTTTGGATATTAGATACAAAACCCAAGTTATCAAGCAAATCAATAGGTTAAAAAAAAATCCTTACATATTTGCCATTAAATACAATAATATTCGTTGTATAAAAATTGAAAAATTTCCTTTTTTAGTTCATTATTCAATAAATGATGATTTGAAACTAATTGAAATCTTTTCTGTAATTCATACCTCGAGAAGTCCAGAAATTTGGTTGAAAAATAAATAAAAACTAAACTGCAATTCTTAGTATCTTTGAACCTCAAAACATTAAAATTAGCGAACGAAGAGATTGCTTCGTTCCTCGCAATTGACTATGATCGAAGATAAAACCCCACAAAGAACAAGTATAGCACAACTCGGCGAATTTGGTTTGATAGACCATTTGACCAAACAATTTGGAATCACACAAGAATCTACTTTAAAAAGTATTGGTGACGATGCTGCAGTTTTAGATTTTAAAGACAAAAAAGTAGTTGTTTCGACTGATTTGTTGATAGAAGGCGTGCATTTTGATTTGGCTTATATGCCACTCAAACATTTGGGGTATAAAGCCGTTGTGGTCAATGTGTCTGATATTTGTGCGATGAATGCCAAAGCAACTCAAATTACGGTTTCTGTGGCGGTTTCTAATCGTTTTCCGCTGGAAGCCTTAGAGGAATTGTTTGCAGGAATTAACCTTGCTGCAAAAGAATATAATGTCGATGTAATTGGTGGCGACACGACTTCGTCCCAAAAAGGATTAATTATTTCGATTACAGCCATTGGCGAAGCAGATGAAAATGAATTGGTTTACAGAAATGGTGCCAAAGAAACTGATTTATTAGTCGTAACAGGCGATTTAGGAGCTGCTTATATGGGATTGCAGGTTTTAGAACGCGAGAAACAAGTGTTTCAAGTCAATCCAAATTCGCAACCTGATTTAGATGCTTATACTTATCTAGTAGAACGCCAATTGAAACCAGAAGCTAGAAAAGATGTTCGTACTTTATTGTATGCTCTGGAAATCAAACCAACATCGATGATTGATATTTCTGATGGATTGTCATCGGAAATTATGCATTTATGTAAACAAAGTAAAGTAGGTTGTAATTTGTATGAAGACAAATTGCCTCTCGACCCTCAATTTATGAATGTTTGTGAAGAATTTAATATCGATGCTACAACAGTTGCCATCAATGGTGGCGAAGATTACGAATTGTTATTTACCATTGCAATGGAAGATTTTGACAAGATAAAAGGCAATCCAAACTTCACTATTATTGGTCATATGACTCAGGAAAGTGAAGGAATCCATCTAGTAACTCGTGCCAATACTAAAATTGGGTTGAAAGCGAGAGGTTGGGATGCGATTAGTGAGTAATTTATCTTTTTTTGTCATTTCGACGAAAGAGAAATCTAGATTTCTCTTTCGTCGAAATGACAAAGTTAAAACCCTAACTTTGCTCTAACCCTATTCAAAACTCCATTAGCTACAGCAGTCGCTTTTTTAGCTCCTTCTTGAAGTGCTTGCTCTAGTTCTGGTAAGTTGTTCATATAGTAATTGTACTTTTCTCTTTCGGTAGCAAACTTCTCGATAATTAATTCAAACAAAGCCTGCTTTGCGTGACCATAACCATAATCACGATTGGTGTTTTTATAATTCTCCAGCATCACTTCTATTTGAGATTCATTGGCTAACAATTTAAACAATCCAAAAATATTGCACGTTTCAGCATTTTTAGGTTCTTCCAGCGGTGTGCTATCGGTTTCAATACTCATTACTTGCTTGCGAAGTGCTTTATCGTCTAAAAATATATTGATCGTGTTATCACGAGATTTACTCATTTTGTGACCATCGGTTCCAGGAATAAGCATCGTGTTTTCTTGGATTTTGGCTTCTGGCAAAACAAAGGTTTCTCCCATTTGATGGTTGAAACGAGAAGCAACATCACGAGTGATTTCTATGTGTTGCAATTGGTCCTTTCCAACTGGGACAATATTGGCATCATACAATAAAATATCTGCAGCCATTAGCATTGGATAAACAAACAAACCTGCATTTACATCTTCCAATCTGTCGGCTTTGTCCTTGAAGGAATGTGCTAATGTTAATCGTTGGTACGGAAAGAAACAACTCAAATACCAAGACAATTCAGCAGTTTGTGGCACATCAGACTGGCGATAAAAAACCACCTTGTCTTTGTCTAAACCACACGCCAACCAAGCTACAGCTGTGCTATACGTGTTTTCTTTTAATGTTTTTCCGTCTTTTATTTGAGTAATCGAATGCAAATCTGCAATGAAAAGAAACGATTTGTTATTGGATTCGCTTGCCATTGCGATGGCTGGAATGATGGCTCCTAATAAATTTCCTAAATGTGGTGTTCCTGTGCTTTGTATTCCAGTAAGTATTGTTGACATTTTTTTTATGCTATTTTTAGCAAAGTTAATTATTTAATGAAATTATCAATTACTATTCGCTATTTTTGAAGGTATGAAATTAGTTAAAATTATTTTTTGGACTTTGTGGCGCATTTGGTTTTATGTTTTAATGGCTGTGCCAATACTTATTATGTTTCCATTACTTTTTGTTTCTATTCTTAAAGAAACTTGGTATCCCTATTTTTTCAAATTGGCTCGAATTTGGGCAAAAATAATTTTGTTTGGAATGGGATTTTATTACAAAGTGAAAAGTGAACAAGAAATAATCGCTCATAAAAGTTATATGTTTATTGCCAATCACACCTCAATGACGGATATTATGTTGATGCTTGCCGTGGTAAAAAACCCTTTTGTTTTTGTGGGTAAAAAAGAATTGGTCAAGATTCCATTATTTGGATTTTTCTACAAACGCACTTGTATTTTAGTAGATCGAAACAATCCGAAAAGTAAATTAGAGGTGTTTGCACGTGCTCAAAAAAGAATCGATCAAGGGTTGAGTATTTGTATTTTTCCGGAAGGAAAAGTGCCAGACGACGAATCCATTATTTTGGACGAATTTAAAGATGGTGCTTTTCGCCTAGCAATCGAACATCATTTACCTATAGTCCCTTTAGTTTTTGCCGATAATAAAGAACGGTATTCCTATACTTTCTTGAGTGGAAGTCCAGGGAAAATGAGGGTTAAAATATTGCCTTTTATAGAAACTGCTTCTAAAAAAATAGAGGATAGAAAAGTGATTAAAGAAGAATCTAGAGCTCTAATTTACAAACAATTAGTAGCTTTTGAAAACGAATAAAAAAAGTGCCTTGGCGAGGCACTTTTAATTTGTTACTTTTTAGGGTAACACAACTTAACCAAAAAACATTAACTAAAGCAACATAGTTAAAACTTGAAGCTAATTCCAGTGTAAACACCTATTAAATAAGGTTTGAATCCACCTGAATTGGCATTGTATGTATTTATTTGATATTTGAATGTAGGTTCTAAATTAGCCTCAAACGATTTCCAAAAATTGTATTTAAAACCAACTCCAATATTGGTACTGAAATGTATTTTGTTCAAATTATTCGCTTCACCCAATACCGTTGTGAGTCCAGATGAAACAACAGAAACCTTATTTTGATTCAAAAAAAGCGTACTCACACCTGTAATGATGTCGATACCGAATTTTTTATCTAAAATTTTATAAGAAACCTCAACTGGAACTTCAATGTAGCCCATTCGTTGGTTCAAATAACCTTCTTCTTTGTTCTGAAAAGCCAATTCTAAGGAACTTAAAGCTGCTACATCGGCGGTCTTGTCTTCTATTACCATTCCACGAGATTCAGGTCTCATTGTAATAGTTTTGATACTGTTTTTAGGATTTTCGGAAGACAATCTACTTGAATTTAAATCCGCATAATAAGCAATGTCGTTTGTATTGTAGGCTAAATCAAATTTATTTATTCCTGTTCGAATGGATAATTTTGAGGTAATTGCATAATCAATTCCAAGTCCTAGACTTAGGTTGTTTTCGTAGTTTTTAGTATTGTCGACAAATTCTTCATCGATAGGTGAACCTTCAGATGCATTCATAAAAATAGGAGCCACATTGGGTTTGATTTTCCATTTACTCTTTTTTTCTGTAATTATCGGCTGCTCTTTTTCCTGTTTCTCTTTTTCGTTCAAAAGTTGTTCCAATGGATTTTGAACAACAATAGCCATAGAATCTTTAGGCGTGATTTCAGAAAATTCTTTTTGATTTAATTCCAATTTAGATTTAATAGTGGTGGTATTTACAATACTTCCATTGTTTGAATTGATGCCGTTTTTTTCAGAATAATTTACATCTTGATTTTGAATGTTAATATTTGGATTGCCTTTGTCGTCTAATTTGTTTTGTTTGGTATTACAAACCAAATCTGTATTTTCGGAAACAGTATTCTCACTTGATTTTACATTTAGAACTTGCATCTTTTCTGAAGTGATTTTGTCAACGGCATTCGATTTAATTTGATTATCATTACTAACCAAAACTTTGTTTTCAGAAACTGTTTTCTCACTTGTTTTTACATTTTGAATTTGCTTGTTTTCTGAAGTGATTTTATCAATGTTAATCGATTTACTATCTTTATTATTAACCAAAGCTGTATTTTCAGAAACTGTATTCTCACTTGTTTTTGCATTTAGAATTTGTTTGTTTTCGGAAGTGATTTTGTCAACGGCATTCGATTTACTTTGATTATCAATACTAACCAAAACTTTGTTTTCAGAAATTGTATTCTCACTTGTTTTTACATTTAGAATTTGCTTGTATTCTGAAGTGATTTTATCAATGTTAATCGATTTACTATCTTTATTATTAACCAAAGCTGCATTTTC
The DNA here is from genome assembly GCF_031422135.1 of Flavobacterium sp. Lineage (GTDB taxonomy): Bacteria > Bacteroidota > Bacteroidia > Flavobacteriales > Flavobacteriaceae > Flavobacterium. Next base: position 3,161 of record NZ_JANOQD010000064.1, on the reverse strand, counting down.
AGAAACAGTATTCTCACTTAATTTTACATCTAGAATTTGTTTGTTTTCGGAAGTAATTTTGTCAACGGCATTCGATTTAATTTGACTATCATTACTAACCAAAACTTTGTTTTCAGAAATTGTATTCTTATTTAATTTAGTAGAAGCACCTAAACTTTCAATTTGCTTATTTTCTAATCTGCTCTTATTAATTAAAGGAGATTTATTTAACACTAAATCAATGTTTTTTTGTTGCTCTATTTTTGAATTTAAAACAATTTCTGTTTTTTGATTTTGAGATCTATTTTTAGTATTTATTATTGTGTTGTCTTTATTTTTTTTGCTTTCTGTTGCAGAAATTCCTGAATTATTTTCTTTATTATATAATTGATTATTCGTATTTAAGGATTTATTTGGGATAACTATATTTCCATCATCAGAATTTTTTTCGGAAATAACTAAACCTGAATTATCGGCTTCAATCTCTTTATGATTTTGAAAACTATTCGGGGCAGGATTATTTTCATTGTTTTTCAATGAATTATCTTTCAATAAATTATCCTTGAGTATTTCGTTTGAATTATTTTTGGCTTTATTTTCAGAATCAGAACTAACTACTTTAGTTGATGTGTTCCCAGTTGTATTTAGTATACTTGAATCTGAAAAAGTACCAATAGCAAAGTAGCCTAAAACAAATGTTGCAGCAATACCTGTAGCTTTAATCCAAAATGGAACTATCCTTTTTTTACTTTTTTTCTTCTCTAATTTTGAGGCAATTTCACTCCAAATATGATCAGATGGAGTTGCTTCAAAATCTTCAAATCGTTCTTGAAATAATTGCTCTATATTTTTTTTATCGCTCATTTTGCTGAAGGAAATATTTTTTCTTGTGATACTTCTATTTTTTCTTTCAATATCATTTTGGCTCTAGCCAAATTTGATTTACTTGTTCCGTCGGTAATGCCTAACATTTCCGCAATTTCCCGATGTGTATATCCATCCATAACATACAGGTTAAAAACTAATCTGTACCTATCTGGCAATTCTTGAATTATTCTTAGTAAATAATCTAAGCTTACATTTTCATCATCAATTTCGAGAACTGTATCGTCAACTACGTCATTGACTAATTCTAAAAAAGTGGTTTTTCGGTATTGCTGTAACACGTTGTTAATCATAATTCGTTTTGCCCATCCATCAAAAGAACCTGTGTTTTTATATTGTTTTATTTTGTCAAAAATAATTAAAAATCCATCTTGAAGGTTATCTTCGGCTTCGGCATAGTTCCTTGAATACTTCAAACACACCGAAAATAATTTAACCGAAAACATTCGGTACAATTGTTCTTGCGATTTGGTATTTCTATCGATACAACCTTGTATGAGTATGGATAAACTCAAATTACTATTTTTTTAATCAACAACTGGAATAACGAATTCTTCATAAATATCTTGATCCGTTGGACTCTTACCTTTCCATATTTTAAATATATAAGAGTCTAATTCTGTAGGTTTAAATTTTAAAATTTGAGTTACAGGAATTGCTGCTGCTGCCAAACAAGAACTGTTTTCTATAACACTAGTTTGTATCGCTATTGTTCTTACATTCAAGTTTTTTTCATAATAAAATCCTTCAAAAATATGACACGTACTGGGTCTTATAAACTGAATCGATAAATCATATTCTTGATTTCTAACAAATTCCGCAGGAAGTGTAATAGTATGAACTGGCAATAACTCCAAATGAAACTTCTGATTTTCTTCTACATTGGGGCTACAACTAAAAATAAGAGTTAACGTTGCTAAAAGCAATAAAAACTTTTTCATAAAAAATATTAGTTTGTTTATAAAGATACGAAAACTAGCAAAAGGTTGCGTTTTAGTATAAAAAAAGCCCAAAATAAATTTTGGGCTTTTCCTTTATGCATTAGATGCTTTAATGAAATCTTTAATTTTAATTTCTAACTCGTCTGCTAATTCTGGATTGTCTTTAATCAATCCTTTGACTGCATCACGCCCTTGTCCAAGTTTTGTATCGCCATAACTGAACCAAGAACCGGCTTTTTTGATGATTTCAAATTCCACGGCCAAATCTAAAATTTCGCCCGTTTTAGAAATTCCTTCACCATACATAATATCAAATTCGGCAGTTTTAAATGGCGGTGCCACTTTGTTTTTAACAACCTTTACTTTAGTTCTATTTCCTAATACATTTTCTCCGTCTTTAATTTGTGTAGAACGACGTATGTCTAAACGAACCGATGCATAAAACTTTAACGCATTTCCACCTGTGGTTGTTTCTGGATTTCCGAACATTACTCCAATTTTTTCACGCAATTGGTTTATGAAGAATACCGTACATTTTGTTTTACTTATAGTTCCTGTTAACTTACGAAGGGCTTGCGACATTAACCTTGCGTGAAGTCCCATTTTAGAGTCTCCCATTTCGCCTTCGATTTCACTTTTTGGTGTCAATGCAGCTACCGAGTCAATAACCACAATGTCAATGGCACCTGAACGTATTAGGTTTTCAGCTATTTCAAGAGCTTGTTCTCCGTTATCCGGTTGTGATATGATTAAATTATCTATATCAACACCTAATTTTTGAGCATAAAAACGATCAAAAGCGTGTTCAGCATCTATAAAAGCAGCTATTCCACCTGCTTTTTGTGCTTCAGCAATGGCATGTAATGTTAATGTGGTTTTTCCTGATGATTCTGGACCATATATTTCGATTACACGACCTCTAGGATAACCATTTACACCTAAAGCTAAGTCCAATCCTAGTGATCCTGATGAAATGGTTTCTACTTCTTCAACGGCTTTATCGCCCATTTTCATTACAGTTCCTTTACCGTATGTTTTGTCTAATTTATCAAGTGTAAGCTGTAACGCTTTTAATTTGGCTTCTTTTTCTGAACTCATTTCGTATGTAATTATTTTTAGTAAAAATAGTGGTTTTATGTGATACTGAGTTAAGAAGTTTTCAACAAAATTTCTTCTAGTGTTAGGTTGTTTGCTTTCTGAAACAAATTTCAAAAATCAAAAAAGCACACTAAGGATTCCCTTGTGTGCTTTTATAAATAACATTTATACTTTTTTATTTAAAAAACTATCTTCTTAGTCACAACTTGACCATTCTCTAATGTTGTTTTTACAATCAAAGCTTGATTGTTTTTTAGT
>NZ_JANOQD010000063.1:0-7788 GCF_031422135.1 Flavobacterium sp. | reverse complement strand
TTTGCATCGTAGGAATGTTGATAAGTTTTTAAAACCCGAAGGGAATTTTTTAAAAAACTTATCAATGTTCCGGCAATTAAGTTTAAATTTGAATCAATTATTAACCTAAAAAAAGGTCAACGTATTTTAGGATATGACACCCAAAAAATCGGATAAACATAACGGAAAAAAGGGATTGATTTATAGGAAAGTAAAATGGTACATTTTTCGCCAAGCTTTTGCAAAAGAATTTGCTGAAAACTCGTTTTCAAAGCGAATACGCTAAAAAAGCTTAACAAAGTTAGGAGAAAAAAATGACAAAGTCAAATTTTTTCGAGTTACTTGCTAAAAAATCAAGAAATTGAATTCCGTTATATATTTTTACCCAACTTCGTAAAGCCCTGGTTTTACAAAATTGGTTAAAAATGTTTATCTAAGTTTTTTGAATCATACCTGTAAACTGTTATCTTTGGAAAAGAATAACAGCGTACAACTAGGGTTTTGTGCAAGACTTGCCTGAAAAAGGCAAGTCCTGCACAAAGCCCTCGGACGTTGTATGCTAGTTTTTTTCAACATTACGGTAAAAATAAACATTTAACAAAATATGCGGGAAAACCGTAATCAACTTATTTTTATTAACAGTATCTTTACCAATTTTATAAAAAAATCAAACAACGTTAAACTATTAAACAAACACTATAAAACTTATTTCTATGGCAATAAGCACTACAACTTCTATTCAAATTGAGGGAGAAACATTAACCCGATTTTCAAAATTAAGCATTACACAAACAGTAAACGCACACCACCAGTTTACCATTTTGCAACCTTTACCACGAGAATTTGTAAATCAAGCCATTGAGAAATCGAAAAGCTATATTGGACAAAGCATTAAAATAGAGGTAAAACCGAATAATTTAGCCACCGAATCGCCCCTACTCTTCTACGGAATCATAACCAAATCAATATTGGTTCGTGAAAATGGTTCAGCAGGAATGATTCAAATTTCAGGTTTTTCGCCAACCATTGCAATGCAAAATTTGCCTAAAAACAAATCATTTTCCAATAAATCGTTATCAGATATTATTCAAGAAATTGCAAATGCATTCCCGCAAAGAGAGCTAAAACCCGTCATAAACCTTAGAGAAAATCAAACTTTACCTTTTACCGTTCAGTATAATGAAAGCGATTTTGATTTTTTGTGCCGATTGGCACAAAAAAAAGCAGAATGGTTTTATTATAATGGGCAAGAATTGGTTTTCGGGAAACCAAGGTCAAAAACATTCACATTAGAATACGGTCGTTCTATCGAACGTTTTGATATCGAAATGAATGCCAAACCACTCAATTTTGAATACACTGGGTACGACCCGAGTACGGGCGAGACCCAAAAAGCGAACGCTTCCGAGATAAACTACCAAACATATGGCTACACAAAGCAGGTTTTTGATTCATCAAAAAAATTGTTTCCTGACCAATCAAACACTTTGTATTCCAACCCAATGCAAGAGGGAAACTCTCGCACCCATTTGGTCGACAGAGTAACCACGCAATTGCATTCGCAAACTGCCAGTTTAATAACCGCCACAGGAATAAGTGATGAAACAGGACTTCGCATTGGCGATGTAGTTTCAATCCACGAATCGGCATTCTCAATGACTGGCGACCCACGCGATGGGGTTCAAGAACAAAACTATGGCAGTTACACGATAACCAATATTACACATACTTGCGAAGAGGGCGGACAATATTCGAACACTTTCAATGCCATTCCCGAAAGCGGGCAAAGCCCGCCTTACGGCAATGTGTTGGCGACGCCTATTGCCAGCACGCAACCCGCAATAGTTATCGATAATAACGACCCAAAAGGACTGGGGAGAATTCAAGTGCAAATGGCTTGGCAAAAAAATAATTCCGAAAGAACACCTTGGATTCGTATGACAAACCCACACGCAGGTGGTGGAAAAGGAATGTATTTCATTCCCGAAATTGGCGAAGAAGTTTTGATAGCCTTTGAAGCAGGTAATGCAGAAAAGCCTTATGCGTTGGGTACAATGTACAATGGTTCAGAGAGTTCAGGGTACAACACCGAGGGCAACGACCAAAAAGCAATACAAACTCGCTCGGGAACTAAAATTATTATGAACGATGCTATTGGTAGTGTGTTTATTGAAGACCCAAGTGGGAACACTTGGCTGATGGACGGAAAAGGAAATATTAGTGTCAATGCACCAAGAAATTTTACAGTAAACGCAGGAGAAAACATAAGTTTTACAGCAGGTATGAATATAAACACATCTGCTACTTTAAACATATCAGAAACCGCAGGAGTTAATAAATCATCTTCAATTGGTATGCTACACAATGTATCTGTAGGCGGAAATAGTATTATGAGTGTTACGGGAACACTAACGGAATATATAGAGGGCGATGTGCTCAGTGAAACTAAAAAAGGCAAAACCACTATAAATTCAGAAAAAGGTATGGAAACAAGTAGCCAAGGGGCTATTGCAAAACATTCAGATAAAGAATTGAAAATGAATAGTGCCGAAAAATCAAAGCTTTTTTAAAATGAGTAGAACAAGAATCATTGGGGGAAAACTCACAGAAATAATTGGTGGCGATTATAATATATATTCTGCAGGAGACATTGTTTATAATTCTGCTAAAACTATAAGTTTTACAGGCAAAGACGGTGTGATTTTTGGCAAACCTGAAAAAGCTCCAGCTAGAACAATTGAAGAAAGCGAATATAAACTAGAAAGCACATATGTTCACGACCATCTTAAAAGCGTGGCATCCGAAATGACTTCAAAATTTGATGTAGACAATAAAAGTATTGTTTATAAATTTTATAAAGAAATTACAGACGGTATAGTTATTAATCCAGCCATTACAGTATCTAAATACCGCTTATCAAGTAAAATAGCATTTTATGATGATCGAAATGAAAAAATTATAGTTTGGCAAGAAAGCCTAATTGATATTGAAAAAGATATTGATAAAAAAATAATATTGGCTTTGGCACTAACAGAAGCATACGGAGTATATATCGATATAGCATTAAAAGAAAAGTTAAATCCTGATACCAATTTAGAAACCTACGAATATGACTTATTCCGTTTTGATGCTGTAGCTGACCAAGTAGTTGTAATTGCTAAAATAGAATCGCCAAACTATACAGGCAATTTGGATATTACTTTTCCTAAAACAGAATCTAAAAAATCAAATCAATCACATAATAATCGTGATAAAAATTCACGAGGAGGTCCAAGCGCAGGCGATTTTGACCAGTATGATGAAAGTGATATTGATTCAGGAAATCTTGGAGGACCAGGCGATCCAATACCAAATATGGCTTTAGTATTTAAGTATAGTCTTGGTGGTGGATTTTCTGCAAGTATATGTGCGGGCATTCAAAAAAATATAGATTTAGGCAAAGATTGGGGATTAAGCCCAAGTTTAAATGGAGCATTAACTTATTACGGATATGGTACTCCCGGAACGTCTAGACAAAGCCGTAATCTAGTTACAGCTAGTCTTACTCCAACCTTAACATTAGGTGGTAAAACTGGAAACACATTACCGCTTAATTTGTTCAATCAATATACAGCAACTGGTGTAAATGTTCCTTATGAATATGCATTTTCATTAGGTTCCACAGGAATAATAAGCTCTGGAAGAGTAACTAGCGAATATGACGAAAAGGGCAATAGAATAAAAGACCCATATAATTCGCACGACAATAAAAATAGAAACCAAATTATAGGTGGTGCAGCTATCAAGGTTGGAAATTTTATGATTTCATCCTATAATGATATATACAAACCAATTCTATTTTTTGGTATGGATTCTGACCAATATTGGTCAGCGGGTGTAAATATTCAAGCTAAACTAACACAGAAAATAAATTTGAGTTACGCATTCGATTTATATTATGGCAAATCAAATAACAAAAACCCTTTTGCTTTAGACAAAAATATAAACGGACAAAATTATGACCACCAAAAACTATTTGATGTATTACTAAACCGTGGTCAAGAAACTTTTTCTATTTTTGATGAAAACGGAAATATAAAAACAACTACAAAATTTGGATATGGTACTTTTTGGCCATCAAACAAAATGCATAACGCTATACCTTTTCCTGATGTTCCAAAAGAACCTAAAAAGCCAACTAAACCATTTGATGACACAAATGATAGACTTAATAAAAAATATAATGAAGATAAAATTCAGTATGAAATTGATTTAAAGAAGTATGAAGAAGATGTACTTCTTTATCAAATGAGCATAAATATGAAAGCTAACCCAACTTTTCATCATCTTTATTTAGTATATAAAGAAGGTTCAAAAGAAGTTAACTTACAACGACTTAAAACATATACTGATGCTACTTTGCCATCAAAAACTAAATTGTTACAGGAATTTTATGAGTTAGAAAGAATAAATAAAAAAATTGAAGATGATAAAAAATCAAATAAATAAAATTATTCTATTTTTATTACTATTATTTTTAATTAATTGTGGTAGTAGAAAGATTGATATTAATGATGAGTATCGCAGTTATCAGATTGCCAAAGGTCTTGACCCAAGTGTTAAAAAATCATTTAAATATTTTGAAGACTTTTTAAACCACAAGGATTCTGTTAAAAGACAAGCCTTATTAAATAGTAATATTATAAAAGTCAACAAAGTATATATGTACAAGCGAAATAGCGAATCATATACATTTTGTGTTTTTTCAGACGATGGCTATGCATATAATGTAACTACAACAATGTATAAAAATCAAGATACACAAGGCTATATTGTTGGATTAAAAGAATATGTTGATGCCTCACAAAACAACATTATTAAATTTAACACACCCATTAATCTCAACTATTTAGGAAGTTTCGAACTCAAAAATAATACTATTTCCATAAAACGAAGTGAGAAAACGCCTTTTAGAGAGTGGAACGAAAATGATGTCGGCGTTTTTAAAAACGATACTTTAACAATGACAGCAACTTATATTTCAAAAAAACGTGAGTATAAGAAAAAATGGTTAGCTAAAACCCACAAAACAAATTTTATATTTGTTTATCAACCAGACTTAAAAGCAATAGGTTACAAAAATAAGTACGGAAATGGTATTGCAATTGAGGGGTCATTTAATGTAAAATAGTGAGAATTAATAACAAATAAATAATATGAAAATAGGATATACAATTTTAATTTTTTTAATTACAATTTTTGTAAACGCCCAAGTAAAAAATATAATTGAAAAAAAGGCTGATAACTATGAAAATATTTATAAGTTAAATGATGACAAAGAAATGGATAATGCTATAATTAATGCAAAAGAATCATTGTCGAAATTTGATATTTCTCTCAAAAGTAATGACACAATCTTAAAGCATTTTTGTTTAAAAAAGGCTTTTAAAACTCCAATGGGAGACGAACATATATGGATAGAAAGTATTATGTATAGTACTAAATTAGAAAAGTATATCGGGATTTTAGGAAATGAACCTTTATATGTAAAGAATGTAAAAAAAGGAGATATAATTGAAATTGATATAGATGAAATTTCAGATTGGTCGTATTTAGAAGGAAATAAATCAAAAGGTTATAAATTAATTGGAGGTTTCACAACACGACTATTAGTAAGCAGAATGAGTAAATCTGAAAGAATAGATTTCGATACAAATAGTGGACTAATCATTGAATAACATTTTAAAAGTTGATAAAAATGGTTGGCTAAAACCCACAAAACAAATTTTATATTTGTTTATCAACCCAATCTTAAAGCAATAGGTTACAAAAGCCAGTATGGAAATGGCATTGCAATTGAGGGGTCGTTCAATATAAAATAAAACAAGGCTTGGGCTAAATCGAACAAGCTTTGGACTCAACCGAAACAAGCATAGTCCAAATCGAAGTAGCCTTTGGCTCAATCGAAGTAACCTTTGGCTCAATCGAAACAAACATAGTCCAAATCAAAGTAACCTTTGGCGCAATCGAAACAAGCATAGTCCAAATCGAAATAGCCTTTGGCTCAATCGAAGTAACCTTTGGCTCAACAAAACTAGACAACGGCACCACTAAAACAACACAAACCAAAATAGAACAGAAAAATGTCAAACCGAAAAAGTAAAATGAAACAACGAGTAAAAATTAAACCAGCATACAACAGCGGTTTTGCGATAGTGGGGTTTTATGGCTTAATTCAATATTGGTTTTGTACTTGTTATTTTCTATCTTTACTTCAATGTTAAGGCTTTCTTAACCCCACCATCGCAAAGCCACGAGACGTTAGCAGTCAGTCGAAACCAAAATTACGCAAAAAGAATATAATCAGAAAGTTATAATAAATTTTCAACCCAAATATTAGAAATCTAAATTATGAGTAAATTAAAAATTCATTTAATATTTACAAGTTTATTCGCAGTTTTCAGTTGTAACAAAAACTTAAAACCAGAAAACACAAAAACTTCTGAAATTAGAGAAAACACTGAAAATAATATTGACATTATAAAAAGAGATATTGTTCTAAAAAAATACGATTTATTAAATTTCCCGAATTTAAAAGAACCAACTTTAATATCAATAGACGAATTCTTTGATGGAAATAATGATGAAGCATCAATTGCACCAAATCTAATTGAAAAACCAAAAGTTTCTGAATATTATAAAGTCTTGAAAAAAATATCAGAAAATCCAAAAGTAACTGCATCGTTTGTTAAACTAAACGAAGTTATGATTTATGATAATGGGAAACTAAATGATAATGAATGGTTTTATTCTGATATGATTTACATAATTGGAGACTTAACAAAAGAAGAAATTAAAGAAAATACAAAGTCGTTGTTTCCCGACGAAGTTGAATATGATGACGAGACATTAATAAGAAATATTAACGAAAAATATAAAGACAAAAGAATTGTATATATTTGGTGGGATTAAAAATCTGTAAAATAGAACATTTCGATTCTAAACGACCGAACTGCTAACAGCGGTTTGCAAAAATTGGGGTTTTGGTCTTGACTTTCAACATTGTTTTGTACTTTTGTGATCAGTGATTTACTGAAAGTTTGGGCTTACCAAATCCCCAACTTCTGCAAGCCACGAGACGTTGTGCGAGATTTTCGAGCGACAGAAAACAGATATAAAAATGAAGAGAAATATTAAATTTTATTACTTAATTTTTATAATATTTTTTTTACATTTTGGTTGTAAAAAAGTTGTTAGAAATGAAAATATTGAAAAGTTTGTAAATAATTGGAAGACAACAAAAAAACCAGTTCCATTTAGTGGAACATTAAAAATTAATAAAAATAAAACATTTGAATATTATGCTGGTACGTGTTCTTCAAAATCTTTTTCAAAAGGAAAATGGAATGTAGATAAAGACACAATAATTTTGAATAGTTTTGAATCCAAAGAATGTTACTTTTTGGAAGAATTTGAAATTAATTGTATTAGTGTTTCAAAAAAAGGAAAGCCACTTGTTGTCAAAAAAACTATAAAAAATTGTGAGCCAAAAACAGAAGATAGTTATGTTGAATTTGTAAATACAAAATTTTATTTAAATGATACAATTTTGATTCATAAGCGAAATGTCAAAAATAATTGTCAACTGAATTTGGAGAATTTGATAATAACTTTATTCTTTTAAAAAAATTTGAGGTGTTTCGATAATTACTTATAATTTTTACATATCTTTATAGAATGAAAAAGTTTACAGGAGAAAGTATTTTAGAATTCACCGATAGATTCAAAACGGATTTAGATTGTTTAGAATATTTGGCAGAAATAAAGTGG
>NZ_JANOQD010000062.1:0-62557 GCF_031422135.1 Flavobacterium sp. | reverse complement strand
ATCTCCAGTTACCGCTGCTTTGTGCGCGTCAGAGCCTTTGTATGTCATTTCTCCATTAATCATAACACCAGCTTCAAAAGATTTCTTAGCATTGTCCCAAGCACCACCAGCATTGTTTTGGAAAACTGCCCAAAGCACACCCGAAACGGTAACTCCAGCCATATACCCACCTAACATTTCGGCTACGATTGCGTTAGCATTTGCATCATTCATATAAACCAATTTACCTAAAAGCACAATGGCAATTGGGAAACCGATAGTCATAATTCCTGGCAACATCATTTCGCGTAAAGCGGCTTTTGTAGAAATATCAACACATTTTGCGTATTCTGGTTTTCCAGTTCCTTCCATAATTCCTGGAATTTCCTTGAATTGACGACGCACTTCATACACCATATCCATTGCGGCTTTTCCAACAGAATTCATTGCTAATGCTGAGAAAACTACTGGTATCATTCCACCAATAAACAACATTGCTAAAACAGGCGCTTTGAAAATATTAATTCCGTCGATTCCTGTAAATGTTACGTAAGCAGCAAATAAAGCTAATGAAGTTAATGCCGCTGAAGCAATAGCAAAACCTTTTCCTGTTGCAGCCGTTGTGTTTCCAACTGAATCTAAAATGTCTGTACGAGTACGAACTTCTTTTGGTAATTCGCTCATTTCGGCAATTCCACCAGCGTTGTCAGAAATTGGTCCGAAAGCATCTATTGCCAATTGCATTGCTGTTGTTGCCATCATTGCCGATGCAGCCAAAGCTACTCCGTAAAATCCTGCGAAAGCGTAGGATGCCCAGATTGCTGCTGCAAATAAAATCACGGTTGGAAAAGTAGAAATCATTCCTGTTGCCAAACCAGCAATTACGTTGGTTCCAGCTCCAGTTGATGATTTTTGTACGATTGCCAAAACTGGATTTGTACCCAATCCTGTATAATATTCAGTTACCGATGAAATGGCTCCACCAACTATTAAACCTACGATTGTAGCATAAAAAACTCTCATTGAAGAAATTTCTTTCATTCCTTCGCCGAAGAAACTCATAGTCATTGTTTCTGGCAACATATATTTTACCAAAACAAAACAAGCAACTGCTGTTAAAACAATAGATAACCAGTTTCCTATGTTTAATGCTTTTTGAACTTGTGCTTCTTTAGCATTGTCATCAGATATTTTTACAACCATTGTTCCAATAATAGAGAATAAAATTCCGAATCCCGCAATTGCCATTGGTAATAAAATTGGACCAATTCCTCCGAAAAGATCATCAATTTTTCCACCCATATCTTTAATTACGTAGTTTCCAAGAACCATTGCAGCCAAAACAGTTGCTACATAAGAACCAAATAAATCGGCACCCATTCCGGCAACATCACCTACATTATCTCCAACGTTATCTGCAATTGTAGCAGGATTACGAGGGTCATCTTCTGGAATTCCAGCTTCGACTTTACCAACTAAATCTGCTCCAACATCGGCAGCTTTGGTGTAAATTCCACCACCAACTCTTGCGAATAAAGCGATAGATTCAGCACCAAGTGAGAAACCAGCAAGAGTTTCTAAAACGATTGTCATGTCTTCTGTAGAAGTCCAAACACCGCCCATAAATTTATGAAACAAAAGAATAAAAATTCCTGTCAAACCAAGAACTGCCAAACCAGCAACTCCAAGTCCCATTACGGTACCACCGCCAAAAGAAACTTTAAGTGCTTGTGGCAAAGATGTTCTTGCCGCTTGCGTGGTACGAACGTTAGTTTTTGTTGCGATTTTCATTCCCATATTTCCAGCCAAAGCCGAGAAAAATGCTCCTATAATAAATGCAATAACTATTAACCAATGCGTTGTTGCGTTTGGCAATAATGTCAAACCAAATAAAACTACACTTGCTCCGATAACGAAGAACGTTAACAAACGGTATTCTGCTTTTAGGAAAGCTAATGCACCTTCGTAGATGTAATCTGAAATTTCTTTCATTTTACCGTCTCCAGCGTCTTGCTTTAAGACCCAGCTCTTTTTGATTTGCATAAAAATCAATCCGATGATTGCCATAACTATTGGCACATAAATCATTATTGTATTCATAAAATTGTATTCAGTTAATTGGTTAATTTTAATTCGTTTTAACAAAAATAAACAAAAAAGGCAATTAGCCTAAAAATAAATGTCTTTTTTGATATGTTTATTAGAATATATGTATTTATAACAAAAAAAGGCCCCAATTTCTCGAAGCCTAATTCATAAAAAATTACTACTACTTAGTTTTTATTATTTTACTAATGCACTTCTTTTGTTTGAATTTACTTTAAACGAATATATTCCTGTAAATAAATTTTCAATGTTTATCGGCTATTATAAACTTTTACTTGTAAGCAGTTTCCATTCTTTAAGAATTAGTATTTGATAGACTATATAAAGTAACGAATTAAAAATCCAAATATCAATATAGGGATCTTGGAAAAAAACCAACTCAAAATTTCCAGACATAAAAATAATGCTACTGCATAACAAATACATTATTAGCCCAATACAGAAATAATAATACTTTTTTATTTCTCCTAAATTATTATATAAATGAATAAGCGAATAAGCAATCAAAATAAACGATATGGATAAAATTTCTGGTAAATTGAATCCCCAAAAAATTTCGGGTTTCAAATAATATTGAATGATTAGAAAGGCATAAACAGCTATAAATGCAAAAACAATTATTTTCTTGAGAAATGGATTTTCAAAAAGTTGATAAAAGAAAAAACTCAAAAACAAAAACTGAAAATTGAAGTAAAAATGTGATAAAAACAAATTGTTACCAGGTTTAAAAAAACCAATATAATTGCAAATGGTTTCAATAACCGAAAGTGTTATTAAGTAGATTGTCAAAACATAATATTTCTGGTTTTTGCCTTTACTTTCTTTTGCAAATAATATTGCATTTACAATTAAGAGTAACAAACTTATAAGACTAATTGAAAAGACAAAATAAAGTTTCCCCATAATTAACAACTGTTAAATCATAAACAAAAATAAACAAAAAAGGCAATTACCGAAAAGATAATTGCCTTTTTAAAATTTATTGTTTATACTATTTAATGCTAAACAATCCTTCAGGTTTGTTTTCAATGGCATCAAAACGTTCGGTACATTCTTTAATAATAGCACGCGCTTCGTTTACATCGCCCCATCCTTCAACATCAACTTTTTTATTTTCTAAATCTTTGTAGACTTGGAAAAAATGTTCAATTTCTTTAAGTAAGTGCGCATTAATATCTGACAAATCGTTTAAAGTATTCCAGATTGGATCCGAAATTGGTACACAAATTACTTTTTCGTCTGGTCCTTTGTCGTCTGCCATATGGAAAACTCCAATAGGCTTCACTTCAATTACACAACCCGGAAAAGTAGGTTTGGTAACTAATACTAAAACATCTAACGGGTCGCCATCTAAAGCTAACGTTTCAGGAATGAATCCGTAATCTGCTGGATACATCATTGAGGAGAAAAGCATTCTGTCGAAACGCATTCTTTTTAAATCAAAATCGTACTCATATTTGTTCCGGCTACCTCTTGGTATTTCGACTAATACATCGAAAGTTGTTTTTTTATCTGCTGTCATAATCCTAATTTTAAGCGGGTGCAAAAGTAGTTTAAAAAAAGTGTTTTACAAGTTTTATTTTAATATATTTGAAGAAACCAAACTAACAAAAAATACTTTTTATTATGAAAAAATTACTCTTTTCAGGCATTGCAATCAATATTGATTTCGGATTATTACTTATCCGTTTAATAATTGGCTCACTAATGGCTTTTTATGGCTACGAAAAATTAATTCATTTTAACGAAATGGCGGCTTCGGAATTTTGGATGAAGCAAGTTAGTTTTTTAGGTATGTCAAGTAAAATATCTCTTGGACTGACTGTTTTTGCTGAATTTATTTGTAGTTTATTGTTAATTTTAGGCTTATTTACTAGAATGAGTTTATTTTTTCTGCTTTTTTGTATGGGTTGGATTTTCTTGGTCGTTTTTCCAATGTCAATTTTAGATAAAGGCGACAATGGGTATCAGTTTAACGATGCTTTTATTTACTTTATGATTTATTTAGGCTTACTTTTTACTGGCTCTGGAAAATATAGTTTGGATGCTAAGTTGTTTTCGAGAAGCTAGTATTCTACTTTTCGATTGCGTTTTTGCAAATAATGATGCCATAATAAAAACGTTGCCATAGAACGGTAAGGAGCCCATTTTTGGGTGTAGGCTTCCATTTCCGTTTTATCGTGAATGTCTAACAACTCTTTTATGGTGTTGACTACAGCAATATCGCCCAGTGGTAAAACATCAAGCGATTGTAGCGAAAACATTAAGTAGATGTCAATTGTCCAATTGCCTATTCCTTTGATTTTGATAAGTTCTTCACGAACAATTTCGACAGACTTATTGGGCAAACTTATTAAATCAATTGATTTTTCTAAAATAGCTTCCGCAAGACATTTTATGTATTTTGTTTTCTGGCGACTTACACCACACGTTCTGAAATTTTCGTCAGAAAGATTCAGCAAATTTTCAGGTTGGAAACTTTCAACTTGTGCTTTTAGTCTGTTATAGGTTGCTTTGGCAGAATCTATTGATACTTGTTGTTCTAAAATCAATAATGCTAACGTTTCGAAACCTTGTGGTCTTGATGGAATGACAGGAATTCCATAAGTTGCTATTATGGTTTTGAATATTTTGTCTTTTTTTGAAAGATGTTGTATTGCCTCTTGCATAATTGTTTTGTATTATAGCCCAGATTACTTCACTATATATTACTTTTCATAGGTGTTCAGTGAACTTCGTTTGTAATGAAAAGCCTTATGCAGTAAAAATCTAATTTTTCAAGCTATAAAAAAGCGACCAAAGGAAGCTCTTTTTGTAGTATAGAAAAATAGATTTTTACAAATAAGCTTGAAATAAAAAGCTGGATTGGCTTCTAAAAATAAAATCCAAACGACCCTTTAATAGTAAACTTTTGCGCTTCAGGCAACTGAAGATAACTTCCTCTCCAAGAAAAATCGATACGAAATACTTTGAAAATATTAGCAATTCCAGCATTATATTCCCAATATCCGTCGACAGGCGCAAGATAATTGATTCCTGAGGCATTGATGGCTTTATTCTCGTCTGAAATACTTCCATAAACGGCTTTTATCCCTACTATTTCTCTCCAGTTCAGTTTTTTCATAAACGGAATTCTTGAGAAAATTTTACCATTAAAATGATGTTCTAAATGCAGCGATGCGTATTGATCTGTTACAAATTCATAATAATTCATCAGGTTGTAAGTATTGTCGATCACAAAATACGATTGATTTCCTGGCACGACAGCTAGTAATCCGAGAGGCACTTCGTTAAAAATTTTACCCACTTCGAATGTAGAAAACAATCGTCCTGCACCACCTAAAACAATCGGTTGACGGTAATACAATTGTAATTTTTGATAATCAAAATCGCTATTCAAACTACCTTTTATACCTTGACTATAATTTACAAATATTCTGGAGTAATTCGAATCGACTTCTAGCCTATCAACTCCATACCCTACTGTTTTTCGGCGTGGTGCATAATCAAAACCTAGGGTAAACTCTGTTTGATTTACTTTAGACACCGTACCTCCCAAAGGATTCAAAACAGTGGGCGCTATTTTGTAGTCCAACTTAAAAGTTGGCGAAGCAGATTCTAATTCCCGATGGGATATTCCAGCTTTTAAAATTAGATTTTTTAAGGGTTCAATTTCAGCAGAAAATGAGGTTAAGTTCACATTTGTTAACTTACTATTGTCACCACTAGCAAAAAATGAAGAAGATGCAAAACTTCGCCCTAAAACATCGTTAGATGTAGTAAGACTTACTCCAATTTGTTCTATATCGCGACTATTTCCTGCGGTAAGTATAAATCGATTTTTTTTGTTTATCATTACTTTTCCAGAAATTCCATATTTGAATTTATTGTCTCTAAATCCATAAGCAGTATACCCTTGAATTCTCCAAGGATCGTTTGGTTTAAAATAGGTTCTGGCACCAACTCTCATTCTGACTCCTTCAATATCATTGAATCCAAAAGTTGAAAATAGTGGTCCATAATCAAAATTCCCTATTTGAATGTATCCACTAGCTAGTATACTTCCTAAATTATAGATTTGTTTGAACTTTTTAACAGTTTTTAGTGTGTCAAGCATTTTATAAACCCCAGATTCATCTTTACTAAGGGTTTCCATTCGATTTTCTTCCCAAAACTCATTTGTTTTGTCATAAACCGATTGATCAAAAGTATTAATGTCTTGTTTGTAAAATTTATCTGGCTTGATTTCATTAAACTTGTGTTCGCTATAAAATGTGGTACGTTTACCATACAATCCTTTTGATTCTTCCTTTTTGGTAAATGAAAAGTCAGACATCATGTGGTCTTTTTTTAATAAAAAAACCGAATCGTTAAGCACTTCAAATTCTTGTTCAATGTAAATGTCTTTTACCCAGTTAATATTAGCACTTTTAGTCACTGCCATATTTATTTTTTTGATGGCAAAAGTGGAATCATTAACCCAGAAATCACCCTTGAATGTCAATTCTCCTTTTCGACGAGGATAATACACAATATTGTAGCACCACTTTTTATCAATGTAAGCCGTGTCAGCCAATACATAATTATAAGTGTTGATTCCTGATTTTGATAGTGGACTCACGAAACTTTTGTCAAAGAAATTTAAATAATTGTCATAGATGTTATATTCAGAATACAAGTCTTTTATAAAAGTTTCGATACCATTTCCTGTTCCAAGTCCTGAATTTTTATTGGCTTTTAACACTTCTTTCTTCTTACCATTCGTATTGTCCGCATAGACATCATATATGGATTCGTTTATGAAAATAGGCAAATAGGTTTTACCTGTAACATCGGAAGTGTCTATTTGCTTGAAGATGAATTCCAAGCCTTTGAATACCTTTTTCTTCATAAATGCGGAATCAATAGAATTCATATCAAACTCTACTTTTTCATATTTATTCATTTGGTATTGGTTGAACATATTCAAACCGTTTTTTCGTTTGCGTTCCCAAATTTTTCGAAGTATATCAAGTGCTGGATTATTTTTCTTAGAGGTTTTCCCTCCATAAATTTTAACTTCTTGAAGTGCATTTATACCAGACAACTTAATTTTCATATCATAGTTTACCGCCTTATCGAGCACAATTTCTTTATTATCATAACCCGCATAAGTGGCTATCAAAATTTTTTGAGCTGATTCTGTTTCCATATAAAACCGACCGTTTTCATCAGAAGTAACACAATCACGAGTCCCTTTAAAACATAAATTTGCATAAGGAACGGGTTGATTTGTTTCGTCATACACTACACCGCTTACCTTGGTTTGAGCAATACTATTTAGGCAGGAAAATAAACTTAAAATTACAATTATTTGCTTCATATATGGAAAATAAAAAACTTCATCAGTTTAGGGATGAAGTTTCAAATATAGTTATTTTATCAACTTGGAGTTGACAATTATTTATACATCACTTTTTTAACCGCTTTGACAACATCTTGAGCGTTAGGCAACCATTCTTTAAGCAAAGTTGGCGAATAAGGCGCAGGAGTATCAGCAGTGGTAATTCTTTGAATTGGTGCATCTAAAAAATCAAAAGCACGCTCTTGAACAATATATGTAATTTCGGAAGCTACAGAGGCAAAAGGCCAAGCTTCTTCAAGAACAACTAATCGATTTGTTTTTTTAACCGAAGTTAAAATAGTTTCATAATCCATAGGACGAACGGTTCTCAAATCGATAATTTCGCAAGAGATACCTTCTTTTGCTAATTCGTCTGCAGCAATGAAAGCTTCTTTGATTATTTTTCCAAAAGAAACAATAGTTACATCATTTCCAGCACGTTTAATATCGGCAACACCAAGTGGAATGGTATAATCACCTTCAGGAACTTCTCCTTTATCCCCATACATTTGCTCAGATTCCATAAATATTACAGGATCATTATCACGAATGGCGGCTTTTAGCAAACCTTTGGCATCATAAACCGTACTTGGAACCACAACTTTTAATCCAGGCGTGTTGGCAAACCAGTTTTCAAATGCTTGCGAGTGCGTTGCTCCCAATTGTCCTGCTGAAGCCGTTGGCCCACGAAAAACCATTGGCATTGGAAATTGTCCAGCTGACATTTGACGCATTTTTGCTGCGTTATTTATTATTTGATCAATACCTACTAATGAGAAATTGAATGTCATATATTCCACAATTGGTCTGCAACCATTCATTGCAGAACCTACTGCAATACCAGCAAAACCTAACTCTGCGATAGGTGTGTCTATAACTCTTTTGGCACCAAACTCGTCAAGCATACCTTTTGAAGCTTTATAAGCACCATTGTATTCTGCAACTTCTTCACCCATTAAGTAAACGGATTCATCGCGACGCATTTCTTCACTCATCGCTTCGCAAATAGCTTCTCTAAATTGTATCGTTCTCATATATTTTGATGTATATCTGTAAAATTGAAGGACAAAAATAATTATTTAAAACGATAAAAATGTTTTTTAAGTGGTTTTTATAATTTGTTAATTAAAAAAAGTTGATTTGAACATTAGAAAATCAAAAAAAGTGACACACAAGTATCACTTTTTTTATGTAATAATCTAAAAGGAATTTTATTGAAACACTATATCTATAAATGGCATAGAATTATTGTTATCACCAGCACTTACCTGACCGTTAAGATTTTGGGTGTAAAAATCAGAATCTGTAATGGTTAAATTACCTAATGTTTTTGGGAAACTCACATTTCCAGTACCCGTTACATTATTGCTAACACAACGACCTGCTCCATTAGGATTAGCCACTGTTGCAGGACCGTATCTTTTTATTTTGTAAGACCTACCTGCTACCAGAGCGAATGGTGTGCTTAACGAAGTATAACTTGTTGCTGTTGACGAAAAAGTCGATGTTATTGTTGCAACAACCGTGCTTGTTACAGTATCATAAATATCTATTTGATAATTTTGACTAACCAATGTGGTTTGGCTTTGATAACCGATACTACAAATTGTCGCAACATTAGTAACATTAAATGTATATTCGTGGGTCACTGCATTATTATACCCTGATAAACTTTCTGGAAAAGCTGCGGTATTTAATGTATTGTACAATTGCTGAAAAAGTGTGTTGGTTGTAACACAAGGAACAGTGGCAGCGGGAATAAGCGCTACAGGTATTGGGTCAGCATCAGAGTTACAACTCACGATAGTTATTGTTAAAAAAAATAATAGGCTAATTTTCTTAAAATTGTTTTTCATATTTTTGAATTTAATGTTTGTGTATTATTAATTTTGGATTGTAATTGTTACTTGTTTTTTTGAACTTAATTAGTTAAAATAGTTTTAATTATATGAATGCTTTTAAGCAAAAATTTATAATTTAATCTATTTTAATTTGGGAATAAATAGTTGTAAGTATAATCCATATCATAAAGATTATTGTCTTTTAAGCGATGGTAGGTTCGTTTCCAAATGTAAAATCGTTTCCAAATAATTTTAGGAAATCTTATTCCTAATTTATTTTTTTTCCAAGTTAATTTTGGATAAAATCTATCTTTATATTTTAGAAATTCTCCCATCTCTTTTCTGATTAATGGGTTTATTATGCCATTATTGTAAAGATTTAAGTCGTTTGTAACCAATTCCTCTTCATAATTTATCGAAAATTCTTTTTTTGTTTCAGGATAATTTCCATTAAATCCAGTCGAATAACTAAGCATATGTTGATCTGATGCTTGTAAAAAGGTGTAGTGATTGTTGAATTGAGCATTAATACTTTTTAATGATGGCGGATAAACCATTCCAGTAACAGAAATAAAAGGAGAGCTGTTTGCAAAAAAAGTATTCAAAATTCTATGCTCTTGCTTATAAAATTTCGTAGCTCGTATTGGAGGCAACCCTTTATCAAACATACGCTTTTTTAAAATCACAGTAATTGCAGAAAAATCTTTTGGATTTACTTGATTTCTGCCGCTAGAACTTTCAGTATTCACAACCCCGTCGTCTAAACCTTTAAGAATTTTTTTGGTTAATGGATATTCTTCTAGTCCTGTAGGATGATTACCCGATACTGTTAATACTGGTACAGAAATATCATTAATCACATTGCCCCATCGTGAGTAGGTTATTTTTGGTGATAAATCTACCATTATACTGGAATTTATAAATTTATTTAAATTTGGCACCCATGTATTTAAATTTGTAATAGTATTATTAATATAGGAAGCATTAAGATTTTTCTTTATGAAAGGGTTTGCTAATGCGGTGATTGCTGTAACGAGTAATTGTCCATCTACAGTTCCTAAATTTTGAAGTAGGTTTGTAACTTTTGGGACTAATCCAACTGCTACAGCTGCTAAATTACTTCCGCTGATGGCGCTGTGCATAGCAATATGCCCTTTGCATCTGTCAGATAAATAACTAAGATTTCCATATTTAATTCTTTCTATACTGCCAATAGTTTTTGTTTTATTAGCTAATGAGAGCATAATATTAGCCACCAATCCTCCAGTAGAGTGTGAAATAATGATGTATTCTTTACCAAAACATTTAGCAATACGCTCTTTATTTGGGCCTTCAGTAAATCTTAAATCTGCAAAATCCATATTTACACCTTTACCAGATTCCATAGCATCTCTTATTTGAGAAGCTATACTATTGGCTGCGGTTTCCGCATCTTGTGAACAATTATATGAAACTTTTAAATACCTATTTTTCTTTCCTTTTCCAGTTAAAAAATGTTGAATATGCTCATCCCAATTTGCATCTGCAATTTCATTATAATATCCACCATCTTCAAACTCCGTTTTATTAGGCCAATCTGCCATTGCACCAGCAACTCCTTTTGCACGATCTGTTAAATTGTTTGTCATTAGTCCATGTACATATATAATGTCTTTTCCACCATAAGCCATTTGCTCTTTTAGGTTATTAACCATTGTACTATTGTCTGCATTGCAAGAAGAACTTGTTAATGGTGGTATTAAAGAGTAATTATGAATTAATTGTGGGATGTTAGAAATACTATCTATAAGAGTTTCAATTTCTGCACAGGTTTCAGTTATACCTGCATCGAGGAGCTCTTGATCACAATCTATTGGTTTTTCATCTGGAATTTCGTCTCCGCCGATATTAAAACACTGGTCTGATGTTTCAGAAAAATTTTGCTCGTACATATCGAATGTACCATTATAACCATACAAGTCAGTTAAATTTCCATTAAAATAATCATCTTCATCATCATAAGTTGTACAAGTAAAATTTGATGGAATAGTCCCTAAATTAATTGGAACAATCGGATTTCCAGAAGCATCAACTTCTAATTCTTGGCATTCGCTTTCTAGTGTCTCACAAAAAGAAATATTGTCAATTAATACTGTTGATGAAATAGCATCTTCATTGGTAAAAGCATTAATAGCAATATTATCAAAATCTTTATTGGCTTTCCAAATTGGGAATTCTATAAATGCCCAGTCACCACAATCGTGTACTTGCGGACTTCTGCCAATAATGGCTATATCTGCTTGAGGAATTGGGTGCGAATTTCCAATGGGTAAAACGCCATTGTAGGCAACAACTCTAATTTTTCCGTAATCTAATTGTTGTTTGTTATATTTAACAGCAACGGTTACTTTGTATTTTTTACCACTAATAATTTTTGAGTCTAATTTTTGAGAAATGGCACTTCCAGAAAGTTTATTTCCCGATAATTCGACATATCCAGTATCTAAACAACCTTGTAAAGCGACAGCTTTGGGCGAACCGTATGCTTTTTCCCATTTTGGTAATTTGCCTGTTGGCATTGTTCCAGAAATTATACCAGTTTCTAAAAAATCTCCATTAACAATTGGGTTGTTTTCACATTTTTCTTCACTAGTATCAGAACTTCCTTCACTATCGCAACCACAACAAGGTAATTCTTTTTCAAGAATTGTTTTTGTATTTGAGTATTGCACAGATTTTTCGATTTTATTTGTTGTGCAAGTTGCATTTACTACATACTCTATAATTATATCTTTTTTGCAAGCATTATTGGCTATTTTAAATTCTAATGGAAACTTATATCCTTTACTTATTCCTTTTGGATTTACTTTAAAAGGTAAAATCAAAGTATTTGTAATTGCAACGCCTTTATTATCAGTTACTTTTGTGATAGTAACATTATTTACCACTGTATTTGTTGCAGCATACACATCAAAAAAGCCTTCAATTAAGATTTGATTTTCGCAACATTTGAATTTAGTAGTAATTAATGTAGCTTCTGCAAAACAAGCCTTTTTTCTAGTATTGTCATTTCCAACTACTGCGTGACCACCATCCGGGTAATTATGAATATTTCTTTCGGAACTGTCGCCTCCTATTTCTTTTGATTTGTCGCAATTACAACACGGAATATCTTTTTCTAGAATTGTTTTTGTTTCTTTATTTTCGGTAGATTCTTTTATACCATTTGTTGTGCAAGTAGTAATTACAACATATTCAAAAATCAAATCTTTTTTGCAAGTTTTTCCATCTATTTTAAATTCAAAAACATAATCTGAACCTCTTTTTACTCCATTAGATTTAATGATTGATGGCAAAACCAGAGAGTTTTTAACTATATTTCCATTACTGTCAGTTACTTTAGTGATAGAAATATTATCTACAACTGAATTAACAGTTTTGTTTATATCAAAATGTCCTTTCAGCACCAAAGTGTCGTTACAACAACTAAATTTATCAACCATTAGATTAGCAGTTGTGTAACAAGATTTTGGGTTTTTACTAATTTGCGGGATAGCTTCAGCGCTCTTTTTGCCACCAAAAGCGAATGATAATCCTGCATTAAAACCTAAAGTATTATATTTTGACTCATTATTAACTTTGGTATAAGTTCCTGCATCCATTTGTTGTATTAAATAACTGTTTGGCGGTGGAGCATTGGGATCTTGAGCAGGTTTAAAAGTAGTGATTTCACTTTTTACCGTAGGTCCTAGTAAATAACTTGCTTCTGACCAAATACCTATATTTTTACTTATCCTATAAGATAATCGAGCTTTTGGTATAAAACCCAATCCGCTTGTTTTGGTTTCGGTTTGCGAAATTAAATCGTAAGTTCTGGTATAATTTGGCAATGCAAAACCTTGCATTAAAGTGGTTTGTTTAGCTTTAAATTCGCTCTGCGTTACGCCCAAATAACCTATTTGAAAAATTGGGCTAAACACAAATCGATTGGCAAAATGAATATTAAATTGTGGTCCTAAACCAACAAAGTAACCCGAATTTTTTGTGTCTGAAGTTCCCGTTACTTCGCTCGATATTTGAGCAGTTACCAAATAGGGTTTTGGCAATGTACTTCCAAATGGATTCCCATTTCCAGTAAAAAAATTGCCTCCAACATTGAATCCAAAAGAAAAACCAGATTTACGAACAATGGTTTGCGAATAGTCTATTGTGAATCCTGTTGTCTTTCCGGAATTATTTCCAAATAATTTTTGACTATTACTTCCCGTTGGATTGTTAAACCCGCCACCAACATAAATTACTTTGTATTGGCAACAGCCTCGTTGATGTGTATGCGTTTTAATTCCTTGGTCCTTAATTCCTTTAGCATTTTCTTGTGCTTGTATGGTTTGCGTGAATAGTGTTATAATTAATACCAGTTTAAAAAATAGTTTTATTTCTTTCATAGTTTTTAGAATTTATTATCTTCTAAAACTACTGCAAACCAATACTACAAACCAAAACCATTTAGAATACGGTAGGTTTTATTTAGGGAACGGTAAAAAAAGATGTTTTTAGTCTAAAATTGTAACTAAAATTATTACTTTATGCCCTTTTCGGGCTGCATCAGGAAAAGCTACTTCTTGGCTAATTGAAAATGTTTTTTCGGGATAAGATTGTTGCAAAATTTCTATTCTTTCGGAAATTATGGCAATACCTTTAGAGATGTGAACATCGGTTTTTTGTTTATTTTTATCCAACCCAAAACCATTATCTATGACTTCGATCGTTAGAATTTTTTTATCTAAATTGAAATTCAAATCGATTTTTCCGTCTTTTTCTGTAAGATGCGAAACGCCGTGAAGAATCGCATTTTCTATAAATGGTTGTACAATCATGTTAGGAATTTTGGTTTGATGCATATCAATATTTTCATCAATATTGAATGTAAAATCAAAATTCATAAAACGAACTTGCTCTAGTTCGAGATACAATTTCAGTCGGTTAATTTCGTCAGAAATACTAATCAATGGCTCCGATGCTTGCGAGAGAAACAATCGAACCAATCGTGCCAATTTTCCTAAATGCTCGCTGCTTTGTTGTTTCTGATTGCTGTTTACAAAATACTGTATCGCATTTAGCGAATTGAACACAAAATGCGGATTCATCATAGCAGATAGAGCGTTTTGTCGCAATTCTACAATTTTATTGTTGGTTTCAATTTCTTGTTGTTTTTTTGCTTTTATCTTTTTTATTTGATAAGTATAAATACCATAAATCAATGCAACTAACAAGATATTTGAAAACAAAATAAACCACCATTTCAGATAAAAAGGAAATGACTTGTAAACCGAGATTGTTTTTGTTGACCAGTTCGAATTTACATCGCGAACACGAACAAAAATAGTATGATTCCCGTAGGAAAGTGACTGAAAATAAAGGTTTTTACCTTGCGAAACAATCCAAGGAGTATCGTCTATTTTGTATTGAATGAGTTGGTTTTTTGTAGACTGAAAATTCTGAATTTTAAGACTTATTTTAATTGAATTTAATTCAGAGTCAATGACTAATTTTTTAATTTTTTTTGAGTAATAAAAAATGTTAAAAATGGGTTTGTCTGAATTTTTTTTGACCAAATTATAACTTATTTTACCTAAACCATTTTTGGTAGCAACTAATAATTCATTTTCAGATAATGCTACATTATACACATCATTATTTGGCAAAAAGTTATATCTATTCAATACCCTATTTCCTGTTTTAGAAATTTTGAAAAGCCCGTTTCCTGCACAAAGAAAAACGCCATCTTCTAAGAGTTTTATTTTGTGAATGTTGTCCAGCTTTATACCATTTACTTCAGAAATACTATCCACAATTTGTTCTTTATAGACTTTAAAAACAGCGTTGTTTGAAGCTATCCACATAGTGTCATTTATAAAAACAAAATCTTCAATATATCCTTTTATCTTGAACTTTAATTCTCTTTTGTTGTATATAAAATCATCGTCAAAAGTTCTGATGTTTATTTTTTCTGCATTGTTAAAATAGTATTCATTTTTATACAAAACAATTTGTTTTATTTTCTCTTTTTTAGGAATTTTAGCATTAATAGATTTAAAGCTGATACTTCTTTTTTCAAATATATTTATTGATGAATTTCCAGCTAAAATATAATGTTTATCATTGTCGCTTTTAATGATTTGTTTCCCTGTTACAGTTAATAATTTTCTTTCTTTGTTCCAGTTTGTTTCAGTTTTTACTGGAGTATAAAAAACAGGAATCGTATTGTAATTACCAATTTTAATCTCTAAAATAGATTTTTCTAGTAAATTTAATTCTTTTTTACTGTATGAATACAAGCTAAATTTTGTGGAAATAAATAATGATTTTGGGTCTATAGAATTAGCAAAACCATTAAAATAATTTTCTTGATTTTTAAATTGTATACTAGAAATATTTACGTTTGGAATACAATACAATCCCTTTTCATTTGTTGCAATCCAGATTTTTCCTTTTCTGTCACAACACAAAAAATTAACGTTATCAGAAATACTCAAACCTAAATTTTCGCTAATTGAATTCCACTTATTATTTTTTAAGACAAAAAGCCCTTTGCTTTGTATGCTTAACCAACAGTTTTCTTGCTGATCTACAATAAAATCATATTTATAAATAGGACTTACAGAAAGGGGTTGAGGTAATTTTATTTTGTTCGTTATAATGCCTTTATAATCTACTAAAAATAAGAAATTTTCATCGAGAAGACAAACATCATTTTTTCTAAAAATTACTTTGTGCAAAAACTTCACCTCATCAGGAATCGGGACTTTAACATTATTATAAATTAGATTGTTGTTATCAAATATAATTTCCTTATTGTCTTGAACTAATAGGGGTGGCGCAATTCTTTTCGAAATAATTCCGTTCTTTGGTCTTAGAATTTGCCAAGTATTTTTGGTTATTTGGTTGTAACCATAACATTTGTTGCTAAATCTGTTTTGTATGGTGTAGAGAAATAATTTGTCT
The DNA here is from genome assembly GCF_031422135.1 of Flavobacterium sp. Classification (GTDB taxonomy): domain Bacteria; phylum Bacteroidota; class Bacteroidia; order Flavobacteriales; family Flavobacteriaceae; genus Flavobacterium. Next base: position 46,264 of record NZ_JANOQD010000062.1, on the reverse strand, counting down.
TTTAGATTAAATAACTGATTATAGGTATCTGTAAAAATGGGTGTATTTACAATTTTATTATTCTCAAATTTTTGTAGCTTCCCGTTGTAGTTTATAAACCAGATAACACCACTTTCATCTGTAGAAACAGCCGTTATATAAGGATTTATAAGTCCTTCTTTTATGTTGTAGTTTGTAAAATCGTTACCATCAAAAAAAGTCAACCCATTGTCGGTTCCTAATACAATATTGCCCTTTTTATCCTCGGTTATGCTATAAATAGAGTTAGACGGCAAGCCTTCATCGGTAGTAAAATGGTTGAATTTGTATTGATTTTGGGCTATTGCAATTGTTGAAATAATAACAAATAAACAAGATAATAAATACTTCATAACAATATTATTTATTCAATATCTGATTCAAATCTTTATAATTTCTTCTAGAAATGGGCAATTGCGTTCCTTCTTTCAATTCTATAAGATAAGCTTCTCGTGTTAAAATTTTAGTTACAAACTTTAAATTTACAATAAACGATTTGTGATTTCTAAAAAAATGGTTATCCAATAAATTTTCAAAATGTTTTAGTGTTTTTGCGACTGTAAGTTTTCTATTTCTTGTAAGATAAATTGTAGTTATATTGTCAAATCCTTTGAGATATACTATTTCATCAAAATCTAATATCGATTTTCCTCCTTCGTATGTTATATTAAGTTGGTTTTCGGTCTTTGCCTTATCTGTTACACCACAAACTGCACAAACTTTGTCAATCGAAATCCGTAATTCGGAAATTAAAACAGGTTTTAGCAAATAATCTGTCGCTCCAACTCGAATGGCTTTAATAGCATATTCCTCGTGCGCTGTTACAAAAATCACTTGAAAATTTCTAATTGGAAAATATTGCAATAAATCGAATCCATTTTCTATTGGCATCGAAATATCTAAAAAAAGTAAATCTATCGGATTATTTTCAATAAATGATTTTGCATCTGCAACAGTTTGAAATAACCCTAAAATTTCTACAAAAGGAAAGTTTTCAGTTAGTATTATTTCTAAATTTTTGAGGTTTAGAATTTCGTCGTCTACAAGGATTGTTTTTAAATTCATATATTTTTAAAAGTAACAAAATTGAATGAATAAAAAAATAATTATTTAAAATTAGTTATTGCAATTATATATTCGATAGTTTTTGATTTTACCCAAAATAAAAACTCCCTGAACTTTAATTTGAAGAATTCAGGGAGTTAAATAATTGTTTTATTCAATTTATTCTATTATAATTTTCTTTGTGAGACTTGAATTTTGAGAAACTATTTTTATCAAATAAATTCCAGAACTTAAATTGCTCAATTGTAATTGTTGTGCGTTAGTAGCATTATTAAATTTAAAATTTTCAACCACTTTACCAGTCACATCAGTAACAAGTATTTGTTGTATAAAACTGTTTTTATTATTCAAGATACTTAATACGTCTTTTACTGGATTTGGATAGAAAACAAAATCTTTTAATTCAAAAGCATCATTTACACTTAAAGTACTCCCAAAAAGTTGGACCTCTGCCACTTGAAAAGTACTTTGATTGCCACACAAATTAGTAAAATTAACACGGTAATATCCATAACTTATAATATTTGTAAAAGAGTAAGTCAAAACGGTATTTCTAGACTGACCACACACTATGACACCGTTATAAATAGAAGTGTATGTTATCCCATCATTAGAACCGGATAATTGAAAATTTTGCGGGTCTCTATTTGGGATATTATTTGAGAGGCTAACATCAATCCTTACGACAGTAGCTGGATTTGAGCTTAAATTAACTTGAAATCCAATGCCATCTGCGATATTTGTATCTGAAAATTTAGTATTAATATCTCCATCAATTATTTTTCCAATTTCTTCACCGACTGGTGAGTTAACAGTCAAGTAAGGAGTAATAGGAGTTGTTGAGCTCAAAAGTGCCTGACAAAAACCAGTTGAGGTAACTAGTAGTGCTAAAAAAAGTAGTTTTGTTTTCATAGGGTTTTTTTTGATTTTATTTTTTATTGAACAAATGTAGGAATAAAATCATTAACATTTACGTAATTACATCGATAAAACACAAATAAAAGCCGACATAATGCTTTTAGTTCAAAATACTTATGAAAAAAATATAGTCTAATTGGAGCGGTTTTAATAAGTGTATTTTGTTTTGACTCTATAAATTTGTCACTTGATTACTTAGAATACATAGCTAAACAAAGGAACTTTTTCAATATTAAAAAGAAATAGCAGTAGTTTAAAAAATATTATGCACGCATAGTATATTATTTAAAAATTTTGTATTATTTTTGTATTTCAATTTAAGATACAGAAAATGAAAATATTAGTTTGCATCAGTCACGTTCCTGATACTACTTCAAAAATTAATTTTACCAATGGTGATTCAGAATTTGATACCAATGGTGTACAATTTGTCATCAACCCTAATGACGAATTTGGTTTAACCAGAGCCATTTGGTTTCAAGAACAACAAGGCGCAAATGTTACGGTTGTAACAGTTGGCGGTCCAGATACTGAGCCTACTTTACGCAAAGCATTGGCAATTGGCGCTAATGAAGCGATTCGTGTAAACGCAAGTCCTACTGACGGAATGTTTGTTGCAAAACAATTAGCTGAGGTGATAAAAACAGGCGGTTACGATCTTGTAATTGCTGGAAAAGAATCACTAGATTACAATGGTGGAATGGTTCCTGGAATGATTGCTGGTATATTAAGTATGAATTTTGTAAATTCTTGTACAGAATTAACTATTGATGGTACTTCCGCTAAAGCTTCCAGAGAAATTGACGGTGGGAAAGAAATCGTTTCAACTACTTTACCATTAATTGTTGGTGGTCAAAAAGGATTGGTTGAAGAAAAAGACCTTCGTATTCCTAATATGCGTGGTATTATGACTGCTAGAACAAAAGCTTTAACAATACTAGAGCCTGTAAGCGCAGAAAACGCTACAAAAGCGGTTAAGTTTGAAAAACCAGCAGCAAAATCGGCAGTAAAACTAGTTAGCGCAGACAATCTAGACGAATTAATTAATTTATTACATAACGAAGCGAAAGTAATTTAATTACGAATTACGAATTATTGAAATTTTTCAATTTTTCAATTATTTAATCTTTAAATCTAAAATTATTATGTCAATATTAATATATGCAGAATCAGCAGAAGGAAAATTTAAGAAAGTAGCTTTCGAATTGGCTTCTTATGCAAAAAAAATAGCTGAAACAACAGGTCAAACTGTAACAGCAATAACCATAAATATGAGCGATGTTTCCGAACTTGCTTCATATGGTGTAGACAAAGTGTTAAAAGTAACCAATGATAAATTGGCGAATTTTACTGCAAAAGCTTATGCTGACGCCATCAAACAAGCGGCTCAAAAAGAAAGTTCAAAATTAATTTTACTTTCATCTAGCACAGATAGTTTATATCTTGCACCACTTTTAACCGTTTCTTTAGAGGCAGGATTTGCATCCAATGTAGTTGGATTGCCTATTTCACAATCACCATTTCAAGTAAAAAGAACCGCTTTTTCTAACAAAGCTTTCAATATTACCGAAATAAATACCGATATAAAAGTATTGTGTCTAGGTAAAAACTCTTATGGTATTTTCGAAAATGCTGGAGCCGCTTCTGCAGAAGATTTTATTCCAAGTATTTCTGATGCTGATTTTGGTGTACAAGTACAATCAGTAGAAAAAGGATCAGGAAAAGTTACTATTGCCGATGCTGATGTAGTTGTTTCAGGTGGTCGTGGAATGAAAGGACCAGAAAATTGGGGGTTAATTGAAGATTTAGCAGCTGTTTTGGGCGCAGCAACTGCTTGCTCTAAACCCGTTTCTGATTTGGGTTGGAGACCTCACAGTGAGCACGTTGGACAAACTGGAAAACCAGTAGCAACCAACTTGTATATTGCAGTAGGTGTTTCAGGGGCCATTCAGCATATCGCTGGAATTAACTCATCAAAAATTAAGGTTGTTATCAATTCTGATGCCGATGCTCCTTTCTTTAAAGTAGCTGATTATGGTATTGTAGGTGATGCTTTTGATATCCTTCCAAGATTAACCGAAAAATTAAAAGCTTTTAAAGCAGCAAATAGCTAGTTTTTAATCTCAAAAAATACATATTCAAAAAACTACCTAATAATTTTATTAGGTAGTTTTTTCTTTTAAGAAGCAAAAGTTTTTTGTTACTTTGCGTGTAATTAAAACAGCATTGCTTTATACCATTTAGATTCTGCAATCTAATGCCTAAAATTTGCAATCTAACAACTTAAAATGAGTTTAGTAAAACTAACAATAAAAGGAATATCCTACAGTCAAACACAAAATGGTGCTTATGCATTAATTTTGAACGAAGTAGATGGCGATCGCAAATTACCCATTGTGATTGGGGCTTTCGAAGCACAATCTATTGCCATTGCTCTGGAAAAAGAAATCAAGCCTCCTCGCCCACTCACACACGATTTGTTCAAAAGTTTTGCCGATCGATTTGATATAGTTGTCAAACAAATCATCATTCACAAACTAGTTGATGGCGTTTTTTACTCGAGCATAATTTGCGAACGAGACAAGATAGAAGAAATTATCGATGCGAGGACTTCGGATGCTATTGCGTTGGCATTGCGTTTTAACGCACCAATATTTACGTATAAAAATATTTTAGACAAAGCAGGCATTTTTCTGAAAGCAAATACCGAGAATGACAACCCAGAAAACATACTCGATGATGTGCTTTCAAATTCTGATGCTTTTACCACAGAAGAAAGCAACGACAGTAAAAATCATTACACTAAACAAAGCCTTTCTGAACTCCATGAAATGCTAGAAACAGCAGTGAATAATGAAGATTATGAAAAAGCCGCCAAAATAAGAGACGAAATTTCGAAAAGAGAAGCATAATGGTTAATTGTAAAATTGTTTAATCGGTTGACCGATTAAACAATTTTACAATTAATAGAATAAACAAAAAAAATGAAGCAATATCTAGATTTAGTACAACACGTTCTAGAAAACGGAACCCAAAAAGGAGACCGAACTGGAACTGGAACAAAAAGTGTTTTTGGTTACCAAATGCGTTTCGATTTGAGCGAAGGTTTCCCAATGGTTACTACTAAAAAATTGCATTTAAAATCGATAATTTACGAACTGCTTTGGTTCTTGAAAGGCGATACTAACATTGCCTATTTAAAAGAGAATGGAGTTAAAATTTGGGACGATTGGGCCAACGAAAATGGGGATTTAGGACCTGTTTACGGTCATCAATGGAGAAACTGGAATAGCGAAGAAATTGACCAAATTACCGAACTCATAGAAACTCTAAAAACCAATCCAAACAGTCGACGAATGCTAATTTCGGCTTGGAATCCATCGGTTTTGCCAGACACGACAAAATCGTTTGCCGAAAATATCGAAAAAGGAAAGGTAGCCTTGCCACCTTGCCACGCTTTCTTTCAGTTTTATGTTTCAGAAGGAAAATTATCGTGCCAATTGTATCAAAGAAGTGCTGACATTTTCCTTGGAGTACCATTTAATATTGCTTCTTATGCTTTGTTCACTATGATGATTGCACAGGTTTGCAACTTGGAACCTGGTGAATTCATTCATACTTTTGGTGATGCACATATTTATAATAATCATTTTGAACAACTAGAGCTGCAATTATCTCGAGAACCAAAATCATTGCCGAAAATGATTTTGAATCCAAACATTAAAAATATCTTCGATTTTAAATTTGAAGATTTTACATTAGAAAATTATGAGCCACATGCACACATAAAAGGAGCTGTTGCGGTTTAATTTTAATATTTATAAAATGAAAAAAATATTCGCTATTACATTAGTTTGCACTAGTCTTTTAACATTTGCACAAGAAGATACGAAAACCAACTTTTTCGATGATTTATGGCAAACGACTACAGAAGCAAACGCAACTTATTATGGAAAGAAAGAAGTTTTACAAGACAAACAAAGAAATACTATCTCTTATAAATCAGGAAACACTTGTAAAATAACTGAATTCAAAATTCGTCAAGGCAACTATGGACATACATTCATTGGGGAGAAAATTTTCAGTAAGGGGTTTTATGAAAATGGAGAAAAATGGTTTGTTGAAGAAAATAATAAAAAAATGGAATGGTATCGAGATGGAACTCTTAAATCGGAAGAAATTTCTAACAAAGATTTTCCAATTAAGGTTAAAGAATATGATTTACAAGGAAAATTAAAAAGAGAAATAACTACAGATAAAAAGTGGCAATTAATAATTAAGGATTATAAAGAAGAAATAAAAGAATCAAAAATTTCAAACGATTCACTTACCATTTTAAATAAAGGAGAAATAAGCACAATTGATGTAAATCAAAAAGCTGAAAAAAATATTCAGCTTTTTCCAAAATTTCTTTATAAAAAAATTCGTACTGAATATGTTTCAGATTATGTAACTAAACCTATAAATGATAAAATTATCGTTGAATTTATTATTGAAAAAGATGGTAAAGTTTATGAAACAAGATTAATTAAGGGAGTTGGTTACGGTTTAGATTTACAAACTTTAAAATTGACAAAGGACTATTTTGAAACAAGACCTTCCATTTTTTTAGATAAAGGAAAACCTGTTAGAGTAAAATATATGTTTCCAATTAATTTTTCAATTTACCCTGAATAAAATTCAAAAAATTCTTATCTTTAATTCGCAAACAAATACTTTATGGATCAAAATCAGCACGAACTTTACGAATATGCAAGAGAACGTTTAAAACAAAAAAAAAGATTGTATTATCATTTTGTATTTTTTGTTTTACTATGTATTTTTTCGATCGTTGTCAATAAATTATTAAATGTTTATCCAGAAACTAACTGGTTTTTGTGGGTAGTGACTATTTTGAGTTTTATTTTTGTGTTGCACTTTATTCGCGTTTTTATAACCACAAGTTTTATGAACAAAAACTGGGAACGAGCACAAATTGATAAATTAATTCAAAAACAAGAACGAAAAATAGAACAGCTTGAAAAGGATTTAGAGCAAAACAATACTTTAGATTAATGATTACAATTATTGCAGCTGTAGGAAAAAACAATGAATTAGGCAAAGACAATAAAATAATTTGGCACTTGCCAGATGATTTTAAACGATTCAAAGCTTTAACTACTGGACATTACATTATTATGGGCAGAAAAACTTTTGAAAGCTTCCCTAAACCACTGCCAAACAGAACACATATTGTCATTTCTAGAAATCATAATTACCAAGTTCCTGATGGTTGTTTCGTAGTAAATTCTATTGAAAAAGCTATTGAAATGTGCCCAAAAAATGAAACTCTTTTCATTATAGGTGGCGGAGAAATATACAAACAATCCATTGAAATTACTGATACAATCGAGCTTACTCGCATTCACAATACATTTGATGCTGATGCTTATTTTCCTGAAATTGATTTAAATAAATGGAAACTAGTTGCATCCGAATTTCACCCAATTGATGAAAAACACCAACATTCATTCGACTTTGAAACCTACAAAAGGTCAAAATAATTAAAAAAAAGCACCTCTAGATGAAGTGCTTTTTAAATCAAATAAATGCACAAAAATTCTTTTTCACAAAGCATTGATTTTGTTTTTCACTGTTCAACTAAACCTATTATTAGCCAATGAAAAACCTCTAAATTAATCTAAACTATTGTAAAACAAAATACCACTAAAGTTTTACAACAAAAACTAAAATTTCCAAAAACAAATTTAACCCAAAGAACGTTGCGGCACTTCCATTGTGCAATTGCAAAATACAATTGCTGCTAAAATGAAAAAATAAGATAAATTGTGCCAACTTATCATATTTAATTAATGTTACTGTAATTTTACTTACACTGCATTTATTAGATAGTAAACTTATATCAATTTTATAATCCACACAATACCAAATACTTGGTATTTTTACAAATCCTTAATTTAGGTTAAACAAACGTTAAAATTACAAATTATCTAGACAAATTACCTGTTTTTCAATTTTGAGAAAATAAGCTTATATTTGTACAAAATTTTTTTTATGTCCATAAGCACCAAACCTTACAAAGATTCAGATTTAGGTAAAAAAGAACAAGTTGCTCAAATGTTTGACGCCATATCTACCAAATATGATAAGTTGAACCGAGTGATTTCGTTTGGAATTGATGTAAAATGGCGAAAAAAAATGCTTACAATGGTAACCAAAACCAATCCTGATACTATTTTGGATATTGCTACTGGCACAGGGGATTTAGCGATACTAATGTCTGCTACAAATGCGAAAAAAATTATTGGTCTAGACATTTCTGCTGGTATGCTAGAAGTAGGAAAACAAAAGATAAGCGCTCGAAATCTTTCTGAAAAAATAGAAATGATTTTAGGTGATTCTGAAAAAATTCCTTTTGACGACAACCATTTCGATGCGGTTACAGTAGCATTTGGAATAAGAAACTTTGAAAATCTTGAAAAAGGACTTTTAGAAATTAGGCGCGTTTTAAAACCAAAAGGTATTTTTGTGATACTAGAAACTTCGATTCCAGAAAATTATTTATTGAGAGTTGGATATACATTTTATACTAAAAATATGCTTCCATTAATAGGCAAGCTTTTTTCAAAAGACAAAGTAGCCTATCAATATCTTTGCGATTCGGCATCAATTTTTCCGTATGGCGAAAAATTAAACAATATTTTGAGGAAAATTGGGTTTATAGATGTAAAACACACACCGCAAACTTTTGGAGTAGCAACTATTTATTCCGCCTCAAAAAATTAATATGAGAAAGCTATTTTTTTGTTTTATTATACTATTATCTATTTCTAGTCAAGCACAACTCTTTAGGAGAAATATGTTTGCTAAAAATACGTTGCGCAATCTTGAAAATTTTGATAAACAACGAGTTCATTTTGGTTTTTATCTCGGTTTTAATAATTACGATTTTAAAATTGATAAAAAAATTGATGGAAAAGACATTTTCGTAAAAAGAAGTATGGGCTTTAACGTGGGTTTAATAAGCAACTTGCGACTTACTGAGTATATCGATTTGCGATTTGAACCTGGATTGTATTATGGGCAACGTGATTTATACTTTCCTGGAATTGCCGATGAAAATGATGCTTTTAGAGAGGTTAAATCAACATACATTCATTTCCCATTATTGCTTAAATTTTCATCAAAAAGAATTGGAAATGTTCGTCCTTATGTACTTGGTGGACTTTCTGCTGACTTAAATTTATCGAGCAATGCAGATTCTGTAGATGACAATTCAGCAAATAGATTTAGACTTACAAAAAATACTACCAATTACGAACTAGGAATAGGTATCGACTTGTATTTAGAATATTTTAAATTCTCACCATCAATACGTGGTGTTTTTGGGATGAAAAACGAGTTGATTCCTGACAAAGACCCTAATAGTGCTTGGACAGGAAACATACAAAATATGGCAACACGTGGTATTTTTGTTAATTTTTCGTTTCACTAAGTACTTCGTTTAAACTCAGAAAGCAAAATAGCTGTTGCGGTGGCTACATTCAAACTTTCCGTAAGTTGTAGGTTTCCAAAACGCGGTATTGTAATTTTTTTGCTTACCAAATTTTCAATTTCTTTAGAAATTCCATTTGCTTCGTTACCTAAGACTAGAATTCCTTTGTTCGGAAACTGTTTTTTATATACATTTTCCCCTTCCATAAACGTTCCAAAAATGGTCATTGTTGTTTCAGACAAGTATTTTTCTAAATTGACATAACGTATAGCTACTCTTGAAATAGAACCCATAGTGGCTTGAATCACTTTTGGATTGTAAATATCCACTGTTTGTTCTGAACAAATAATTTGTGTAATTCCGAACCAATCACACAACCGAATAATTGTCCCTAGATTGCCTGGATCACGAATATCATCTAAAGCAAGGATTAATCCTGTAGCGTCAATATGCTTTTCTTGGGGTATTTTAAAAACTGCCAAACAATCGTTTGGTGTAGTTAGTGCTGTTATCTTTTTTAAATCACTTTCTGAAACTAATGCTTTTTTAGCATCCGAAACGGCTTCAAACATTGGTTTTGTTTGATAAATATGCTCCAATTGAAAATTAGATTGCAACAACTCTTCAATTACTTTTGCTCCTTCTGCAATAAACAATTGATGCTGTTTTCGGTATTTTTTTTGAATTAAACTCGTTATAAGTTTTATTTGGTTTTTACTAACCATAAAAAATTGTATTTTTGAAATAAATTTCTGCACTAATTTTGAATAATATCTTTACAAAAATATCATTATTTATTATAATAAGCACATTTATATGTTCTTGTAATATTGTAAAAAAAGTTCCTGAAGGAAAACACCTTCTTGTTGACAACAAAATTCTTGTCAATGACAAAAAAAATTCGCAAGATGAACTCTTAAGCAATATTATGCAAAAACCAAACACATCAATTTTAGGGTATCGTCTTCGATTGAATATGTTTAATTTATCTAAAAAAAACACAGACTCTATATTTAAAGCAAAATATTCTGCCAATCCTGCAAAGTATTATCGAAAATCAAAATGGCTGTCAAAAAAACAAGTAAATCGATTAGGCAAATCATTTTGGTATTCAGGTTGGCATAGTTTTTTAAGAGAAACTGGAGAACCGCCTGTTATTATTGACGAAACTAAAACTCAAAAGACTACAAAAAGATTAAAAGCGTATTATCTCAATCAGGGTTATTTTGATGCCCAAGCAAAATTTAAAATAGAGTATAAGGAAAACAAAAGAGGTTTGGTAAACTATTCCGTTACCACTGGAAAACCTACATATATAGATACTTTGTCACGCGAAATAGAAACTCCAGCGCTTGATTCATTGTATTTGATTACACAATCAAAATCATTAATCAAAAAAGGCCAACAGTACAATGTTGAAAATTTTGAAGCAGAACAAGTTCGAATTACAAATTATTTTACGGATAATGGTGTTCGGTTTTTTCAACAAAAAAGCGTTGTTTTTATAGTTGACACCTTAAACAACAATTATAAAGCACCTGTTAAAATAAACATTACAAATCAAACTAAAAAAGTTGGAGATTCATTAATTTCAGTTCCTTATAAAATATATCGAATAGGCGAAGTAAATATTTTTACGACAGATAATGATTCCAAAAATAAAACTAAAATTGCCGACAGTGCAAGGTATAAAAACTTTAATTTGTTCAGTACAGACAAATTAAAATACAAACCAAAGGCTATTACTGACGCTGTCTTTGTATTAAAAGACAGTTTGTATAGCAACAAAAAGCACTCTCTTACATTAAAATCAATAAATAATTTACGAATATTCAAGTATCCAAACATTATTTATGTAGAAGACACATTAAAACAAACCCTTAAAGCCAATATATATCTAACTGCTATTGAGAAATACAAATTTGGAGCAAACGTAGATTTTACACATTCAAACATTCAAGACATTGGTATTACAGGAAGTACATCTGTATCCATAAGAAATCTGTTTAAAAGAGCTGAAATTTTAGAAATAGGATTTCGAGCTAATATAGGTTCATCAAAAAAATTAGCAAATCCTAACAATCAATTTTTTAATATTTTAGAATTTGGTGCGGATATGCGATTAAGTTTTCCAAGATTATGGCTTCCATTTAAAACAGACAAAATTATCCCCAAAACAATGTTTCCTGCCAGCTACATAAGCTCCAGTTTTACCAAACAAACAAATATTGGTTTGGATAAAGAAAACTTTACTGCAACAGTAAATTACAACTGGAAACCCAAAGAAAAAAATGCAGCAAAATTAGATATAGTAAACCTTCAGTATGTTAAAAATATAAATATTGACAATTATTTCAATGTTTATGGTTCTTCCTACACAATACTAAATAAAATTTCAAAAAACTATCCTGTAGATTCTGAATTTTTGGACACTAATGGAGATTTAACTAAAACAGAAGGTGGTGCAACTAATTTTATAAATAGCGCTTTGAATAATGTATATCCTTCATTAACCCCTACAAGCGCAGATTACAAAGCCATCAAAAGCATTAAAGAAAGAAAAGATCGACTCACGGAAAACAATTTAATTTTCGCTTCTAATTTTACCTATTCAAAAGACACCAAGTCCGATTTATTTGATAAGGAATTTTATAGTATTCGAAATAAAATCGAGCTTGCAGGCAATGTTTTTTCACTGGCTGCAAACTTATCAAATCAACCCAAAAGCACTGAAGGAAGCCGTACTTTATTTGGTTTAGAATACTCCCAATATGCAAAAGGCGAAATAGAATATGTAAAACATTGGGATTTAACACAAGGAAAAACGATTGCCATTAGAAGTTTTTTTGGAATTGCAATACCATACGGAAATTCAAAATCAGTTCCATTTTCTAGAAGTTATTTTGCAGGTGGATCTAATGACAATAGAGCTTGGGAATCTTATAGTTTAGGACAAGGGAGTTCCGGTGGATTAAATGATTTTAACGAAGCCAATATGAAAATTGCATTAAATGCAGAATTCAGATTCAAATATTTTGGCAGTCTTTATGGAGCCTTCTTTGCAGATGCAGGAAATATTTGGAATGTTTTGGACAATGAGACCGATGAAACTAAAATTTTTACAGGTTTAAAATCATTAAAAAGTCTAGCATTAGGAACTGGTATTGGATTCAGATACGATTTCAAATTCTTTTTAGCGCGATTGGATTTTGGTTTCAAAACCTACAATCCTGCAAAAATTGAAACCCAAAGATGGTTTAAAGAATATAATTTAAGCCAATCAATAGTAAATATTGGAATAAACTATCCGTTCTAAAACATAAATTAGTAATTTTGTCAATCTAAAAAATAAAAAAAATGGCACATAACATAAAACCAGGTGTTGCAACTGGAGATCAAGTTCAAGAAATATTTAATTATGCAAAAGCGAAAGGCTTTGCATTACCAGCTGTAAACGTTATTGGATCTGACACCATAAACTCGGTAATTGAAACAGCTGCTAAATTAAACGCGCCAGTAATCATTCAATTTTCAAACGGTGGATCGCAATTTAATGCTGGAAAAGGTTTGTCAAATGCAAACGAAAAAGCTGCCATTGCTGGTGGAATTGCCGGAGCAAAACACATTCATACCCTTGCGGAAGCTTATGGAGCCACAGTAATTTTACACACAGACCATTGTGCTAAAAAGTTATTGCCTTGGATAGACGGTTTGCTAGATGCTTCTGAAAAACATTTTGCCGAAACTGGAAAACCACTATATTCTTCTCATATGATTGATTTATCGGAAGAACCTATTGAAGAAAATATTGAAATTTGCAAAACCTATTTGGCTCGTATGAGTAAAATGGGAATGACACTTGAAATCGAGTTAGGAATTACAGGAGGCGAAGAAGACGGTGTTGACAACTCAGATGTAGACAGTTCAAAACTATACACACAACCTGAAGAAGTTGCCTATGCTTATGAAGAATTGCTTAAAATAAGTCCACGATTTACTATTGCGGCAGCTTTTGGAAACGTACATGGCGTTTATAAGCCTGGAAATGTAAAATTGACTCCGAAAATTTTAAAAAATTCTCAAGATTATGTTCAAAACAAATTCAAAACAGGAAACAATCCTGTTGATTTTGTTTTCCACGGAGGATCAGGTTCAACATTAGAAGAAATTAGAGAAGCCATAGGTTATGGAGTAATAAAGATGAATATTGATACCGATTTACAGTTTGCTTTTACAGAAGGAATTCGTGATTATATGGTAAAGAATATTGACTATTTAAAAACTCAAATCGGAAGTCCAGACGGACCAGAATCACCAAACAAAAAACATTACGACCCAAGAAAATGGCTTCGTGAAGGAGAAGTAACTTTCAACACCCGATTGGAACAGGCTTTCGCTGATTTGAATAACGTAAACACATTATAAATTACGATTTGTGAATTATGATTTGAAATACAATCCTAAATCTAAAATCTAAAATCTAAAATTAACATGGGTTGGTTTAAAAGACAAGAAAAAGGCATTACCACAGCTACTGAAGACAAAATGGATGTCCCAAAAGGACTTTGGTACAAATCTCCAACAGGTAAGATTGTCGATGCCGAAGAACTAAAAAGAAACTTATGGGTAAGTCCCGAAGACGATTTTCATGTCAGAATAGGCAGTAAAGAATATTTTGAAATCTTATTTGATAATAATGTATTTGAAGAGCTTGATGCCAATATGACTTCCAAAGATCCACTTGGTTTTGTAGACACTAAAAAATACAGCGATCGTCTTGAGGATGCCATCGAAAAAACCAATTTAAAAGATGCGGTTCGTACAGGTGTAGGAAAATCAAAAGGACGAGATTTAGTAGTTTGTTGTATGGATTTTGCATTTATTGGAGGATCAATGGGAGCAGTTGTTGGTGAAAAAATAGCTCGCGGTATCAATCATTCTATAAAAAATAACATTCCTTTTGTTATGATATCCAAATCAGGTGGAGCACGTATGATGGAAGCTGCATATTCCCTAATGCAATTGGCCAAAACCTCAGCAAAACTAGCACAACTAGCTGAAGCAAAAATACCATACATCTCTTTATGTACCGATCCAACAACTGGAGGAACTACAGCTTCATATGCAATGCTTGGGGATATCAACATATCAGAACCTGGTGCTTTGATAGGTTTTGCTGGACCAAGAGTGGTGCGTGATACAACTGGTAAAGATTTACCGGAAGGTTTTCAAACCGCAGAATTTGTATTAGAACACGGGTTTCTTGATTTCATAACACCGAGGAAAGAGCTTAAAGACAAAATTAATTTATATTTAGATTTAATTCTGAATAATGAAGTCAGATAAATACTATTTTTGCAACTAATCTCAAAAAATACAAAGCGTTATTGCTTTGTATTTTTTTTTGATTTATTTTCATTACCATTTTTATTAATAAATGTTATTATCACCTTGGCATTTACCCTTAATATTGTCTTTGCAAATAAAGACCATACTATAGCCTGATTCGTAAATTTCATTAACAGGAGTTTCAGAAATTTTAGATAATTTTTCCCATTCAGTGTTAGAAATTTTATTTTTCATATTTTTCTAATCGATTTTTAAGGATTGTGACTTCGTCTTTTAGAACCTTAATATAATCATTCAGATTTTCTATAACAATTTCATTAGCTCCAATAATTTTAGTGTTATTATGTTTGCATTGCAAAAAAGAATTATTTTATGAGACTGTTTTTTATATATAAATAATATATTTGAAAGAATTAAATTTTTAAAAATGAAAAAAACAGTTCTGTTTTTAGTATTATGCAGTTTATATATTTCTTGCAAATCAAGGATGGTTTATACCGACGAAATTAAAGTCAATTTGGCTATTATGTTTAAACAAGACCAGAAGCTCCAAACCTTTGATGAAAAAAGATTTGCAGACAAAAATTATATTGATTCTATGCGATTTGAACAAGATAAATTAATTAGAAAAAATTGTGACGTCGCAAAAAAATATTTAAAAAAATATGCTTTTCCTGGTCTGAAAGAAAATGGGAAAGATGCTTGTACGAATTTTTGGTTAATAGTTCAACATTCGGATCATAATGTAGTTTTTCAAGAAGAAGTATTGAATGCTATGGCTATACAGTATAAACGAAAAAATGTAATTACTCAAAATTATGCTTATTTACATGATAGGGTTTTGAAAAATAAAGGAGAAAAACTATTGTATGGAACCCAAGTTGAATGGAGTACTGGTAAACCATTGCCATTACCATTACAATATCCTGACAAAGTTGAAGAAATGAGAAAAAGTATGGGATTAGTCCCTTTAAAGGATTACCTAGATTCGTATACAAAGAACAATTAACAATGGTTGTTAATTTTTAATTATTTAAATTATTATTATGAAGAAGTTAGAAGATTTTAAAGGTTCTCTTTTTACAAAAGAAGCAATGAGAAAAACAGTTGGTGGAAGAGTAGCTGCTATGACAAAAACAGATTGTGATGGGACAACTACAGGTTGTGGGTCTGAAATGAGATTAGACTGTGGTGATTCATCGGAAATTGATTAATATTTTTCAATTATCACTAATATATTTTAAAATAAAGGTTGTATTAACAGCCTTTATTTTTTTGATTTTTCTAAAGTAAAAACTAGAATTATATGATTCTCATACTTTCTCACGAGTCAATTGATGAACCAACAAATATTCTAATTGACTGGTTATCTTACTATAATGCAAATTTTATACGTTTAAATGGTGATGATTTCTCGTTTACGGGGACTCTGAAAATAGATATAAATAACAATAAAATACAAAGCAATAACGGACAAACAATAGTTTCAGAGGACATCAATGTTGTTTGGTATCGAAGATGGATGAAACCTGAATTTGAAAAAAGTTTTTTTGAAAAGTATTTAAAAATGAATTATTCAGTTGATGACGTATTATTAGTAGAAAAATATAATAAATTTCTGCTTCGTGAATTATCAACATATACAAATGGAATATTTTCAATTTTTAGAAAAAAATTATGGATTCCAAAACCTGACAAAGCAAGAGGTAATATTAACAAACTTGACGTTTTGCTTAAGGCTAAGGACATCGGTTTGATTATACCTGAAACAATTGTTACTTCTTCTAAAGCAGAAGTTATAGACTTTATTAAAATTAATAAAAGAATAATAACAAAACCAATATACGAGGCTACTGCAATAAGGTATAAAAACACTGAAATACCAATGTTGACAATGGAAGTTACTCATAAAGACATAGATGAGTTTCCAGATATATTTTTTCCATCATTATTTCAAAAAAATATTGATAAGCAATTTGAAATTAGAACATTTATTTATAGAAATGAAATTTATTCAATGGCAATGTTTAGTCAAAATGATAAGCAAACTAGCATAGACTTTAGAAATTATAACATTGAAAAGCCAAATAGATATGTTCCTTTCTTATTACCAAGGGATATCGAACTAAAGTTGTTAGAACTTTTACAAGAATTAGATTTAAATACGGGTTCGGTGGATATGATATATGACAACAATGAAAATTATATTTTTTTGGAAGTGAATCCAGTAGGACAATCAGCAATGGTTTCAACAAATTGTAATTATCCTTTTGAAAAAATGATTGCTAAAGATTTAATAGAGTTAGACAATAAAGATTTATTAATATGAAAGAATTATTTAATTTTCTAGAGAGCGAAATGGGAGTTCCTTTTCAACTAGTTCTTTTACAACAAGGTGGGACCAGAGAAAATAAGAATATTATTAAAACTTGCCATTCTAAAATCCATAACACTAGACATGTTTGGGTAGTTAGTTTTTATAAAAAAACATTTTAATATATGAATATTTACCCTTTAGATATTCCTTTTCATCTATTTTCAACTTGTATTCTTGTTAGAGGTCATAAAAGAAGTTGCATCTATGATTTACAAAGATATGATTTTGAGTACATTCCAAACACTCTGTATGATATTCTTTATAGTTCAAAAAATGTAACGATTCAGGATATTATTTCTTTGTACGATAATATTGAGGACAAAAACAATATCATAGAATATTTTAATTTTTTGTTTGAAAAAGAGTTCGTTTTCTTTTCAAAAATGAAAAGCTCATTTTTTCCACCACTTAAAATAGAATTCAACAAACCGTATAGAGTTTCTACTTTTATTATAGATGTAGATAATTCTCAATTGAATTATTTAGAAAAAATAAAGGAAAATATTATTAATGCAAAAGTAGAGTGTCTGGTTATTAGAATTATAAATTCAAATTATAACGAGTTAATAGATATTCTTAAAAAATTTGATGGAATTCCAACAAGAATAATTCAATTGTTTATAAGTAAAGATGTTGTTATATTGGATTCACAAATTGAAAGCTTATTTGATGCTAACAACAGAACATCAGTAATAATTAAAACAGAAGATGAGATTGAGTTAACAAAAGAATTCAAAAAAGGCACTTTTATTTGGACTAAAAAAGATATAATAAACAAAAAACAAAAATTTATTGATATTTCAGAATTTAGCCCAAATCTAGATTTATATATGGAGTCAAAATTATTTAATTCATTTTATAATAAAAGAGTTTACATAGATTCCACAGGGAATATTTGTAGATTTGAAATTGATTCCCAAAATTTCGGTAATTTAAAACTAAATAGACTTGAAGATATTCTTTTAAATAATGATTTTACAAAATACTGGAATATAAAAAAGGACGATATAGAAATATGCAAAGATTGTGAATATAGGTATATGTGTGTAGATTCAAGATTGCCATTATATCAAAACAATGAGAAGCTTTGGGTTTTAGAAGGTGAATGCAATTATGATCCATACACTTCTCAGTGGAAAAAAATCGTATAAATTCTAATTATCCGCACCAAAGCCTACCACTCATTCACTTTATTTGCATCCATTTTTACAAAAATAAAGAGTAAAATGGTAAATGCCCAAAGACTTGACCCTCCATAGGATAAAAAGGGTAATGGTACTCCAATAGTTGGAAAAATTCCAATTACCATTGAAATATTTACAAAGAAATGAGTAAATAAAATGGAGGCAACTCCATAACCATATACCCTACTAAACTTTGTTTTTTGTCGTTCAGCAAGATATAATATTCGAAGAATTAGCCCTACAAACAACAATACTAATACAATTGTTCCCACAAAACCCCATTCTTCACCTACTGTGGTAAATATATAATCTGTGTGTTGTTCAGGCACAAAGTTTCCTTTAGTTTGTGTACCTTCAAGATAACCTTTCCCAAACCAACCACCAGAACCTATAGCAATCTCTGCTTGGTTGGTATTGTATCCTATACCACTCATATCCACTTTTTGTCCAAGCAATATATTAAAACGATCTCTGTGGTGTTGCTTAAAAACATTGTTAAACACATAATCTACAGAATATACAAATCCCGTCATAAAAATTAATACTACTAAACTTGCCAGTATATTTCTCTTAATTCTTCTGGATTTAATATAATGCAAAAGGACACCTGAAAATGCGATCAAAACGACAAAATGAGGTTTTAAAAGCAAAGACATTACAAACAAAATAATTGCAAAAAATGCAGACCACAAGTACCAAGAAGGCAAGCCTTCACGATTGAGAACAAAAATAAGCGTCAGAAATATCAAGGCACTTCCAGGATCGGGTTGTGGCAATATTAAAAGCACTGGCAACGCAATTATAGCTAAACCTATAATTTGATGGTTTACATTCTTTAAATTTATTTGTGATTCGCTTAAAAATTTTGCCAATGCAAGTGCTGTCGCAGCTTTTGCAAATTCAGAAGGCTGAAGCGTAAAACTTCCAATGGCGTACCAACAACGTTGTCCCGCAATGGTTTTTCCAAATAAAAAAAGCCCTATTAGTAACAACAATGAGGCTCCAAATAAAACAGTTGAAAACTTTTCGTAAAATTTAGCATCGATTGTCAAAATAACGGTAATTAAGATAACATTTAAACCTATAAAAATAGCTTGCTTGCCGTAATTTTGATTAAAATCAAAATAATAATCTGAAGTAGAAGTCATATCGGCCGAATAAATATTCATCCAACCTATAACGACTAAGGCAACATATATAGTTACTGTAATCCAATCGATATTATTTGAAACACTTTGATTTTTCATTTATACAATTACTTTAGTCAGTTTATTGATTGAATCTAACTTTCGTTTACTTGCATTTTTTATAGAATCTAATCTGCGTTTCAATTTAAACATAGAATCGATATGCTTTTTTGTATACTTATTATAAACAGGTCTTAAATTAATATCAAACATTCTTTTCTCTCTATCTTTTCTTGATATCTCTTTTTTAAGATATTTTTCAATCATCAAAGTAGTTATTGGTCCAGCTATAGTGGCTCCATATCCCCCATTTTCTACAAATACTGCTATAGCAATTTTAGGGTTTACTCTTGGAGCAAAAGCCACAAATATCGAGTGATCTTGAAGTTTAACTCGTCTAGTCCCTACTCTAGCAAAATTTTCAGCAGTTCCTGTTTTTCCACATATTTCAATTCCTTCTACTCTTAAACCTGCACCCGTACCAAAATTAAAAACATCATACAAACCGTTTATTACTGGTTTGAAATATTTTTTTTCGATTGTTGTAATGTGTTTAGTCGTAAACTTTTTATCAATTTTCTGCCCTTTTATTTTTTTTATGATGTGTGGCGTATAATAATGACCTTCGTTTGCAACTGTAGCCATCATATTAGCCAGTTGAATTGGAGTCATCAATATTTCGCCCTGACCTATTGAATTTGAAACAATATAGGTGGAACGAACTCCATCACCAGGATATACTTTCTCATAACTAGCAGAAGTAGGCACATTTCCTTTTCTTCCTGTGGGTAAATCATAACCCATAAACTGACCTAAACCGAAACTTTTTAAGTGATTACCAAAAACATCAACTCCTTCAGAAGTTCGTTTAAATTTGTTTAATGTTCCTAAATAGGTTTTACCAAAATAGGCATTACACGATTTTGCAATTCCATTATTTAGCTTAAAAATGCCGCTTCCGCTATGACATCCCATATGTTTGCGACCATAGTAAAACCCGTGATTACAACTAAAAGCAGTGGCTGTATCTATCACTTTTTCTTGCAACCCAATGAGAGCCGTCATAATCTTAAACGGTGATCCTGGCGGATATTCTGCTAACAAACTTCTATCATACAATGGTTTTGCCAACGAGTCGTTATAAAGCTTGGTGTAATTTCGGGATCGTTGTCTACCTACTAACGAAGCAGGGTTGTATGATGGTGCAGAAACTAGTGCGAGAATTTCTCCACTACTTGGCTCAATGGCAATAATACCACCACGTTTATTAATCATTAGAGCTTCTCCATATTTTTGAAGTTCAGAATCGATAGTAAGAGTAATGTCTTTTCCTTGAATGGCAATGGTATCAAACTTTCCGTCTTTGTACAATCCAGTTTCTTTGTTGAAACGATCACGAAGAATGTGTTTTACTCCTTTTACGCCACGTAATTCTATCTCATATGTTTCTTCAACTCCTTGTTTTCCTAACAAGTCACCACTGTTATAATATGGATTTTGTTTTACCATTGCCTCATTAGCTTGGGTAATAAATCCAAAAACATTAGCTCCTGCGTTTATTTGATAATCTCGAAGGGAACGCTTCTGAATATAAAAACCACTGAATTTTCGTTCTTTTTCTTGAAAAGCAGCGTATTCATCTTTATTGAGTTGTCCTAAAAAAACGGATGGCAAAATAGGACTGTAAACCACCGCTTTTTCAATTTTTTTTATAAAATCTTCTTTGGTGATTTTTAATAAATTACAAAACTCAATTGTATCCATCGATTTGGTTTCTCTGGGTACAATCATAATATCGTAAGAAGGTTGATTCGCTACTAACAGTTCTCCGTTTCTGTCATAAATATAACCTCTTTCAGGATAATCATATTTTATTTTAATTGAAATGTTTTCCGATTTTAACTTAAACGAATCGTCAACAACTTGCAAAATGAATAACCTAACTATAATAAGTATAGCTGCAGCTATTGTTAATCCCGGAAGCAAAAGCTTTCTCATTTTCTAGATGGCTTAAAAAGATATATAATAAGTATGGATACCAATATCGTAAAAATCGTGATAACTATTGTTCGCAATAAAGCATCGAAAATAAATGTAAATTTAAAAAACTCTAATAAGAATAACACAATATGATGTGTGAAAATAGAAATTAATATAAACGTAAAGCGTTCCGGAGAAAGGCTCTCGTTTATTTTAACGGTTTGATACTCGTAACTCAACCCAAATGAAAACTTAAAAAAAGTAGGTCTAACATAGGCTAAAACTAAACAAGCCGCAGTATGAACACCTCCTGAATTTGCGAAAAAATCAATAACTAAACCCAGAAAAAAGCTAGCAATTAACAATCCTGATTTGTTTGAATTTACTGGGTATAATAAAATAAACAATACATAAGGATATGGATTCATATAACCAAACAAATTGATGTTGTTAAAAACAACTATTTGAAAGGTCAAAAGCATAACAAACCTTATAATATTTAGTATTAAAGCGTTATTCATTAGTTTTTTTTGTAGCTTTTTCTAATGCGTTTATCTCATCACTGTCTTTATTTGTGATAACATAAACGTGATTCAAGTTTGTCATATCATTAAACAATCTTACATTTAATGTATAATAATTGTTTTTTTTATCTATAAAAATCTTATCTATAATTCCAACTGGTATGTTTTCAGGGAAAATAGTGGATCGCCCACCTGTAACTACAGTATCTCCTTTTTTTACCGATGCCAATCTTGGAATATCTATCAATTGAACATATCCTGCATTTTTGGCATTCCAAATTAAAGACCCAAAATGGTTGGATTTTTTAATTTTTGCATTGATTTGTGATTTAACGTTTAGCACACTCAAAACCGTGGCATAATTAGCAGATGTTTTTTCTACAATACCTACAATTCCTTGACTACTTATCACACCCATATCTGGTTTTATTCCTTTTAAAGTACCTGAATTTATAGTCAAATAATTCTCGGAAGTGTTGTACGTATTGTTTATAACTCTAGTTTGTATGACATCTATTTTTGCATTTCCTTTCAGACTGTCTTTTTTAAGTACTGATGTGCTGTCTTTTTTATTAAAAACTAATTTTCGTAAAATAGCATTTTCAGCAGCTAATTTGTCATTTTGATCCTTGAGACTGAAATACGTTTTTACTTCGTTAATCTTTTCAAAAACATTACCCGAAACTATGTTTGCCGAATTTACAATCTGACTTCTGTGATAAGAATGCGATTTAATAACCAATATCATTGCGGTAATGAAAAGCAGCAAAAACAGCAAACGATTACTGTTTTTAAAGATAAAATTAATTATTTGCTGCATCTATTTTCTAATTATTTTATAAGAATACTTCTGTATTTTGCAATGTTTTTCAATGCCATTCCCGTACCGCGAACAACCGCTCTTAAAGGGTCTTCAGCAATAAAAACAGGCAAATCTGTTTTTTGAGAAATACGCTTGTCTAATCCACGTAACATGGAACCACCACCTGCGAGATAAATACCTGTATTGTATATGTCAGCTGCTAATTCTGGTGGTGTTTGTGATAATGTTTCCATTACTGCATCTTCAATTCTTTGAATCGATTTATCTAATGCTTTTGCAATTTCACGTGAGGAAACCTCAACTTGTTTTGGTTTACCCGTCAATAAATCTCGCCCTTGAACTGACATATCTTCTGGTGGCGAATCTAAATCTTCAATGGCTGCTCCTATTTCGATTTTAATTTTTTCGGCAGTGGTTTCTCCAACAAATAAATTGTGTTGGGTACGCATATAATAGATAATATCGTTAGTAAAAACATCGCCTGCAATTTTAACAGACTTATCACAAACAATTCCGCCCAAAGCAATAACAGCAATTTCGGTAGTTCCTCCACCTATATCAACAATCATATTCCCTTTAGGCTGCATAATATCAATCCCAATACCGATTGATGCTGCCATTGGTTCGTGTATTAAGTATACTTCTTTTCCGTTTACACGCTCCGCTGATTCTTTTACCGCTCGCATTTCCACTTCAGTAATACCTGATGGAATACAAATTACCATACGCAATGCTGGAGTAAACAATCTTTTTTGTAGGGCTGGAATACTTCTTATAAGCATTTTTATCATTTGCTCTGAAGCATCAAAATCAGCTATTACACCATCTTTTAATGGACGAATTGTTTTAATGTTTTCATGTGTTTTCCCCTGCATCAAGCTAGCTTCCCTTCCTACGGCTATAATTTTTCCAGTTATTCGATCGCGAGCAACTATTGAAGGGCTATCAATAACAACTTTGTCGTTGTGAATAATTAATGTATTTGCGGTACCAAGGTCAATTGCTATATCCTCAGTCATGAAATCAAAAAATCCCATATTAAGTAATGGTTAAAGTTTGTTTATATTATATCTTGAACAAAAGTAATAAAATTAATGTTTAAAATGACGAATTCCTGTAAATACCATTGAAACGTTATTTTCGTTGCAATAATTGACGCTTAACTCATCCTTTATAGAACCTCCAGGTTGAATAACCGATGAAATTCCGACCTTGTTTGCTATCTCGACACAATCTGGAAATGGGAAGAAAGCATCGCTTGCCATAACCGCTCCTTTTAAGTCAAATCCAAAAGAAAGGGCTTTATGAATCGCTTGATTTAAAGCATCAACTCTTGACGTCTGACCAGTTCCTGAGGCTAACAATTGCTTGCTCTTTGCTAAAACAATAGTGTTTGATTTGGTATGTTTGCAAATTTTTGATGCAAATAATAAATCGTCTATTTCTTGTTTTGAAGGTTCGTTTTTTGTTGCCGTTTTTAAATGCGCTTCGGTATCCGTCACCAAATCTTTATCTTGAACCAAAACACCATTCAAACAACTTCTCACAGAAGTTACTGGTAAATCAATATGTTTTTGAACCAGTATAATTCTATTTTTTTTCTCTTCTAATAAATCCAAAGCATTGTCATCAAAGCTTGGCGCGATAACAACTTCACAGAATAGTTTATTTATTTCTTCGGCGGTAGCCAAATCTATTTTTCCATTAGCAATAAGAACACCTCCAAATGCCGAAGTTGGATCTCCAGCCAAAGCATCTAGATAGGCTTCTTTCATTGTTTTTCTGGTTGCTATTCCGCAAGCATTGTTGTGCTTTAAAATGGCAAATGTTGGAGCGTCTTCTTTAAACTCATTCATTAAATTTACGGCCGCATCCACATCTAGCAAATTGTTGTATGACAATTCTTTACCATGTAATTTAGAAAACATTTTTTCAAAATCACCAAAGAAAAATCCTTTCTGGTGCGGATTTTCACCATAACGCAATACATCTCCTTTTGTTTCGCTGATTTTTAGAACCGCTTCTTCGTGATTTTTATTAAAATAATTAAAAATAGCGGAATCATAATGCGACGAAACATTAAAAGCTTTGGTAGCAAAAACCTTTCTTTGTTCTAACGTAGTTTGTCCATTATTATTTGAAATAATATCAAGAAACAAGGCATATTCATTTACCGATGGTACAATTACGGTATCCTTAAAGTTTTTTGCCGCAGCGCGAATGAGGGAAATACCTCCAATATCAATTTTTTCAATAACATCCGCATCGTTTGCTCCTGAAGCGACTGTTTTTTCAAAAGGATACAAATCGACAATCACTACATCTATTTGAGGAATGTCAAATTCTTGCATTTGTTGCACATCCGTTTCATTGTCTTGACGGTTTAGAATCCCTCCAAAAACTTTTGGATGCAAGGTTTTCACACGCCCTCCAAGAATTGATGGATATGATGTTACATCCTCGACTGGAACTACAGGAATACCTAAGTTTTTTATAAACTCTTCGGTTCCGCCTGTGGAATAAATGGTTACGTTATGTTGATGTAATTTTTTGACTATAGCGTCTAAACCTGTTTTATCGAACACTGAAATTAGTGCCGATTTGATTGTTTTTGTAGTATTCATTATGTTGTTGTAGTTTGTTACGCAAAAGTAGTTTTTTGAAATTAATTTTTGAGTAAGATTGTAACAAATATTTATAATTTTATACTAATAATTATCTTGTTTCATTGTCTACTATTTTTATTGAAACTTACAGATATTATATCACAACATTATGATTATATATTTTAGATTATTGAGTGAAAGTTTCGGTTTTGCGATTAATGCACTTCGGAATAATAAATTGCGTACTTTATTATCGCTTTTAGGAATTACGATTGGAATTTTTTCGATAATTGCAGTACTTACCGCAGTGGATTCTTTAGATCGAAAAATTAAAAAAGATTTGAGCACGTTAGATAAAAATTCTATTTTTTTGTTAAAATTCTCTTTTGGACCAACAGAAGTTCCACAATGGAAACGCGAACAATTTCCAGATGTAAGCTATGAAGAATATGAATATTTAAACCGAACACTGAACGATTTAGACGCAATGTGTTTCCAGTTGTTTACCAGAAATGAAAACATAAAATACGAAGGAAAAACAGTAAGTTCCGTAAAAACGGTTCCTACCACTTATGAATTTGAAGACATTCAGGCATTGAGCTTTAAAGAAGGTCGTTTTTTTAATGAATCCGAATCTAATTCTGGAACACCCTTAATCGTTTTAGGCTATAGTGTTGCAAAAAACCTCTTAGAAGGCATTGATCCTATTGGTAAAAAAATTCGTTTGTATGGTCAAAAATTTACCGTTATTGGAGTTTTAAAAAAACAAGGCGCTGGGCTATTTGGCGAAGAAGATGACATCACGGTTTATATTCCCGTTAATTTTTTAAGGCAATTGTATGGTGACAATAGCGAATTAATAACACCCGCCATTTTAATAAAACCTGTTGACGGAGTCGATATAGAAGCTTTCAAAGGGGAATTGGTTCAAAAATTACGAACTTTTAGAGGAATAAAAACGGGAGAGATTGACAATTTTTTTGTGAATGTATTGTCAGGATTTACAAATTTTCTGGATGGAATTATAAGCCAAATGAAATTTGG
This sequence comes from Flavobacterium sp., assembly GCF_031422135.1. Lineage (GTDB taxonomy): Bacteria > Bacteroidota > Bacteroidia > Flavobacteriales > Flavobacteriaceae > Flavobacterium. The sequence continues at coordinate 19,694 of NZ_JANOQD010000062.1, read as the reverse complement.
AGGATGGGGAATTTCCATATTTTCTTTGCTTGTAGGTGGTTTTGGAATTGCTAATATTATGTTTGTTTCTGTCAAGGAAAGAACCAATTTGATTGGGATTCAAAAATCGTTAGGCGCTAAAAATAAGTTTATACTATTCCAGTTTTTGTTTGAAGCGGTTATATTGTGCTTGTTTGGCGGCATCATTGCTCTGGTACTGGTTTGGGGCATATCGCTACTACTCACACATGCTCTTGATTTTGAATTTGTGCTAGGTACAGGAAACATTATTTTAGGTTCCAGTTTAGCTTGCTTGATTGGCTTGTTTGCAGGAATTATTCCAGCATATATGGCGTCTCGATTGGATCCTGTAGAGGCAATAAGAAGTGGGATGTAGTATAATAAAAATACTTTATTTGCATATCATATATGTTTGAATCAAAAACAGCAGCCTCTGATTTAGGGATTATAGTTTTATTTTGAGAATAACAGATTAAAGAGAGAAAGATTAATAAAATCAATATTGTTTTAATACATTAAATATTTACAACTTCAATGAAACTAATTCATATTTATTGATATATCCTTTTAATATATCAGAATATTCAATAATATCTAAAGGATAATATCTTTGTAAAACCTCTTGGTATTTAATAATAGGATGATATAAACACTTAATTTTTTCAGTAACCCAAAGTTCTTTATACGATACATAATTATCACTAAAATTTTCAAAATCTATTCCGTCTGATGTTTCTTTATATGACATAACAACTTTGAAGCAATCAAAATTTTTTATTTTCCTTTTTTCATTTCTGTACTCTTTAATTTCGATAATATCATTATCATCAAAATAGGCAAAAGCATTTACTTCAAACTCTTGGTAGTTATCAGAAACCTCTGTTGCTAAAGTTGAAATTATTTCATTTATATTGATGGTCTTATAATTACCAACTAATATTCCATCAATGGTTTTATGATACGTTATTTTATTATTGTCAAAAGTATGATGGTAATTGTAATTTTTATCAGCATAGTTAATCAAAAAATTAAAGTTTTGATCGAAACTTTCATCTATTGACTTTACTACACGATTATGTTGAATTGTATCCGTAATTTTAATATTTTCCGTTGCAATATTAAATTTTCTTAATTCCACCATCATATTTTCTTTTAAAGCAACTAACGATTTATCATATAATTCTTGATTTATGATTATGCTTTTTGAAGTAAAAACAATTGTCCCTGATTTAGGGACAATTGTTTTATACTGACAATAACTAGTTAAAGAAAAAAATAGCAGTAATTTAATTATTGTTGTATTCATAATTTCAAGCCTATTTTGATAGTTTTAATTAGTTCGTCGAATTCCAGAGTGCAATCTTCACCCGTTTGACCATCAGTAAAATTAACTTGAAAAAAATATTTTTTAAAAGGAATTGCATAAGTTCTAGATCGAACTTTCATTTCTTGACCATCTTTCCCTTTCATAGTAAACTTACCAATAAAGTAAACAGAATTAATTCCTGAAATTTCAATTTCCTTTGCTTCTTCAATAAACTCAAAATCTTCAAAAACTTTCACGAACCCTTTTGAACTTTGAATAATAAGACTTTTAAAATATTCAAAATCATCTACTGGCTTGTTTCTGACGTTAATTTGAATTGTCGGAATCAATCCTGCAGTAGTTTTAGGGTCATATTTATAAAATGACGTTAGTAATATTGAGCCTTTACTGTTTTCAATAAGTTTAGCTAAATTTTCATCAGAAACTTCAAATTTCACCAAATTTTTCTTTAAAACTTCATTGCTGGCTTCAATCCAGTTTTTTGGCTCTTGAATAGCAAACCCATACTGTTTATTTTCAAATTTTTTTTGAGCATTTACAGAAAAGCATAAACCTATAAATACTATAATTATTATCAATCTTTTTTTCATATTTTTTTAATTTTATTCAAGACGGGTAAACATTTTACACCCTAAATCAAACCAACTTTAACCTTTTTTTACAATTATAATTTCAACATTAGAATTTTCCCCTATATGCCCTATTCCAGTGTTATCCGAATCATCAGTAAACATTTCAGATACTATGCTACTAACATCCGCTCCAAACCCTTCTTTTACAGAATAAATTGCTAACAAAACTAATCCTCTTATATCATCATTAGGATTCAAATACTTAAGTAATCCTAATTGTTCATATACCGATGTCGGTTCTTCTTCATCTTTACCAACTTGATCATCAGAAATGTCATCAGGTAATTTAGGCAGTTTATACATTTCCGAAATTCTGTGAAATGCAACTTCGGCTTGTTCTTCTATTGAAATAGACATTTCTTGTATTTCTACTAGTATTTTAGATAACTCCTTGTCAGAATTTACCCATTCTTGAATTGGGTCTACATTAAGTGGATTAGTATTTTCCATATATTTTACTTGATTTTTTTACCACGATTTTCCATATACCTTTTGCCGTTCTCCATCTGACTTACTCCATTCACTATATGAAAGCTCAATTGGTCTAAATTCTATGCCCGTACATTGCTGTTTTTCTAATTCACTCTTAAGTCTTTCTGAAACAATTCCGTAACTATCATCACTATACTTAATTCTAAAAAAATCTAAATTTATATCAGTTTTAAAATGGATATCAACTAAGCTTATTTCTTTTGGATAACCTAAGGATTCAGCAATAATTAAAAATTCTTCAAGATTAGATATTTCAATATTTTTTTTTATAACATTTCGATTTTCATCTCTATCTTTAAAAACAACTTTAGTTTTGCTAAAATCAATATATTCATAAGAAAATTCATAAATGTGTGTTTGCCAGTAATTGTGATTAGAAATATCTTTTTGAATTATGTAAGTTGGAAAAAACTGAATACCATAACAATTAAACTCATCTAATATTTCTTTAAACTTATTACTAATTACTAAGGAACCAAATGTAAAACCTATTCCGCCTGAATTAATTAAATCAGTTTGCTTTGAATTATTATGTAAAACTGTGTTGGACAATATGGGAGTTGTTTCAATTTTCATAAAAGGAAATTTGTCAATAAAATCTTTATCATAATTCACATTACAATGATGTATGACTTTTTTAACTTGCTCAACGTTACCCATTATTTTTTCGTCAAGGCTATGTTCAATGGCAAAATATTTCATTATGGTAAAACTAAATTATTTAAATGAGAATTTGGATTGTTTACTATCCAATGTTTAATATCCCCTATCAAATCGGTTAAATAATTATAACATTGTAATGGAGTAGCGTTAGGATTTAATTCGTAAAACTTATCTAATTTCTTTAATATTAAATTATTATAGTTATTATGATTGGGTTGATTTCTCCAAGTAGCTACTGCAATACCATTTAAGGCACTGTCTATATGAAAACCTTGATTGCTGGCTTCTGTAGCGGCTCTTTGCACCACTTCATTGTTAAGTAATAATGAACCTCTAGGTATAATATGGTGTGCTTGCCTGGTTAAATCTCCAGCAATTAGTCCACAAGTTGCTCTAAATTTTTTACTGTTGGCCGCACCAAAACTAATTGTATTATTTAACCCAACTATGAGGAATCGTAATCCATCGGCACGTTTAGCCATTTTTGCACCTGAAGCAAACCAACCACCAATAGGAATTGTTGATGAAAAACTTAGTAATGCATTAGTACTTTGCCCAGTTATGGTATAAATAATACCATTTAATAAATCAGCTACTTCACCATATACGGGAACTAGTCCTACTATGTCTAGCATAAGTTGTGAGGTATCTAACCAAGCTTGAGCAAAAATTCTAGTTTGTGACCAGTCAGGATGCTCATCTTTAATAACTACGCAATGAGCTAGAAACAATCTTGCCATTTTAATAACAGTCAAAGGATCTATATCCTGATTAAGTGGTGTAGAATCAGGAGTATTAAAATTAAGAGCAGAGACTCCATTAATGTTATTAAAAAAAGTAGTGTCTAAATTTTGATTAAAATAATTGTTATTTTTAGCATATATAGTCACTCTAGTTATTTCAAGTTTAGTTGCTAAATTCTCATCTTGCATATTCTGAAGTATATCAATCAACTCCAACGCAAAATTTTCAATATCTTGTGGTATATAATCTCCATCATTGTTCAAGTTTATACTTGCCGTTACATAATCTTTGATTTCTTTATAAACTAGACCGTTTGATGTTAAAAAATCTTTTTTACTTTGTATTAGTGGATCATAAAACTCCATTTTAAAAATATCCGATTTTAACTCTTCTGGAGTTTTGGGAATTACAGGAGTAGTAATGGGATTGTTGGTTGTAATGTTGTTAGAACCGCTTCCAGTTCCACTTCCTCCGTGTCCGTTCCCAGTATTATAATTTGATGCCGCATTGCAACTGCTCCTTACAGGCATATTTAAATCACACACTCTTTTTAAATAGCTATGGTGGCAGTCTTGTGTAGAACGATGTTCTTGCCCTACACCGCCACCATTTCGTCCATTGCACATCATCACCCAAATACAGTTTAATACACCTCCACCTCCTGAAGGATCAGGATCTACATCAGTACCATTGCCAGTATACAATGTGGATATGCCATATACTTTATTTGTTTCTATATTTCCCACAATAGTATAAGACTTGCTTGTTTCATCAAAAACAGGAGCTTGTGTTGGTGTATACTTTACTGTGAATACTTCTGTTACAACTTCCTCCTTAACGTGAATGACTAAGTTTTCAAAATAGCTTTGGGAATCCTCTTCTTTTTCTATAAGCATTGTGTAAGACTTGAAATCATCAAACGAAATTTCAGAAACTGTTGATGAGTCTATTGCTATAAAATCTCCCGACGCTCTAGAAGAGCAAGATTTACTACTTTTTCTAGTTTTTCTTAATTCATTCCGTGCTTTAGAATTCGCAATTTTAAATTGTGGTATTTTGTTTGCTTCTTTTAATGAATAGTTCTTTAACGTAATGCTTTGTTTTGGTTCTGTGCTGTGATCCTCAAAATCGTCTTGGCAACCATACAAGAATAATCCTGTAATAATGGTTAAAATTAGTAGTTTCATTTTTTGTTTCATAGGGTTTTAGTTAGTTTTTCAATTCTTTTTGCAGAGTGCAGGGCAGCATTGGTTTTCCCTTTTTATTTTAAATTAAAACTGTTAATTTTTCAGGCGAAAATTAGAACACTTTCAGACATTTTAGGTTACGGTAAAACCGTACATTTTTTGTTAAATTTGAGCTAATTTTATTGATTTATAAGAAAAATAGGTTTAAAATAATTTCAACCTAAATTGAAATTACCATAAATCGAGTAGCAATTTTGTTTTGTTTTTTTCATCTGTTTGGTTTTACTTTAGGCTGTTTTATATATAGAGGGTGAAAATTGAGAAAAGGTTGGGACGGGTGTGAAATATTTTTCATTTGTCATTATTTTGATGCGCAAATGTAATTAAAATATAGCACGTTATGCTATAACTTTCTTATTTATACAAACCTTACTTTGTATGGTGCGTAAAGATGTAGAAATAGTTCCTATTATTCAGTTTGGAGAACGATTAAGATTTATAAGAAAATCTAAAGGCTTATCAATGGAAAAATTATCCGAATTAACATCGTTTGAATATTCTCAAATTAGCAGAATAGAATTGGGACAGATCAATACTTCTATTGACACTGTTTTTAAATTAGCTAAAGCACTTGGAATTTCACCTAAAGAACTTTTTGATTTTGAAATTAAATAAGGAAAACACTAAAAACTCCACCCTTTATAATCTGCTATTTTTTCAATTTTAGTTTCGATGTCATTGGGTAGTTTTGGAAAAAAATCGATTCCTGTCATTTGTTCGATTTTATCTACTGATACTACAAATTTATTCAAAGGTTTTTCAGAATCTTCGTGGGGCATTAAAAACGCAATTACTTTGTATTCGCCACGAGAATTATCAAGAAGGATTTTATAAAAATAGTTAGGCACCGAAACGTTTTCATCCCCAATGGTTTCCAAGTTATTTACCAATACACCACCTGTAACTACATAAACTCCATCATATTTTGCGGCCCAATATCTGGTTTTCTGTTCCAATTTGTTCCAAATACCAGCATTAAAATCATTCAATTGTGGTGAAATGTTTGAGGTGTAAAAAGTTTCGTTAAAAGCAACTTCCGAAAAACGCCTGTCACCAGCAGGACACAAATGCCCTTTGTCGTAACCCGAACGTTTGTAATTCTTCCAACTGGCAGAACCAGAATCCACTTCAGGATCGTCAATAAAATAGGGTCTTTCTAAATTGCTTTTGCTTAAATGCTCTTTTTTTAACTCATAAGCAACCCATTCCGCTTGTTCGTGATTCTCACTATAGGAAAGTGTATAAAAATGGTGTGCTATTATATTCCTTGTCGTCGATGTTGGCAAATAGTTAAATTGATCTGCCTTAATTGAACTTGTATCTAAAAGATTCGATTTTATGATTTGCTCTGTTTTCTGGTCCTTGCAACCTGAAAAAACAAACGTTGTTACACCAAAAAAAACTATTTTAAAAAAATTATTCATATTTATTATCAAATTATTGTAATTTTATATGGTAAATATAGACAACTTAATTTAGTTGTTTGAGTAAAAAATTTAAAAACAAAACTATGAATTCAAAAATTATCATCACCTCCATTTCGTTATTACTAGCTACTTATTCTAACGCACAAGAAACTGTCGTTGTGGATGCTCCAGCAGTTGCAACAAAAAATAATGCTGCTAAAACTGATTCCATAAACATTGCTAAATACAACAAAGCGGTCTTAGCACAAAAAATAGCCGAAGAAAAGGCTGCAAAAAAAGCAGAAAAAGAAGCGGAAGAAGAAGCTGGAAAAAAAATCGAGAAAGAACAAAATCGAATAAAAGATTCCGAGAAAGCGGCTAAAAAAGCAGAAAAAGAAGCCGAGGAAAAAATTAAAAAAGAACAAGATCGAATAAAAGATTCCGAGAAAACGGCTAAAAAAGCAGAAAAAGAAGCCGAAGAAAAAATTAAAAAAGAACAACAAAGAATAGAAGATTCTGAGAAAGCTGCTGATCGAATGGAAAGGGCGCAAAAAAAACTAGAAGAATCGGAAGCAAAAGCGGATAAAGCCAAAGCAGCAACAGAAAAAGCCAAAGAAAAAGCGGATAAAGCTCAAGAACGTTTCATAGAATCTAAAGAAAAATTAGTTGGGATTGAAGATGATATTTTAGAAAGCACTGAAAAATTAAACAAGCAAAATGCTAAAGGAAAATTATCGCCTCAAGATATTAAAAAATGGAATGAAAAGATAGACAAAATGAAAGAAAAAGCAGCTGATCAAAAGAAACGAATTGAAAAAGCAGAGAGAGAAGCAAAGAAACTAGAGTAGTAACTCCAGATTACTCAAAATATAAAAAAACTAGCATAGAAAATTATTTCTGTGCTAGTTTTTTTATTTAATTTTTTTCTTCTAAAACTATCGCTATCAATACAATAATTAGTAAAAAACTATATTCCAAACCACCTGTTCCGTGTTCGCCAACAAACCAGCCATTTGACAAATGAATCAGAAAAATACCTACAACGAGTAAAGCTATAAAACCTATTGAAATCCATTTTACAAAATATCCTAAAAAAAGTAAAATACTGCCTCCCATTTCATAAATTGTAATTCCCCAAACCACTGAAACGGAAAACGGAATTGCTTTACTTGCTAAAAAACCAGCAAATTCTGGTATTGTATTTTCAACTACTCTAACTATAGAATGAGACAGAAAAATAAATGCAATAGAGGCTCTGAATAAAAAACTTATTTTATTATTGATTATTAAACTCAAAATTGTTATTTTAAATTAGTAAACTACATTTTTTAATTCCCATTAAGGCTTTAACAGCTTTACAAAACTTTATCACACGTAAAAGTCATTGTTTCTGGTGCATTTGCAAGTCCATCATCAAGTGTTTTGGTTAGTGTAATTAGATCCGCACAAGTAATCACCAATTTCCCATTAACTTCTTCCACTGTAACTGAAACATTTGAATCGATAGATGATTCATATATTGCTCCTTTGCCCGCAAGATCGTAAACGACACATTGAATATTCATATAATTCAATTCCACGTCACTCGCTACTGTGTTTTTAGACTTTACTGAATACACTCCAGCAAGATGTGTATTGAACCAAAAAACTACATTGCAAGTCTTGAAATTGTTATTAGTTGTCGAAATGTTAGAATCTACATTAACTTGGGTAAATGGCTTTCCACTAGTATAGTTTGTCAAAGTTTGAGTAGAAATACGTCTAGAAAAATTGTAATCATTCATTTTCCAACTATTTCCAGCTACTGGAATTATTGGTATTGGCACAACTGGATTGTCTGAACTATTACTGCAAGAAGAAAACAGTAAAAATGCTGTTAAAACGAGTACTGATTTAAAGATTGATTTTTTCATTTTTTTTATTGTTAAATACATTTTTTACGAAAACATTTTTTCGTTCTTAGTTAATTATTTTATAAAAATACTATTTCAATTTTTTAAACCATACGAATAGCTATCAACAACAGTGATAAATATACATAAAGAAGTTTTTAAGCTAGAAATAGATAAAAACAATAAAAAAGAATAGTAAAAATAGGCATTGGTATACAAAAAAGGGTTGTTTGTATCGTTTAAGCTGAAAAATGATACCAAATTGTATATTTGTTTTATGAAAAAAAGAATTGTTCGGCATTTTTTGTTTTGGTTAGCCTATTTATCATTTGAAGTATATACAGAGTTTGAATGGGTACTTGGACAATACAAACAGTTTTCAACTTGGGAAGCTTTTACAATTGTATTGGCTGGAGAATCAATATTGGTTTTTGCCATTAAAATTCCTATTGTATATGTTGTTTTTTATTTTTTAAACAAATACATCCAACACAAAATAACCTTTTTAAAACTTTCTTTTAATGTGTTACTATCTCTAGTGTTTATTCTATACATATATAGATTATTAGCTGTTAACTTTATAATTCCTTATGTGTACGGATTTAATGAGAATACAAAAATTTTAGATTTTCAAGGGGTTTTAAATTCATTTATGGATACTGTATTTATACTAGTAGCATCCATATCCTTTAAACAATATTCCGTGAGTGAAAAACTTAGAGAGAAACAACAATTACTGGAAAAAGAAAAATTAGAAACCGAATTAAATTTTTTGAAAGCTCAAATAAATCCTCATTTTTTATTCAATACACTAAATAATATTTATGCTTTAGCCATAAAAAAATCAGACCAAACTCCTGATGTAGTAATCAAATTATCGAAACTATTACGTTTTGTGTTATACGAAACTAAGGCTACAAGAATAGCTATAAATAAGGAAATTCAGTTCCTGAATGATTATATTGAATTAGAAAAAATTCGTTACAACAACAGATTGAAAATTGAGTTCAATTATAAAATTGACTCTGATAGTGCTACTATTGTACCCTTATTATTAATTCCATTCGTAGAAAATGCATTTAAGCATGGAGCAAGTGAAACCATTTCTAAAGGGTTTATAAAAATACAGCTGAAAGTAGAAAATAACGAACTTTTTTTTCAAGTAGACAATACATTTGAGTATGTTTCTGAAAACGAAATTAGAGACGGAATTGGTTTAAAAAATTTGAAAAGACAACTAGAGTTAATGTATCCAGGTTTTGTATTAAATACAGCAACAGAGGGAGTAGTTTTTAAATCCAGACTTCAATTATTTTTAAATTAAAATGTATGAAAATAAAATGTATGATTGTCGAGGACGAACCACTAGCAGTAGAAGTGGTCAAGAATTTTATTGATCAGGTCCCTTTTTTAAAGTTAATGGTAATCTGCAACGATGCTATAGCTGCATTACAAATTTTGAGAGAACAACAAATAGATTTAATCTTTTTGGATATTCATTTGCCAAAACTGAAAGGCTTGGATTTTTTAAGTGCATTAGAATCGCCTCCAATGGTTATAATCACAACGGCTTATCACGAGTTTGCATTAAAAAGTTATGATTATAATGTGATTGATTATTTATTAAAACCAATCGAATTTAATCGATTTATTATTGCGGTCAATAAGGTTGCCAATAAAAGTAATACTAGCCCTTCAAGTTTGACTATTGAAAACGCAATACCATATCACGATGTATTGTTTTTTAATGTCAATAAGAAAAAAGCAAAAATTAACTTAAACAGTATTTTATACATTGAAAGCCAACGTGAAAACATAAAGATTGTTACTGTTACAAAGACTTTTGAAACAAGATATACAATTACAGATTTAGAAAAAGAATTAAGTAAATTAGATTTTATAAGAATTCATCGTTCCTTTATTGTTGCAAAATCTAAAATTGACTTTTTTGATACTAATGGTGTAGAAATAGCAGGTAAGATTATCCCTATTGGAAGGAGTTATAAAAAACCTGTCATAGATAATCTTACATCAAAATCAAAACATTAGAAAAGAGTATTTAAGATATTATCTACCTATACTTTTAATATTTCAGCTTCTTTAACCACAAGTAATTCTTCAATTTTTCTTATATAAGAATCTGTCAATTTCTGCACGCTATCTTCTGCCGTTTTACAAACATCCTCAGAGGTTCCTTCTTTTTCTAATTTCTTAATATCATTGTTGGAATCTTTACGCACATTACGTATTCCAATTTTTGCATCTTCTGATTCGACTTTTGCTTGCTTGACCAAATCTTTTCTTCTTTCTTCGGTAAGTGGCGGAACACTGATTATTATGATATCGCCATTATTCATTGGGTTAAAACCTATATTGGCAATCATAATTGCTTTCTCTATAGGCTGCAGCATACTTTTTTCGTATGGCTGAATGGTAATGGTTCTTGCATCAGGCACATTTATATTTGCCACTTGAGACAAGGGTGTTTGCGAACCATAATAATCAACAAAAACACCACCAAGCATTGCTGGAGATGCTTTTCCTGCACGAATATTTAAAAATTCTTTTTCTAAATGCGCTATTGAATTATCCATTGATTCTTTTGCGCTATCCAATATAAAATCTATTTCTTCCGTCATTTTTTTTTTAATTGTTAGACTTCTTAGATTGTCAGACTTGGATTTTTTTAGATTTCTTAGACTATTGTTCGTTTTTTGATGGTCTAAGAAATCTAATACTCTAACAGTCTAGTTGTCTGAATTATATATTAACTATTGTCCCTATGTTTTCGCCTTTGCAAATTTTTACAAGATTCCCTTCTTTATTCATATCAAAAACTACGATAGGTAATTTGTTTTCTTGACTGAGCGTAAATGCCGTGGTATCCATAACATTTAAGCCTTTTTTGAGTACATCTTCAAATGAAATGTAATCAAATTTAATGGCATTTTTATTTTTTTCAGGATCTTCAGAATATATTCCATCAACACGTGTTCCTTTTAAAATAACATCAGCATTGATTTCTACCCCTCTCAAAACCGCTGCCGTATCTGTAGTGAAATAAGGGTTTCCAGTTCCAGCACCAAAAATTACAATTCTGTTTTTTTCTAAATGCCTAACAGCTCTTCTTTTAATATAAGGTTCTGCAATAGCTTCGATTTTTAGAGCGGTTTGCAATCTGGTTAACATCCCTTTTTCTTCCAAAGCCCCTTGTAGTGCCATTCCATTTATAACCGTAGCAAGCATTCCCATATAATCTCCTTGCACACGATCCATCCCGTTACTTGCTCCAGCAACTCCTCTAAAAATATTTCCTCCACCTATTACAATGGCAATTTCTACCCCTAAATCGTGAATTTGTTTAATTTCATCAGCATATTCAGAGAGTCGTTTTGGATCTATTCCGTATTGACGCTCACCCATTAATGCTTCGCCACTCAATTTTAGAAGTATTCTTTTGTATTTCATTTTTTTGAAGTTGTGTTGTGCAAATATAAATATATTATGGGTTTATGAAAAAATGATTTGCAATATTAATTTTCATCCGCCATTTGCTTCTTAATAATACTATGTCCTAAATATATTAACGGGGTTAACCCTATGGCAATGATTAGTTTAAAGCTATAACCGGTTAAAGCAGAAGTTACAAAAGTTTGAAAATTCATTTTTCCAGGCAACCAAAATGCGATTCCTAACACTATAAAAGAATCGAAAAATTGGGAAATTATGGTTGACCCAGTAGTTCTCAACCAAATTTTAGTATTTCCTGTTCTATTTTTAAAAAACCAAAAAACGGTCACATCAATAAGCTGGGATATTAAAAACGCAATGATACTCGCCACAATAATCCACATACTTTGTCCAAAAACGGCTTGAAACTGAGAATCACTTACTGGACTAATTCCTTTAGCAGCTGGAATATTCATTGCAAATAACAATATAAAAAATGCGTAGGCAATAAGTCCTGCGGTTATAAATGATAATTTTTTTACTCCCTTCTCGCCAAAATATTCATTAATCAAATCGGTGGTGAGAAAAACTATAGGCCAAGGCAAAATACCAATGCTCATAACAAAGGGACCTATTTGAATAAGTTTCCCCCCTATAAGCTCCGCGACTACAGCATTTGTTATAAATATTCCAGATAGAATAACAAAAATAAGTTCTTTTTTGCTTGTAAACATACTACTGCTATTTATCCAAAGTTAGAATTTTATTTTTAGTTGTCTTAAAAAAGTAGTAGTTTTTTTATGATTAATTCAAGTTACCCGTTTTATTTTTTGAAATTATAATCAATGACTTGATAAATAGTAGTAAAAATTAGTGTAAGTTTCCCGTTGGGTGTAATTAAATAAATCACTTTAAATTGATTACATCCATTTGAAATCAAAGCCAAATAATGCAAGAATGTCAGTCTGAGCTTAGCTAGCGCTAACAAAGGAAGCAAAGACTAAAAAAGAAGGCACTTCGACAAGCTCCGTGTGACAAAACGATATAAATTAACCTTAAAAATAAATAATTACACCCAACGGGTTACAAGTTATAATGGTAATATTGCTTATATGCAACACCTATTTTAGAAATTTTATAATTTCAAAGCTGTGTCCAAAAAAATCTTCATCTATGGTTGATTTAAATTTATTGCAACTTAATGACTGGGTACTTAAATTAATTTAGAAAGTTTTAATCAACCTACTATATCGTTTTAAAGCAAAAAAAAAATCTACTGCAAAAGCAATAGATTTTCTAGATATAACTAACTTCAAACTTAAAAATTTACTACTCGCATTCGAGCTGTTTTCTCAAAAATTATTTCTTCAACAATTTCAAAATATTTGATTATGCGCTTTGTTACTTCAAGAAAATCAGCATAATATATTTTGACCAATTCAAAATCTCCAGCCATTTTTGATTCCCAAATGTATTGGGCTATGGTGTGCAGTTTTTTATATTTAAGTTCTAGAAATTGAACTTCTTTTAAATGCTTGTATTTGTTTTGTTCCACAGCATAATACCATTTTCCTAATTCTGAATCGAGATGAGAAATAGCAACTTCATTTTTCGGAATTTTTTGTCCTTCTACAAATGACTCAATTTTTGTAATCCAATTAAAATGCGATAATTTAACCAATTCCAAATTCATTACTGTATTCATAATTTTTTTAAATTTAATTTTAAAAACTAATTTTTTAGATTTTAAGAAATGGTAGGTGCTATTCTTAATCAGATTGCAAATATAAAATACAATATCGATTAAAGACAAATAAAATCGTTTAAAAGCGATTATTTAATTATAAATAAAGTTAAAGATTACAAAAAAATATTTATTATACCTTATTTTATTTAAAATTAAAACGCTAATTAACAGTTATTTACCAAAAAAAAATGCGCTGCTGGAAATTCTAGTAGAGCATTTTTTATAAAAGTAAGATAAACCGTGTTTAGAAGCCGTAATTAACTCCAAGTCCGAAAACTTCTCTAACTTGAACTGCTTTGATGGCATTGTCATCATAAATTGCTTGAAAAGCTACATTTGCTGACATGTATTTATTAATTTTCATAACTAAGTTCATTTGGTAGTCAACATCAACATTTTGTGGTTTTTCAAGATAATTTGTATAAAGATTCAAAATGTTTTCCATTGAAATGTTTTCCATTAAATTCAATTTGTAATACCCATTAAGAGCCGCTCCAAATTCAAAACGGCTTGTTTTACCTTTTTCTACACCAAAAGCAGAGCCTAATTTAGTGAACTCATCGTGAACAAGAATAAATCTTGATGTTGCAGGAGCAATATTCACTTTTAGATTGTCACTTTTTTTCCACAACATCCCTGGGCCAATTTGCAAATAAGCGGGTGACATAAAATGCGAAATTTTTGTTACAACCCCTGAGTTTGTTAGAAAACCAGAATCCATTTGTGTTCTGAAATTTAAGAAACCAGAGTAATACCAGTGTCCTTGACCTGTTTTTTTTCCATACAAAGAAGTAAACTCAAGTCTATCATCAGATTTTGTAGTTTTTTGATCTTTTAATTTTGTCAAACCGTAAGCTACAATAATTTTGTTATCCCAAACTGAAGTATACGTATTGTAATTGAAATCATAGTTTATACCCATATTACCAGCGAAGTTTGATGTTCCACCACCTAGCCAATCATTATTAAAAGACGATTGATTGAATAAAAAACTAATATTCCCTGTACGTTTCCATCCTAAACTTGTAGTATCGACTGCTTTTTCTGATGCTTTTGCCGATTTCTCAAGCAATTCTTTTTCGTTTGCTTGTGCTAGTAGACCAAAGCTAAAAAGCAATACCGAAAGTGTTAAAATTATTTTTTTCATTTTATTTTATTTAATGGTTTTAAGCAAAGTTAAATAAAAATGAAAATAAATAAATTTTAAGAAAACAGATCGTTATTATTTCGATAAAAGGCAAAAACAAACGATGAATTACACTTTTGCGTTCCTGATTTAAAGTAATTCCTATTTTCTTTTATAAAGAGGAACTGCAGAACACGCTTCGCCATACATAATACTTTTAGAAAAAGGCAATAATTTTTGAGTGGTTAAAACATATACTTCTTGTGGAACTGGTTTTTTAGAGCATCCTTTTATAATTGTGGATTTGTCTTTATAAATTGAAAAATCAATTGTTTCTAAAATTTCTTGATACATTGAAGTTTCCAGTTGCGGAATTGTTCCTAAATAAACCTTCTTTGCAATACCGTTTAAATGTGTAGTCACTAATATGTATGCCCAAGAAGGCACAATAGCATCAGTACTACAATATAATGCAACAAAAGAATCTTGATATACTGTCCAATCTTTCTGTTGTAATTGTAGTCGAAAATCTTTTTCGCGCAGTACATACCCTTCCAGTAGCCATTGTGAAATATCAATAGAATAACGTTGCCCTTCAGGATAATAATCTTCCAGATCAAAAACCAGTAAGGCACTGTTTGCAACTTTGTTTACTATTTCTTCCATTTTAAATCTTAAAGCATTCCCAATTCGAGTTTGGCTTCTTCACTCATTAAATCTTTGCTCCATGGTGGATCAAAGGTGATTTCAACTTCGGCATCTTTTACACTTTCTAACGATTTTACCTTGTCTTCTACTTCTTTTGGAAGACTTTCAGCCACAGGGCAGTTAGGCGAAGTAAGTGTCATTAATATTTTTACTTCGTAGTCCGTGTTGACCATTACATCATATATTAATCCTAGTTCGTATATATCAACTGGGATTTCTGGATCGTAAATGGTTTTTAAAACTTTGACTATTTTTTCGCCTAATGCGTTTGTATCTATTTCTGGTTCCATAACTTAATTTTGTGAGTTGAATGCTAATGCATACATTTTTATTTGTTTTATCATCGAGACCAATCCGTTGGCTCTAGTGGGTGATAAGTGTTCTTTGAGCCCTATTTTGTCTATAAAATCCATATTGGCCGTTAATATATCTGCTGGATTTTGATTTGAAAAAGTGCGAATCAAAATAGCAATTATTCCTTTGGTTAAAATGGCATCACTATCGGCAGTGAAAACTATTTTATCTTCTAACTGCTCTCCATTCAACCACACTTTAGATTGGCAACCTTTGATGGTATTTTCATCGGTTTTGAATTCTTCTTTTATGAGTGGCAGATTTTTGCCTAAATCAATAATGTATTCGTATCGCTGCATCCAATCGTCGAACATGGCGAACTCGTCTACAATTTCTTCTTGTATTTCGTGTATTGTCATTATTTGTTTTCTGCTATTGCGAGTAATTTGATTACAAATTTTTCTATTTCAACTGGCGGATGTCCGTGGTCAAAACCTTTTGTTATGTGTGTATTACCGTTTTCAACAATGGTAAGATTTGCATGCAATGCTCCGTCATAGAAGCGCAATTCTGTGGGCCATTTTAGTGTAGGCAATAATTCTGGTTTAAATTCTTTTAACAATGTGGCTAGTTCAGAAACTTCAGCAGCAGTTAGGGTTTTGGAATCTCCTTTTGCTTCTGGATCACGATCTTTAAAAAGGGTTAATTTCTCGTTCAAAATTGTGATTTTGAGATACGATCCTCTTGTAGAGGCTTCGTATTGAATAAAAGTTCCTTTTTCTTGTTTTTGTGTTTTCACTGTTTCGGTTTCAGGTTCGGATTTTAACTCTTGTACTTGCTCTAGAGTTGTAGTCACCTGCGAAGAATTATTGCTTATTTCTTTTTTAGATTGACAGGATTTTGATAAAAATAAGCTTAAAAATAGTATTGCAATTGTTTTCATAAGGTTCTTTTTTAGGGTTTTTTAGCCCTGATAGTAGTGGAAATCCTTTTTAAAACTGTCCTACTGAGCTTGTCGAAGTAGGACAGTTTTAAAAAGATTGCAACGGATAGCAGGATTAGCTCCAAAAAAAATTAAGACAACATCATCTTGGCTTTTTTTATTGCTTCTACAAATATATCAATTTCTTCTTTAGTATTATAAAATGCAAAACTGGCACGAATGGTTCCTGGAATTTTGTAAAAATCCATTATGGGTTGCGCACAATGATGCCCCGTTCTAACTGCTATTCCTAACTTATCGACAATCGTGCCAATGTCGTAGGGATGAATGCCTTTGATGTTAAATGAAATTACCGATGCTTTTTGAAGCAGGTTTTTAGTCCCATAAATTTCGAGATTTTCGATTTCCAGCAATTTTTTTGTACCGTATTCCAGTAACTCGTGTTCGTGTTGGGCAATGTTTTCGAATCCTACAGCATTCATATAATCGATTGCGGTTCCAAATGCGATTCCGCCACAAATATTAGGTGTTCCTGCTTCAAATTTATGTGGTAAATCGGCGTAGGTTGTTTTTTCAAAAGTTACCGTGGCAATCATTTCGCCACCTCCTTTGTAGGGCGGTAATTTTCGGAGCCATTCTTCTTTGCCATAAAGGATTCCAACGCCGGTTGGTCCACACATTTTATGTGCCGAAGTGACATAGAAATCAACATTTAGGGCTTGAACATCTGGTTTTAAATGGGGACAGGCTTGTGCGCCGTCTATCAAAACCGCTGCATTTACTTGGTGTGCTTTTTCGATGATGAATTCAATAGGATTAATGGTTCCAAGTCCGTTTGAAATGTGATTGCACACCACTAATTTGGTTTTGTTTGAAAGTAATTTTTCATATTCGTCCATCAACAATTCGCCATCATAATTCATAGGAATTACGAGGAGTTTTGCTCCTGAGCGTTCGCACAACATTTGCCATGGCACAATATTACTGTGATGTTCCAGCGCAGAAACTATAATTTCATCGTCTTTTTGTAACAAGGCTCCAAAACCATTGGCCACGAGATTGATGCTTTCGGTTGTTCCAGAGGTGAAAATAATTTCGAACGGCTGTTTTGCGTTAAAATGTTTTTGGATTTTGTTCCGAGCTTCTTCATAAGCATCCGTCGCCATTTGACTCAAAGTGTGCACACCACGATGAATGTTTGCATTGTATCTGGAATAATAATCAACAATGGAGTCAATTACGATTTGCGGTTTTTGCGAAGTGGCTCCGTTGTCGAAATACACTAAGGGTTTCCCGTTGACTTGTTGTGAAAGGATTGGGAAATCAGCTCTTATTTTTTGAATGTCTAGCATAATTATTTAGAAAAATTCTAAATACAAAAGTAATCAATCTGGATTTGTTTACGCCACGAATTGAGGAATTTTTATATTTTGTTTATCGGCTATTTTATGAATGTTATGCAAGAAAAAAATTGAAAATTTGTGCCAAAAAAATTTATAACTTGCTTGAAAATATTTTAAAATGAAAAAGGTTTTCAAATTT
The DNA here is from genome assembly GCF_031422135.1 of Flavobacterium sp. Lineage (GTDB taxonomy): Bacteria > Bacteroidota > Bacteroidia > Flavobacteriales > Flavobacteriaceae > Flavobacterium. The sequence goes on along the minus strand of NZ_JANOQD010000062.1, from coordinate 1,481 downwards.
ATTGGTTTAGTCGCTCTAGCAGCTGTCATTTATTATGGTTTTGAAACGTATCCAAAACTGGATTTGATTTCGGGATTTTCGGCAAAAAGTATTGCTTCGGGACACTTTATTGACAATCGGTCGGTGGCATTGATTGAAAAAACAGACAATGACATCGATTTAATTGATTTGGCAAAAAACAGTATTGATGATGCGCAACGATTTGCCACATCATCTGTTTATGGATTAAAAGAACGAAAAGCGATATATCGAGAAGGTTTGGGCGCTACTTTAGTAAACGATGATTATGATGCAACTAAACCGTATTTGGTTCCAAAAAGAACAACAGCAAACCATAATCTAGCTTTTCCTTATGGAGATCAAGAACCAGAAAAGTATGTTTTTGACAATATTGATTATACCAAACTAAATGCGGCTGTCGAAAATGCTTTTGACAAAAAAGGCGAAATAAAAAAACGCACTCGATCGCTACTGGTTATTTATAAAGACAAAATTATTGCTGAAAAATACGATACGGGTTTTACTAAAAATTCTAAAATTTTGGGTTGGTCTATGACCAAAAGTATTACTGCAACCTATTTTGGTATTCTTCAAAAACAAAGAAATTTTGACATTAACAAACCTGTTCCATTTGCCAGTTGGCAAAATGATGATCGCAAAAAAATTACTACTAACGACTTGTTGCACATGAACTCTGGATTGGAATGGGAGGAAGATTATGGTAAAATTTCTGATGCTACTAGAATGCTTTTCCAATCGGAAGACATGACAAAGCCACAAATGGAAAAAAACCTTGTTGGCAAGCCCAACAATACTTGGAATTATTCTTCTGGAACTACAAATTTATTATCAGGAATTTTGAGAAATCAGTTCAAAACACACCAAGAATACTTGGATTTTTGGTACAGTTCTCTTATTGACAAAATAGGTATGCACTCGATGATTGTGGAGCAAGATATGTCTGGGAATTATATTGGCTCCTCGTATGGCTGGGCAACCACTAGGGATTGGTCAAAATTTGGCTTGCTTTATTTGCACAAAGGCAACTGGAATGGGGATCAAATTTTTGACGAAAGTTGGGCAAAATATGTATCCACACCAACTAATGATTCTAACGGAATTTATGGTGGACACTTTTGGCTGAATGCTGGCGGAAGATATCCTGATGCTCCTAAGGATTTGTATTCTGCCAATGGTTTTCAGGGGCAAATGGTGTATATTATACCTTCTTTAGATATGGTAATAGTTAGAATGGGGCTCAAAGAAGAAGGTGAGTTTGATTTTAATGGGATGTTGAAGGGAATTTTGGGTAGTATTAAAAAATAAAAAAAGTTAGATACTATTAAGCAGGAAAATTTATATATATTTGGATTTGAAATCAAAATCTATTTAAAAAACGCATTGCGTTTTTTAAATAGATTGTTATAAAAAGCTGTAAATGAGAAAACTGCGTTTTTAGCAGTTGCGTATATTTACGAGTT
>NZ_JANOQD010000061.1:0-10723 GCF_031422135.1 Flavobacterium sp. | reverse complement strand
AATAAATTACTTTGGGCAATATCTCAAAATACGGCAGCCGAGTTAGTGTATCGAAGAGTAGATGCCAGTTTACCACTTTTAGGAATGAAATCTTATGACAAACCAAAAGCAAAATCGGTAACAAAACAAGAAGTTAGTATTGCAAAAAATTATCTTGATGAAAATGAAATAAAATTACTAGGACTATTGGTAGAGCAATATTTGGCATTTGCCGAAACTATGGCACAACAACAAACGCCTATGTATATGAAAGATTGGATTGCAAGATTAGACGGTATACTGCAACTCAACGGTAGAGAATTACTAACACACGCTGGTAAAATAAGTCACGATAGTGCTTTAAAAAAATCATCCGCCGAGTTCGAAAAATACAAACTAAAACAAGCTGCTATTGAGAAAGAGCAAAGTTTGAAAGAAATTGAAGAAGACATTAAACGATTAAAAAAATAATGTTATGATAAACAAAGGACTAGATACGACATTCATTCATTTTGGTATTCGTAAAGACGATATGGAAATTATCAAAAATCTTTGTGAAGAGCAAGGATTAGGGTTTGAATGGCTTGAAGAAAATATACTAAAAGAGTTCCACAATCTTAAAATCAATAACGAAGATATTGATAGCAAAAAGATTGAAAAAATTATTGAAAAGGCTTTAAACAAAATATAAGTACTATGCTCATTACCAAAATAATTGCCAAAAACTTTAAAACCTATCGTGAACTCGATTTGGATTTAACCGTAAACGAAGAGCAGCCAATAATATTAATTGGTGGAGAAAATGGAGGTGGAAAAACCACTTTATTTCAAGCCATTTATAGTGCGTTGTATGGTCTAAAAGTAAAAGACGAACAACACTTCAATAAATTACAAAACGCTGGAGAAAGGGCAAAAAAAGCAGGTAATAGTAGCAACAAAATTGAATTAGAAATTCACTTTACGGGTAAAGTATTGCACAATGATTACAAATACATAATCAAACGATTATATACACTTAACGCACAGGACAGTCCAGTAGAAGCTGTAATGCTTAATCTTAATGGTGACGTTTTTAACTACGGTACGGCAACACCACACGCCGAAAGAGTAAAAAAAGAAGCCGAAGTAAATAAAATAATCAAAGCCAACCTGCCACAAGAATTAAGTAAATATTTTCTTTTTGATGCAATGGAAGCAGGTAATTTGTTAAAGGACGAATACCTTAATCGTGTTATCAAAGAGAATATTGAAAACGTAATGGGTTTCAATAAGTACATTCAATTAGGCAATGCAACCAATACACTAACGCAGGAATACATTGCGCAAAGTATAGAAGTGGAAGAAGAAAGAATTCAATACAAAAACCTTTTAGAGGAACATAAAAAATACCAGGATTTAATAGATGCCACTAAAGTAAAGTATGATAGAAGTTTGAGTTATTCATTGGCTCAAAAAGAATTCTATGAAAGTGCTAAAGAAGGCAAAAATTTTCAGGCGAATATCAAGGAACAAATTCAAATCGTAGAAAGAAAGATTGAGGATATTTTAAATAAAGAAACCCTTTTTATTGACCAATCTGAAAAATTCCTTAATGATATTGAAATTCAGGTTTTCATTCCGAAGCTCATTACTATCGTTCAAAACGAAATTGAATTAATACTTTCAGAGAAAAGTCAACAAAATAATAGCGATTTTATTGAGCCGGAACACATTAGCAAAGTTTCAGATAAAGTGTTAGAATTCCTCAAAGAATACAATTTAATCAAAGGAGAACTAACAGCCGAACAGAAAATAAAACTTGCAGATTATATCCTTAAAAAATCAGGTCAAAACAAAAATGATACGGAATACGATTTCATTGATAAGAATGATGTAACTCACTTAGAACAATTGTTAGGTTGGTCAAGCATCAATCAATACAATACACTAGAACAACAAAAGAGTAGTTTAGAAAAGGAATTGACTTCGCTACCTAATTTGAAAATTCAGTTATTGGATTTAAGGAAAAATGATATGGGAGGTGGCGAAGAAACGATACAGAACTTTGAAGCTAACGAATTAAAAATAAAAGAGTACAAGGAAGCTATCAAAAATTATCAGTCTGATATGGAGCTTTTAGACAAAAAAATTAAAAGATTTGATTTGTCTGATGATGAAGTACCAAATCCTAAATTAGAAGTTCTGAAAAAATTAGGTCCGTTGTTTACTAAAATATCGAATGCTTTACTGGATAATAAAAAATCACGTATCGAAGAAACAATGAAAACCGATTTGAACACCACATTGGTTGCTTATGAAAATCAAATAGATCGTGTAGTGTTGTCCGAAGATTTAAGTAACTTGTCATTTAAAATTTATCACAAAGCAGGAAACGAAATCTATTTGGAAGAGTTAAATGCAGCTTCAAAACAAATAATTATCCAGGTACTTTTAAAATCATTGCATTATTACGGTGACTACAATCCACCAGTAATGATTGATACAGTTATGGGGTATTTAGACGAAAGTAGTAGAGCTTCATTACTCGAAAATTACTTCCCTAAATTATCACATCAAACCATTTTATTGAGTACCGACAGTGAAATTAGGAAAGCGATTGATTTGCAAAAAATAGAAAATTTCATTTCCAAAAAATTCACTCTCGTTAGAGACAAGGAAAATCAATTAACAGAGGTAGTAGAAGGCTATTTTCCTAATTAATACAAAGCAGTTATGGCATCTATAGAAACAGGATTAAGACAAGCGGAAGCGTTAAATTCAAAAATGAATGATTTGCGAGAACGTTTAGAAAAACACATCAATTTAAAAAACTATACAGATAATCATAAAAATGTTACGCCAAAAGGTAATGCAAAATTGATGCGTATTTGTTTGATTGCAGGTTTATCCGATAATGAGAAAAGAAATAAAGAAGTACTGAATATTCAAATGTCGTCTAACAGTATTCATCCAACACTTTTTACAGTTCACAATCTAAATGGTATGTTATCATCAATGATAAAGTTGCGATACCACGATTTAGAAATAAATTGGGAAGATAACATTACAAAAAGTAAAGTCGTAAATGCCGAGATTTTCAGAGGCTTTGATTTACTAATGAAAGGCGACACACTTCAAGAATGGCTAAAAGTCAGTACAACAGCTTCAATAAAAGCAGGACAGATACCATTATTAAACTTGAATATTGGAAATTATGATGGGGATATTAATGCTTATTTAGATATGAATAGCAAAAATGTAACCAACACTCAAATTCTTATTGCAGGTTCAACAGGTTCAGGAAAATCAAATCTTTTAGCCGTTTTAATGAATGAAATGCGCTCATTATCGGTTGAAAGTAATTATCCAGTAAATTTTCTTTTCTTCGATTACAAAGGAGAATTTTCAGATATAGCAAATAATGATTGGCTGCAACATTTTGAAGTAAACCGTTCCGCTATTTTAGATCCAATGGTAGAACCTTTACCATTTACACCATTCAAAGATTTTGTAGGCAAAACACAAAACGAAATCAATTTATACTCAACAGAATTGGCAAACGCATTATTAGCTATTGATAGTGCAAAAATCAGTGCCAATATGAGTAATAGATTATCCGAAGCAATAATCAATGCCTATAAAGACACAAAAGGAAAATCAATCAATTTCACAACTATAATAGAAAACTACACCGATTTACAGCCACAAAACGAACGCGAAAGAATGGATAGTGTAAAATCGGTTTTAAGTCAATTAGAGCGTGCTAATCTATTCCTAAACGATGATAGAATTGATTTAATTGGAAATAGTTTTATTGTGAAAATGGATAAATTTCCAAAAGAAGGTCCAATCGGAAAAGCAATAGTTTATTTCATAGTTTCAAAACTAAATTCCATTTACGAAAATCTACCAGTTCAAGCCAATGATAAAGAAAAAGTAGAATTAAGGCACTTCACAATCATTGATGAAGCTCATTATATGCTAGGATTTGACAACAAACCACTTCGTGATTTGATTGCAGTAGGTCGTAACAAAGGAATGAGTATCATTCTGGCAACTCAAAATATGGATGCTTACAAAAGCAAACATTTTGATTTCTATGCCAATGCACAATATCCGTTAATAATGAAGCAGCAATCCATTAACGATGCAGTGCTAAAAGATATGTATGGAGTAGCAGGAAGCGATTTAGTAGAAATAAAACAAGCCATCGCAGGACTTCAAAAAGGAGAATTAATTATTAAAAACAACGAAGCAATTATACTAGGTTTTGGTAAAAAGTTTAAGAAAATTAAGGTTAGGCATTTGATATAATTCTTATGTAATGCAGTTGTAAATTTTTTTATAGAATATAGTTAAATATAAGGTATATGTTAAATCAATCATTTTCTTTTGAAAACTTTAAGATTATTCACGAAATTGAAAATCGTAAGGGTAATTATTATAATGATTTCTATTCAGATGACTATCATAGAACAACATTACTTTTAAAAGCGAAAAGAAGAGAATGTAAAGTTGAAAAAAACAAAGTAGTAAGAGACGATACAGCTTATGAACTTGCTTTTGAACAAAAACAAATACTTGAAGACGCAAAAGAAAATTATTTAGAAATAGACCTCAATAGATTCTCAAATGAAGTCAATAGTAATAGTTTTAATTTTAGATTAACACCTTTTATTCCAGAATCTGGTTCTAAAACAATTTATACAACTAGCAAAGATGCAGTTTCTTTCTTTACAATGAAACAACTTCAATATAATGTTTTTAGAACTTTCAAAGTAAAACAGGCAAACAGATACCAAATAGTAAAACAGGTTAAAATATTATTACAAGATAAATTCCCAAAATTTATTATTAGAACAGATATAAGGTCATTTTATGAAAATGTTCCACAATATGAATTGTTAAAACTAATAGAAAACAATTCCTTATTAAGTCCTAAATCAGTCTCTTTAATCAAAAACTTACTCTACAACTATAATTTTTTGACAAATCAATTAATTGTAAAAGAACAACTTCGAAAAGGCATCCCTAGAGGTGTAGGTATCAGTCCGTTTTTAGCAGAGCTGTATATGAGAAAAATTGATGAAGAAATTAAAAATATTGAAGGCGTTACTTTTTATGGTAGATATGTAGATGATATAATTATTTTCTTTACACCAAAATCGAAAAACACTTCAGATAATTACTTAGATAAAATAAAAAGGATAATAGAAGACAAAGGTCTAAATATAAAAGATGGTTCGGTTCCAGGTGAAGTTTCAAAAACTCAAGAAATTGATTTATTAAATAATGAAACTACTACTGTTGATATTACTTTATTAGGATATAAATTTAAAATTGTTAGGTCAGCATACAAGGAAATTCTATTATCGGATAATAAAAAAAGGAAATACAAAGAACGCATCACGAAATCAATTGACAGATATCTTAGTGAGCATAGTTATAATAAGAAAGAAGCGAGAAAATTATTAATTCATAGATTTAATTATCTAACAAAAAATTCAAGACTTCATCAACCCAAGAAGGGTTTAATAGGTATCTATTATTCAAATAGTTTATTGGAAAATGACAGCGAATGCTTAAAAAGATTAGACCAAATGTTACATACTGTAGTTGATATAAAATTACCTGTAGCAGGACATCCAACTTTAAATAAAAGACTTAAAAAATGCAACTTTGAAAAGGGTTTTAATGAAAAGAGTTTTTATAACATAAATGGAAAAAAGAAAGATATTCCTGATTTACGTTCTCCAAAATACAAGGCAGAAAAAGTATTAATGAACAATTTTGAAAGAATTGTTGAAGCTTGGAAATAATGAAAAAAAAGAGAACAAAAAAAAGTTTAAAATATTCAAAAAACAGAGTAGTACTATCCGACACACTACCCTATGAAACTCCTTTAACTTTTTCAAATAGATATTTTTATAATTTCTTGGATCAATATGAAGTAAACTTCATAAAAGATGGAAGTGAAAAACTTTCGTTTGCAAAACAAGAAAATGCGAAAAAAGAAGCTGTTATAGTTCAGTTTATGCAAATTTTGTTTGATTTGTCAAATGGTAGTGTAAATAATGTAATTACGATTGATAGAGATCCTAAGAAATCAGAAAATCGTAAAATTCCTTTTGTATATAGAATAACACATAAAGCAAAAGATTACAGGGAATTAACTATTCCACATCCTAAAAGCCAAGTAGAATTAGTCACATTTTATGACAAATACAAAGAACTAATATTGTATTATTCTAAAGAAAGTAAATTTTCTATTCGCAAACCATTCTCAATTGCTAAATTCATTTTTAATAATGATAAACTTAACAAGCAAAATACAGGAGATAATGACGATTTCATTGAAAGTGATGGTAAAGAATATGAAAATTTAAAAAACTTTTTTACTTATAAGAAGTATTCAAATATTTATAAGTTTTACGAAGATTATCATTACCATCGTTCAGAGAAAAAATATGATAAAATGTTCAAATTTGATATTGCAAAATGCTTTGATAGTATTTATACACATTCAATGAGTTGGGCAATTTATAATAAAGAAATTGTAAAAGATAATATCTCTATTTCTAATCAAACATTCCCAGGACAATTCGATAACTTTATGCAAAGTGCTAATTATGGAGAAACTAATGGCATTATCATTGGTCCTGAATTTTCACGAATATTTGCAGAATTAATTTTACAACAAATTGATAAATCGGTAGAAAATGATTTAAGGAAAGAAGATAAATTATATTATAAAACAGATTACGAGGTTTACAGATATGTAGATGACTTCTTTGTTTTTTATAATAAAGACAGTGATAAAGATAAAATTCTATCAAGATTTAAGCTTAATCTGAAGGAATATAAAATGTCAATTAGTGAATCTAAAACACATTATTATAATAAACCTCTAATTACTGAACTCACCATTGCCAAAGAAAAAATGGGTGATTTATTTAGTAAAAAAATCAAATTTTCAATTGAGGACTACGTTGAAGATGATGGTGTACTTAAAAAATTAAACTTTGAATGCGATTCAAATCATCTAATTACAAGATTTAAAATCTTGGTAAAAGAATCAAATGTTGAATATAAGGATATAATGAATTATACATTAGCAATCATCAATAAGAGGGTTGAAAGAAGTATAAGTAAATTTGAAAAATACTATGCAATTTTAGTTAATCTTAAAAGTAAAGGAGAATTATCAGAAGAACAGTTAAAGAAAATGGTAAAACAGGAAAAAGCTTTTACTGATTATATTATAGAAATTTTAGACTTCGCTTTTTTTCTATATACTGTTTCACCAAAAGTTAATTCAACTATAAAACTTTCAACTATATTATCGGCTATAATGCTTTATTATAAAGGAAAGTATAAATTTAAAACGGGTAATCTACTTAATCCAAAAGAATATAAATACTTTTCAAGATTTGATGAACAAAATTCAAATAGAGAATTAATTTTAAAGAAAATCTCCGATGAAATAAATTTGATTTTATTAAATAATAAATCAGAAAAACATATTCAAATAGAGACATTGTACCTATTTATAATTTTACGTGAATTAGGTAAAAATTATAAATTAACCCAAAATGATTTAATAGAATATTTTAAGTTAAAAAGAAACGAAACCTCAAATAATTTAGAATTTGACTTTGAACCAAATTATTTTGTAATTACAGTCTTGTTGTTTTATATTAGAAATACTCACGGTTTTGAAGAAGTTAAAAAGGCAATCAAAACTGCAATTATAAATAAAATAAAAAATGTTGATGAAGATAAAAGAAAGAAATCGGCAGAGTTAGTTTTACTTTTTTTTGATATACTGGTTTGTCCATTTGTAGATAATAAATTTAAAAGAGATATTATGGATTTATTCAATATTCCAGTACATTTACACTTTGATATACTTAATTTTAAAAAAGAAAGAAAGTATTGGTTTACAAAATGGGATAATTTTAATTTATCAAAAGAATTGACAGCAAAAAAATCGTTAGAAGTTTACGACTAAAATATAAAGTTTTGCAACCAGTCAAACCGAATGCGGGTTTAAGTTTGAAAATTAAATATTGGGATTTTAATTATTTGGCTTTTTGTCAAGTATGAAAAGTTTTTTTGTTTGAGGAATAATTTTTAACCGCCACACACAAGCAAAACTGTTACACTTTAAAAGGTGATCTAATTTGAAATAAACTTGTTTGTTTTAATGAAGAGTTAAAGGTAGTCTGACTGGGCTACCTTTTTTATTTGAACAGATATTTAAAAGTTTTATATTAAACCTTATTAAAAGTAAAACATCGACTATGAAACTATTAACGAAATCTCGATTCAAAATGGCATTGGAATGTCCCAATAAACTTTTTTATACTTCTAAAAGAGAATATGCAAACAATAAAAATGAAGACCCTTTTTTGAAAGCATTAGCAAATGGTGGCTTCCAAGTAGAAGAATTAGCAAGACTTCATTATCCAAACGGTATTTTCATAAATACAGAAAACTATGAATATGAAAAAGCAGCTCAACTAACTCAAGAAGCGTTACAGAATGACAATGTGGTAATTTATGAAGCCGCTTTTCAATTCGATGGGCTTTTTATAAGAACAGATATAATTGTCAAAAAAGGGAATGCTATTAAGCTAATTGAAGTAAAAGCCAAGTCTTTTAATCCAAACGAAAAAAATAATTTTATTGGTGCTCGCGGTGGTTTAGTGAGTTCGTGGAAGCCTTACTTATTTGATTTAGCTTTTCAAAAATATGTGGCTCAAAAAACATTTCCTCAATTCAAGTTTGATGCCTATTTGTTAATGGCAGATAAAACTAAGAAAGCAAGTATTGATGGTTTAAATCAATTATTCCGAATTCCAAATAATGGCAATCCAAGAACAGATATTATAAAAAAAGTGCATTCTCTTAAAGAAATTGGTAATTCAGTATTGTCAGAAGTAAATGTTGATACTATCGTAAATGATATTATCGATGATAAATACAAGTATCACGAAAATCTCAATTTTGAAGAGGCTATTATCACTTTCAAGAAAGCCTATCAAGAAGACAAATATATAAATTGGCCAACACAATTCAGTGCTTGCAAAAATTGTGAATTTAAAACAAGTCCTGAACAAGAAAAGGATAGATTGCTTTCTGGCTTTAAAAATTGCTTTACCAAACAATTGAATTGGTCATCTTCGGATTTTAATAAGCCAAATGTCTTGCAAATATGGAACTTCAGAAGAAAAAACGTTATGGAAGAAAACCGTATGTTAATGGAACAATTAACTGAAGAAGATTTTAATATTAAAGCCGAAGCAGATAGGATAGCACCATCCGAAAGACAATGGATACAAGTAGAAAAAGCAGTCAAAAATGATAATTCAATTTATGTAGAAAAAGAAGCATTAAAACAGGAAATGGATAAATGGGTTTTCCCTCTACATTTTATAGACTTTGAAACAAGTACAGTAGCCTTACCTTTTACTGCTGGTCGCAAACCTTATGAGCAAGTAGCATTCCAGTTTTCACATCATAAATACAATGAAGATGGTACTATACAACACCAAAGCCAATATATTAATAATACAGCAGGTGAATTTCCTAATTTTATTTTTGCTAGAGCTTTACAAGCAGCTATTGGAAATGATGACGGAACAGTTTTTAAGTTTGCAACCCACGAGAACACTATTATCAATGCTATAATTACTCAATTGGAAGAAAGTGATGAAGTAGACAAAGAAAAATTAATTACTTTCCTAAAAACAATCTCTAAATCTACCAAAAACCAACAGAAACAATGGGAAGGTAATAGAAATATGGTTGATTTATGTAAAGTGGTCAAAGACTATTATTACAATCCCTATACAAATGGTTCCAACTCCATCAAGGCAGTTTTACCGGCAAGTTTAAACTCAAGTGAATTCTTAAAAAAGAAGTATAGTCAACCAATTGGTAATATATTGTTGAGCAGTCAAAACTTTCCAACAAATCATATTTGGTTACAAATGGACGGTGATAAAGTAATTAATCCATACAAAACCCTACCTCTATTATTTGACAATTGGAGTGAAACAGAACTGGAAGATAATATTTCCGATATAGAAAATATTGCAGATGGAGGAGCGGCATTAACAGCCTATGCTAAATTACAATATGTTGATATGTCAACCAAAGAAAGAAATGAAATAACTCAAGGTCTGTTGAAGTATTGTGAATTGGATACACTAGCAATGGTTATGATTTATGAGCATTTTAAATATGATATAATTGATAAATAAACATCATTTTTTCTATTACTGAATTTACATTATTTATCAATAAATGTTTGTAATTATCTCATTCAGCTGCACAAAAATTGCTCATAGTCCAAGTATTCCTATCATCAATTCTTTGTTTGCTTCATTTCGCTAATTACATTTCCAATAGCGAGAACAATCTTTTTCGTTCGGTGGTAAAAAGGAAGTTTTACATTTCAAAAGCCACTCCTTTGCCAACGCTCCAAAAAAAATTACTGGCACAGTTTTTATCAAAAACACGTACGCTTCGCAACTTGCGCCAGTAATTTTTTTCCCCAAGCTGTTTTACATAATTGAGTATTATAGTTCATCACAAAGCGAGTTTATTGTTTTTTTGTTTTTTGCAATGAAGCTATAATATCATTTATGTAAAACAGCCGCTCCTGCCAACGCGCTTGCCAGTGGCTCCAGGACAACATTTTTTGCAGCTCCCATCGCATCACCCAGCTACAAAAAACACCGTCCTTCGCCACTGTCTT